>CAZYIW010000025.1:0-17879 GCA_964647705.1 uncultured Piscirickettsiaceae bacterium
AAGCATACCGCCAGCGTTCAATCTGAGCCAGGATCAAACTCTTCAGTTCAATCTTAACTTTTTAGAACATTGGGGCAAACTTAAATTAATAAGTTCGCTTTTGCGTTCAATTTTTTTAAAAGCTTAATTTGCTTTAGTTTTTTATGTGCACTTGCACAATATTATTGTACGAGTGCCCACACAAGTTGCTTGAAAATTTTTAAAGAGCAACCAAATTCGCAACTGATGTTTTGAACTTGGTGAAAGGCGAGAATTATACAGCAGAATATTTTTACGAGTCAAGCGTTATTTAACTATTTTGACTATTTTTTTAAAGTATTAATTTTGTGGCTTAAGTTTGTGCTCGGGGACCGCTTGGTTTAGCCATTCATCGGCCTGATCTATATCGACAATTTTTCCATTTTTATCAATCATTTCCATGTCGTTGTCATTCCAACCTTTGATGCCTAATTTGAGTGATCTGACATTTTTAAAACCCATTTGTTGCATGGTCAATGCCGCTAATGCACTACGATTGCCTGAACGACAAACCACAACAATGTCTTGATTTCTACTGGATGCGAGCACTGGTTCGGTGTCATCATAATTCCAAACACACGCTCCTTCGAGACGTCCTCTTGGTACGTGCAGTGCACCTTTTATGTGCATCATGTCGAATTCGTCCTGCTCTCGAATGTCTAAAATAATCAGTGGTTCGCCCTTGTTAATTTCTTCTTCTAAATCCCAAGGCATCAATTCATCAACACTTTTAAGTGCTTTAATTACGAGTTTTTGATATCCATCCATTTAATTAATAACTGAAAGTTGAAAATTGTTAATTATTTGCAATAACCTTTTTCTGTCACCATAACTGCCACTTCTACTCTTGATGACAAAGAAAGTTTTTTCAAAATTGACTTTACATGCAGTTTTACTGTGCCATCTGAGATGCCCAATTCTCTTGCAATGACTTTATTGCTATGTCCACTGGCGACTTGACAAGCCACCTCTTGCTCTCGCTTGGTCAAACTTTCAAAAGATTTCTCATCTTCAGAAAGCTCGTTTTTTAATACTTTGGCTAAAATATGTGTCATGTCTTGTGCCACCACAATAGAACCTTTGACTACCTCGCTCAGTGCATTGACCAACTCATCAGGATCCATGTCTTTTAATAAATAGCCTTGTGCACCAAACTTAAGGCAATCACGCAAATCAGTTTCCTCTGTGCTGGTGGTTAGCATAACAACCGGCGTATTAACGCTCGAGGCTTTAATGGATTTAAGCACCTCAAGACCAGACATATCAGGCATACGCAGGTCTAATAAAATAATATCTAATGACAAGGTAGGAATCTCACTCAACCCTTGTTCGGCAGAGGCTGCGGCACGTGCTTGGATGTTTCTTGACTCTAATAAAGAAACCAAGCCATTGCGAAACAGTGCATGGTCATCAACTATATACAGTTTCACGATTTATCCTTAAAAGTCACCATAACGCGTGTACCCTCACCGGGCTCAGACTCAATGTCAAGACGTGCGCCAATACGCTCAGATCTTTCTTTCATAATGTTCATGCCAATATTATTCCCCATTACTTCAGGCGTATTTTGATCTTTTTCGAATCCAGCGCCGTCGTCTTCAATCAACAATTGACAATGCGGTTCGGCAGATAACAAAATTCGAACATTACGTGCCTTAGCGTGTTTACGAATATTAGATAGCGCCTCTTGAGCAATTCGCATTAATTGCATTTCCTCTTCAGGGTTTAGCTTAACCTTACCCTCAACTTGCAAATAAGTGGCAATGCCTTCTTCACTTTTAAATCTCTCAGCAAGATTCTTTAGTGAAAATTCAATGCCTTTTGGATCCAATGGCACACGAAAATTACACATCAGTTCTCTGAGTTCTTGATTGGCTTGGGTAATATGAGATTGTAGATTTTGCACTTTATCACTGGCATCAGATTTAGCCCCTTGTTTAAGCATATCACCTAAAACTGTCACCTGTAGTTTTAAGCTGTAGATGGTCTGCGCTAGCGAATCGTGAATCTCTTGCGATAAAAACAGCCTTTCTTGAGAAAGCTCCATGCGCTTGGTTTGTTCATCAAGCCTCGCCTTATCCAGTGCAATTGCAATATTATCGGCTATCGATTCAAGTAGTGCTCTTTCGTCAAATGCCAATGAAGGTTCTGTGTCAAAAAATAAATTAAAAATACCCAAAGTTTTGCTGTGATATCTTAGTGGTATGAATATAGTGCCAACTTTGGCCTTAGACTCAGAAGCCCTGCCCACACATTTTCGACAAGTGTGCACACTAAACTGTACACCCGCTTCTTGTGCCATGGCAACCTCACCACAAAAACAGTCGCTGATGAGTACATCACTCACTTGGTCTTTTTTATCAATAACACCGTGCTCAGCGATTAAATGCAGTTCCCCATTTTGACCAAGGCTTCTAGCCACTCCAGAAGCAGCCCCCGTCATATTAATAAAAATATCTAGAAAATACTCAAATAACTCTTCTGGTGAATGAATCTTGTTCAATGAAGAAGAAACACTATAGAGCGTTTCTAAAGACGCCGATTTTTTACTCAGCCTTTGAATTTGTTTGTTGAGTATGGTTTCCATGTCGTCATATAAATGCTGGTTTTCATCAATTAAATGATTAATGGCGTTGGCTACAGGCTGAAAAGAGGTTTTTTCTTTGTCTTTTAAACGGGCACTTTGATCAGTTTTATAACGATGAACCCATTTCTGCAATTCATTAAAAGGCGTTAAAAAATCTTTACGAATAGCAAAATACAAGCCGATATATACAAAAGAAATGACAAGCACAACTAATATGTCTAAGAATGCTTGTGTTTGAAAAGCCGCAACAATCTTAATAAACCAAATTGGCGATAGGATCACTGTAATCAGTAAATAAAGATAAAATTTGGCTTTAATACTCATTCACTTTCCAATACAAAATGATGAAAAAATCTCGCCCAGAAGGTCGTCTGAAGAGAACTCACCTGTAATACTACCCAAATATGTAGCTGCTTGACGCAAATCTTCTGCCAACAGTTCTACCGAGCCTGTATTAAGCTGATCCAATGCATTCTCCACTGAAAATAGCGAATCCTTCAATGCTTTTATATGCCTTTGTCTGGCTAAAATGACTCCATCTCCAATGTCATTTAGACCGGCTATTTGAACCAGCTCTTTTTTTAATAAATCAATTCCATCAAGTGCTTTGGCGCTCATTGAAATTTGTTTAAAATTTTCAAAATTTTGTAATTTTGGCCTTTCACCTGTTAGGTCAATTTTATTTTTTATCAGTAATAAAGGTTTGTCGTCTAAACCGTCTGGCAGTATCGATAAATCGGCTTTATCTTCTTTTTCGTCGAAAACCAACAGCACCAAATCGGCTCTTTGTATTTCGCTATGGGCTCTTTTAATCCCCTCCAATTCAATTTGATCATCACTGTGATGCAACCCTGCGGTATCAATAATATTCAGTGGCATGCCATCTACATTAATGGTTTCTTTCAAAACGTCTCTGGTTGTGCCGGCAATGTCGGTGACAATGGCACTGTCTTGTTGAGTGAGTGCATTTAATAATGAAGATTTACCCGCATTTGGCTTGCCAGCAATTGCAACATACAACCCTTCTCTTAACACCGCACCTTGCTTGGCAGAAGCCAAAATATCTGAGATTTTTTGCTGAATTGTTAAAAGCTTATTCTTAACCTCGCCTGAGGATAGAAAATCAATCTCTTCGTCTGAGAAATCAATTGTTGCTTCAACAAACACCCTAAGATCAATCAACGCTTTTGTTAATGCATTGACTTTTTTAGAAAAAACACCAGATAAGGATCGCAATGCCGATCTTGCAGATTTTTGAGAACCTGCTTGTATTAAATCGGCCACTGCTTCGGCCTGAATCAAGTCCATTTTTCCATTCAAAAAAGCCCGTTTAGTAAACTCGCCCGGCTCTGCGTCTACAGCGCCCATTTGTTTGACCGAATCCAATATTTCTCGCATGAGTGTCAAACCACCGTGGCCTTGAAGCTCAAGCACGTCTTCTCCAGTAAAAGAATGTGGTCCGGGGAAATAAAGCGCCACGCCCTGATCAATAATCTCATTGTTTGTATTAAAGAAAGCACCATAATGTGCATGTCTCAGCTTTGGCACAAAACCCAGCGTTTTTCTTGCAATGCTTTTTGCCATACTCCCAGAAATACGCACAATACCAATGCCTCCTTGCCCAACAGCGCTGGCCAATGCACAAATGGTTGTATTCTGATTACTCACGGAAGTATTGCTCCAAATAGGCATCAAAGCTCAATGCATCTGATTGCTCAATTGACCGTTGTTTTTCACACGATAGTTTGGCCTGCTGATCTAGAAAATCAAAATGATGCTGGTCTATTGGCAGTGATAAAAACTCACGACGATATTGTCTCGATTGTACATTGGTATAGTCAAAAAACCCTTGATTGCGATTTTTCATTTCACTGATAATCACGGCAGATGGTGTTAAATCTGGGTTGTCAAAACGTCGGATAATTTGTTCCACATCACTTTGGTGCGCTTTGCCAAATAATTTTGCACACTGAATAATCCCCTTGCCTAGCTCTAAGCCCCAATCTTTAAGTAACACTTTGGACGATTGTCTTGTAAGCTCTACACTTGGCTTACGGCCTTTGTGGGCAACAATGTGGTCATTTTTATCAATCTCAAATTGTTCTGAGGTGGATATCAATGCCGAATCTTGTAATAAGCAAAACAGTAGAAAGGATTCTAAAAAATGAATTTGTGTCTGGTCAATGCCCAAAGGTGTCAAAGGATTAATATCAATTGAGCGAATCTCTATATAGTCTATGCCTTCTTTTAACAACGCATTGAGTGGTCTAAGATTGATATTAATTGGAGGCTTCGGCCTAACCGAGGCATAGTATTCATTTTCAATCTGCAAAATATTGGTGTTTAGCTGTTGGTATTCTCCAGCTTTTTTCAGTCCTATTGACTCATACAAAGGACTGGAGGTTTGTATGGCAGATTCTAGACTGTGAATATAATGATTCAATGAATTATAGTTCGCCTTTACGCCCGCCTCATCTTCTCGCAAGTTTTGATAACCGATATCCCCCATCCTTAGTGATGTGGCATAAGGCTCAAATAAGGTGGTGTCGTTAAATTCTTCCAATGAGTGTTCGTGATAACCCTTTAAAAACGACTTGCAAACCGCAGGAGATGCGCCAAATAAATAAGGAATTATCCAACCATATCGCACCACGTTGCGAGTCAGTGCCATGTATTGACGATTGACAAAGCGTTTGATCTCAACATTGGGTGCAAAACTTTGTTGATACACTTGCCAGAACTGTTTTGAAAATGAATAATTAAAATGAATACCGGCAATGGTTTGCATCACAGAACCATATCGATTGGCCAAACCCTGTCGATAGATGGTTTTCATTTTTCCTCGATTTGACTTTCCATACTGAGCAATTGGAATGTAAGTTTCACCTCTGATGACACAAGGCATGGAAGAATGCCAAAAACTTTGATCTTTGGGCAAGTGACGATATAGATACTGCTGGGTTTTGGCCAAAAAATCCAAAGTGTTGTCTGCACCCACCAAAGGCGGTGTTACCAGTTCAATCAGCGATTCGGAGAAATCGGTGGTAATGTTTGGGTGCGTCAATGCACAACCAAATGCCTTGGGATGTGGCGCTTGGGATAGGCCACCTTTTCTTGAAACTCTAAGACCTTCTTTTTCGATACCCATGGTGTTGTTTTTTAACAGGGCACCATAGGGTTCAATTTGTTGTATTTTTTCCTCTAATTTCAAGAGTCTACTCAATATAAAATGAGCTTATTTTACCATTGAGCATCAAATTGGACACAGTCAAGGCCGTTGTTGGCGCTATCTACAATAATCAATCACAGCTATTGATTGCCAAACGTCAGTCGCACCAGTTTATGCCAGGTTTTTGGGAATTGCCTGGTGGAAAAATTAACAAGCATGAGTCCAAAGAAGCGGCAATTACTAGAGAGCTCAATGAAGAATTAGGTATTGTTGTTAAACGGGTCTCACTTTATAAACAAATGAACCATGTTTATGCTGACAGAATGGTTCAACTGTGGATTTATAATATTGATGAATATCTTAATGATGCTGCTGGTCTAGAAGGGCAAGAAATTGATTGGATTAATATTAGCGATTTATACAACTATGAGTTGTTACCAACCATGAAAGCCTTTATCGACTCAATAACCCTGCCTAAAAAATACTGGATCACACCCTCATCAAATCATACAAGCACTGCTTGGATTGAAAAATTTGAACAAAAACTTAATTCTGGCATTTCTCTAATACAGCTTCGAAGCAAAAAAACGCTTGACGGATTATTTATCACCAAGCTTTACAATCAATGCAAACAAAATGACATAAAACTGATACTTAATACGCCTAACAAAAGTTTTGATGAAAGTTATTGTGATGGATGGCACATAACCACCCAAGAAATGATGGGGCTAAATGCTCGCCCTTGTGCAGATGACAAACTTCTAGGCGCTTCAACACACAACTTGGAAGAGGCACTTAAAGCACAAGAGCTGGGTGCTGATTTTGTGGTAATCTCGCCCGTTCAAGCCACACAAACGCACCCAAATACCAAGCCAATTGGTTGGAAAAAAGCCAAAGAAGTTGTCGAAAAACTCAACATTCCTGTGTATTTTTTAGGGGGTATGGGCTTAGAAGATTTAGATAAAGCGCTTAAATTTGGCGCTCAAGGTATTGCTGGTGTAAGTGCTTTTTAGTTTATTGATGTTTTCCTAACAACCATAGTTTTTCTATAATCACAACTTTGACTCAGCCCTGACTAAAGTCATCACATCGCAGATTTGCACATTGGATTGGCCTAAGATCGTTGTTGCTAATTCATTAAGGCTTGAGCCGGTTGTCATTACATCGTCAACCAACAAAACTTTTTTATAAGACATTGGCGCAACTTGAAATGCGCCTTTGATTTCTTTTCTGCGTTGCTCGGCACTTAATAATGACAAAGGTTGTGTTGGTTTGATTCTTTTAACCGAGTTACTGTCAATAATGGTTTTGGTTTTCTTGTGAATACTGCGCAACAATTCTAACACTTGATTAAACCCGCGCTCCCTAATTCTTGCACGACTCAGTGGCATGGGAATAATGGCGTCGTAATCTTGAGGGATTTTTTGGTACAAAACAAACAAGCGATGTGCGAGATAATCGCCCACACAAAGCTTGTGTTCAAACTTAAAACTTTTAATCAGCTGTGCACAAACAGCGTTATATTCAAATAATGTGTAGCTGTTTCGAAATGCCGGTGCTTGGGCCAAACACTGCCCACAAAAATCCAAATCGGTAGTAAGCTTGGTGGCACAAGACCTACACCTTTTTTGATGAGTTTCTAATTCGCTTTGACAGCTGGGACAAACACAAAACTCAGCTGGCTCAGCACAAAGCACACAGCTTTGTTTGGGCACTGGCCTCGAAAAAATACGCATAAAGTAGAGAAATAATACAAAGCTCAGAGGCTACTGCTCGGGCTTTTTGATTGTCGATTCAAGTTCGCAATTTAAACTAAACTTTCTAAAAGGATTTTCTTCACTGCATTCCCAATTAATCAACTCTTGAAGTGCTTGTTGGCCAATAAGGTCATCAGTTTTCTCGTCTTCTTGTTCTTGCTCCTGTTCGGAAAGAGCACCCAAAGAGAACAGCAACATAAAACTTAAAATTAAGGTTTTATTTTTCATTATCACCCCCTTGTAAATACAAAATTTTTATCATCGGAAAGCTCGCTTGAATACGCATATCCTTCTACATTGAAATCTTTTAAAGACTCAGGATTGTTAATTTGATGATCCACTATATAACGAATCATCAACCCGCGCGCCCTCTTGGCATAAATACCAATCACTTTATAAACACCGTTTTTGTTTTCTTTAAATACAACATTAACTATTTTGGCTTGGATTGATTTTTTATCAATGCCCTTGAAATATTCGTTTGAAGCCAGATTGATAATAACTTCAGATTCGTCTTGGTTTAGAATCTTAGAGATTTTATCACCCCAAAAATCATAAAGGTTTTTGCCTTTGGCATTTTGCAACTTGGTGCCCATTTCTAGACGATAAGGCTGAATTAGATCCAGTGGGCGGATCACGCCGTATAAGCCTGAGAGCATTCGCACCTTGTCTTGTGCAAATAATAAGCCTTCTTTTGATAATGAAGTGGCGTCAATGCCGTTATAAACATCGCCTTTGAATGCAAGTATCGCTTGCTTGGCGTTTTTCAGACTAAACTTCGAAGAGAATTGTTGAAATCTTTCGAAATTAAGCTTGGCTAATTTTTCACTAATGGACATAAGTTTGGCCAAATCTTTCCATGTTTTAGACTTAAGCTCTAATATCAGTTCCATTGATTCATCACCTTGTCGAGTTTGGCTATACGTGTCTAGATTTGTATGCGAAAAATCTTGAGTTTTTGATGGGGAAATAACAGCTAACATATGCTCGGTGCAATAATTAAATTAAGTTGATATTCTACCATTGCTGTTTGTCTAAATACACCATAAGCATGTGTATTTGACTCCATCTCTATATGGCTTATACGTTATAATTACTCGATTTTTTTTTGATTTTTCTTATCAATATTAAGTAATGAAAGAGCGACAGTTACATCTACCAAAACCACAAGGTTTATACCATCCAAATAACGAAAAAGAAAATTGCGGTGTTGGATTTATCGCTCATATGGAGGCTGAGTCCTCACATCAAATTACTTTGGATGCCTTGGAGATGCTTGCACGCATGGACCACCGCGGTGGTTGTGGTTGCGAAGCCAATACTGGTGACGGTGCTGGGATTCTTAGCAACATACCGCATGCATTTTTTATTCCCAAAATAGAATCTATTTTTGGTGTCAAAGTTGAGGCTGGTCTCTATAGCGTAGGCAACGTTTTCCTGCCCCAGGACAAAGACCAAAGGCAACACTGTATGTCATTAGTGGAAAAAGCCATTAACGACGAATCTCAAATTTTTATCGGTTGGCGAGATGTGCCAATTGATAACAAAAAAGCCGATGTCGGCGAAACTGCGAAAAACTCTGAGCCGGTCATCAAACAATTGGTTGTCGCTGCGGGAGAAGGGTTTGACAATCAGTCATTTGAACGTGCTTTGTATGTCATTAGAAAACATGTGTCGCATACGATTCGCACAGACGATTCACTTTCTCAAGCGTTGTTGTTCTATATTTGTAGTTTGTCAACCAGTGTGATTATCTACAAGGGCATGTTGATGGGCTCGCAACTCTTAGATTTTTATACCGATTTATCTGATGCAGATTTTTCTACCTATCTGGCTATGGTGCATTCACGTTTTTCTACCAATACTTTCCCATCTTGGGATAGAGCGCAACCTTGCCGTTTCATGTCGCACAATGGAGAAATCAACACGCGCCAAGGTAATTACAACTGGATGCGTGCCAGAGAAGGCGTATTAGACAGCGACTTATTTGCAGATAAGCTGGCTAAAACATTGCCAGTGATTGAAACCGAAGTTTCCGACTCTGGCAGTTTTGATAACGTATTAGAATTTTTGATGATGAATGGTCGTACCCTTCAAGAGGCTGTGCTGATGATGGTACCTGAGGCTTGGCAAAACGACGATAACATGAGCGAGGAGAAAAAAGCATTTTATGAATATTTCTCAAATGTAATGGAGCCTTGGGACGGCCCAGCCTCTATTGCTTTTACAGATGGACACTACATTGGTGCAGTGCTTGATCGCAATGGACTTCGCCCTTCTCGTTATTACATCACTCATGATAATCGTGTGATTATGGCCTCAGAGGTGGGTGTGGTTGATGTGGCATCGGACAATGTCAAAACCAAAGGTCGTTTGCGCCCTGGCAAGATGTTTTTGGTTGACTTTGAAAAAGGAAAATTGCTTGATGATGAGCGCATTAAATCTGATTTTGCGAAAAAAAATCCATACAAGGATTGGTTAAAAACTCAACAAATTCATCTCTCAGAATTGGGGTGTGAGCTCGAAGTTCACGGCTTTTATCCAGAATCATTGATTCATCGCCTTAAGGCATTTGGCTATAGCACAGAAACATTACAGTTTATGCTGTTGCCTTTGGTAAACGAACTTCGAGATCCCGTTGGTTCTATGGGTAACGACTCTGCACTTGCTTGTCTGTCTGATCAATCACGCGTAATTTATGATTATTTCAAGCAACTTTTTGCACAGGTTACCAACCCTGCGATTGACTCAATTCGTGAAGAAGTGGTGATGTCACTTAGGTGCTCAATTGGCCCTGAAGGCAACTTACTTGCAGACCGTGCTGAAAATGCACACAGACTGGTGGTCGATCACCCGATTCTAACCAACGAAGAGACAGCAGCATTGCGCCATTGTAATCATCGTGGATGGACGTCTAAAACCATTGATATTACCTATAACCTTAATGATAATGTTCACCTATCAGACTTGTTAGATGATATTTGTCAGCAAGGTGAAGCCGCTATCTCTGATGGTCATTCATTGGTAATTCTCTCAGATAGAAACGTGGGTAAGAATCGCGTGGCTATCTCTGCATTATTGGCCTCATCTGCATTACATCGATATTTGGTGGCCAAGCATAAACGCACGCAAGTCGGCATTATTGTCGAAACCGGCGAGGCAAGAGAGGTGCACCACTTCTGCTTATTGGCTGGTTATGGTGCTGATGCCATTAACCCTTATTTGGCTTTTGAAGCGTTATGGCAAGCACGTCGTGATCAGATGATTGATATTGAAAGCGATGATGCCATTATCAAGGCCTACCGCAAAGGTGTGGCTAAGGGCATGTTAAAGGTGATGGCGAAAATGGGTATCTCTACTCTGGAGTCTTACAAAGGTGCACAAATTTTTGAAGCGGTTGGCCTGGCGCCAGAAGTGATGGACAAATGTTTCTTTGAAACCGCTTCACGTATTAAAGGTGTCAGTTTTGATGTATTGCAAAAAGAAAACGAAAAACGCCATTCTGAAGCGTATCATTCCGACACACTAGACAATTTAGGTCAGTATCATTGGCGCAGTGGCGGTGAAACACACATGTGGGATCCAATTGCCATTGCCAATCTACAAACTGCTGCACGAACAAACAATGAAGATGCCTACTGGGCATTCTCTAAGCATGCCAACGAGCAAGGTACGCGCAATGCCACATTACGTGGTTTAATGAGTTTTAAAAAGGGCAAGTCTATTGATATTAGCGAAGTAGAGCCTGCAAAACAGATTGTTAAGCGCTTTGCTACGGGAGCAATGAGTTTTGGTTCTATTTCTGCTGAATCACACGAGTCGCTAGCCATTGCGATGAACCGCCTAGGTGGTAAATCCAACACCGGTGAAGGTGGTGAAGATTCTAAACGCTGGACTCCTGATGCCAATGGCGATTCACGTCGAAGTGCCATCAAACAAGTTGCCTCTGGACGATTTGGTGTCACCATCGATTATTTGAATAATGCCGATGAGTTACAAATCAAAGTATCTCAAGGTGCAAAGCCGGGTGAAGGCGGTGAACTGCCTGGCAAAAAAGTAGATGAAGGCATCGCCAAAATTCGACATTCTACTCCTGGCGTGGGTTTAATTTCTCCCCCACCACACCATGATATTTATTCGATTGAAGATTTAGCGCAATTGATTTTTGATTTAAAACGTTCCAACCCTGCAGCCAGAATTAGTGTTAAGCTGGTGGCTGAGATTGGCGTAGGCACGATTGCCGCAGGGGTTACTAAAGCCAAATCCGATCACATTGTAATCGCTGGGCACGATGGTGGTACTGGCGCATCACCACTGACTTCAATCAAACATGCAGGGCTTCCATGGGAGTTGGGTGTGGCTGAAACGCACCAAACCCTGGTGATGAATGATTTACGATCTCGTGTGGTGATTCAAACCGATGGGCAACTTAAAACCGGTCGTGATGTGGCCATTGCAACACTATTAGGTGCTGAAGAGTATGGCTTTTCAACCGCACCGTTGATTACCATGGGCTGTATCATGATGCGTAAATGTCACCTCAACACTTGCCCTGTGGGCATTGCCACTCAAGACAAAGAGTTGAGAAAGAAATTCACTGGCAAGCCAGATCATGTGGTGAATTATTTATTCATGGTTGCAGAAGAGCTTCGCCAAATTATGGCACAGTTGGGTTTTAAAACCATTAACGACATGGTTGGTCGTGTGGATATGTTAGAGATGCAAAACGCAATCGACCATTGGAAACAATCATCGATTGATTTAAGCGCACTGCTATCGCCTGCACAAAAACCCAGTGACAAAACATTGACGTATCAATGCACAAATCAAGATCATCAGGTCGAGGTGCAGCTAGACAATACATTAATTGAGCGCTCCAAACCTGCCATTGAACAAAACAAAAGTGTTAAATTTGAGAGCAAAATATCTAACGTCGACCGTGCAGTCGGCGCCATGCTTTCATCGCATGTGGTTAAAGCCAGAGGCGGTAACACCTTAGAAGATGGCACCATTCATATCAACTTTACCGGCTCTGCAGGTCAGTCGCTCGGTGCCTTTCTGGCCAAGGGCATTACCCTTGAAGTTGAAGGTGATGCCAACGATTATGTCGGCAAAGGCCTCTCTGGTGGTCGTGTGATTGTTTACCCTCCAAAAAACGCTACTTTTAATGCAGCCAATGAAATTATTGCCGGTAATGTCTGTGGTTATGGTGCAACTGGTGGCGAGCTTTATCTGTCTGGTCGCGTTGCCGAGCGTTTCTGTGTGAGAAACTCTGGTGTTTCTGCTGTGGTAGAAGGCGTTGGTGATCATGGTTGTGAATACATGACCGGCGGACGCGCTGTCATTCTTGGTGAAGTGGGGCGCAACTTTGGCGCGGGTATGAGTGGCGGTATTGCTTATGTCTACAACCCAAACAAAACTTTTGAGGCAATGGTTAATCCGATCATGGTTGATCTAGATCCAATGGATGACGAAGCACAAAAAGAATTGCGTGCTTTGGTGGAAAATCACGCTCAATATACCGGTTCTACAGTGGCACAAAACATCCTAGACAACTGGGACAAAGAACTGCAAAACTTTGTCAAAGTCATGCCTAAGGATTTCAAACGTGTTTTGGCTGAAAACGCCGGCAAATAATATCTAATAATGTGCTTACCAAAGCGCAGGGTTTTGTAATGCTGGCACAAAAATAAGTTTTTTTGCTGCCAAATCTGCTCTGCATTTTTCAAATACGATGGCTTGCCAACCTTGTTCATATTCAAGTGAGTATGGCGGTGGATAGTTATTTGCTGCTTCGACACTGAAACCAAATCTTGAATAATATTTTGGATCGCCATAAACAAAAACAATGTTTGTTTGTCAGTTTTGCACAATAGACAAACTGTGTTTAACCAACTTAGAACCAACACCTTGTTTTTGGAAGCTAGGATCAACGGCCAATGGCGCCAATATATAGCCACTACACCCTGAGCTAATTGATACTGGGCTAAAAGTAATATGGCCAATGATTTTTTGACCGTCTGTGGCGACAAAGTTGAGATTATCCTGGCTCTTTGATTGTCTTAGCAGCTCAATAGCAACATCTGCCACGAGCTCAGCCTCTTCATTTGCAAAAGCTTGCAAATAAATTTGATGTATATTTTTTATGTCCTTGTCTGTTGCTTTTCGTATGTCCATTAAATGGGAACAGCATCGATTATGTCGGCTGTTTCGTCAATCGCAGCGTCAATTTCTTCACCCACTACAGGCACCACAGAAATGAGTGCACCGCCAACACGCATTGGCACCGTAACCACTTTGGTTAATACACATCCCGACAAAATAAGCACCGATAATAACAATACACTCAATTTGACCATGTTCATTTCCTATCCAAAACAGTGAAGTGATAAGTGTGGGGGTTTTTCTCATCTGGTGTGTGTGACTGTCGATAGCTTTCGACAAATGCGCCACGGTCAAAATCTGGAAAATAAGCATCGCCTTCATACTCACCTTCAATTTGGGTTATGTAGAGCCGGTTGACGCTGGGTAGCATCTGTTCATAGAATGAAGCACCGCCCATCACCATCACCTCGTCATCATCTTTTGTCAAATCTAATGCGTCATCAATACTGCCAACCACCTCGCATCCTTTGGCAACAAATTCGCTGTTACGGCTCACCACCACATTGCGACGATTCGGCAATGCACGCCCAATAGATTCAAAAGTCTTTCTGCCCATGAGTACGGTTTTACCGGTGGTGGTTTTTTTAAAATAAGCCAAATCAGCAGGCAATCGCCAAGGCAGGGCATTGTCTTTGCCAATTAGGCGATTATCGTCCATTGCCACAATAATTGATAGACGCATGAATCTCTCTTTAGTCAAGTAAAATGTTATCTATTTTACAAATACGCAGTGCTACATTGAAACTAATTCTTGCTTCATCTTCGCCATATCGAAAAGCGCTACTTGAAAAGCTAGAACTTAGCTTTGATTGTGTCTCACCCGATATCGATGAGCGTCCATTGGAGGGTGAGAGTCCTGAACAACTGGCTTATCGCCTTAGCCAAGAAAAAGCCCATGCTGTGGCCAATTCAAATCAGGGCTTGATTATTGCCTCTGACCAGGTGGCAACCTTTGGTAGCGGAAAAGATGCCAATGACACCATTCTAAGCAAACCAGCTAGCCATGACGTTGCGTACCAACAATTGCAACAAAGCTCCGGTAAAACCCTCACTTTTTTAACAAGTTTGACTCTTTTAAATACAAATACCGGCAATATCAATACAATTGTTGAACCTTTTAAAGTCGTTTTTAAAACCCTCAGCGGGGCACAAATTCAAAATTATCTAAAAAAAGAAAAACCTTATGATGTGGCAGGAAGTTTTAAATCTGAAGGCTTGGGTATTACATTATTCGAGCGATTAGAAGGCGATGATCCAAACGCCCTGATTGGTTTACCACTGATACAACTCACCAAGTTGCTTGAGTTGCAGGGTTTTAATATCCTAGAGCACTAAATAAAGCAATGTCGCAACTCTATCCAAAAGGCAGTCAGCCTTTTCAAAATGGGCAGCGTTGTCATTGGGGCGCTTTATACGGTAATGCTTATGCCTTAGCCCTAATCGAATTTGCCAAAGAACAAAACCAGCCGATTTTATTCATTACCCGTGATATCAAAGAAAACGAGCAACTCTATCAAACACTCAAATTCTACAGTACCCATCTTGATATCTTAAAGTTTGACAACTGGGAAGTTCTACCCTTTGATCATTTCTCACCCCATCCTGATTTAGTCTCCAACCGTTTGAAAGTTCTTGGTCAATTGCCCAAGTTAGATCAAGGTATTGTAGTGACCACGCTAGAGACTTTGTGTCAAAGGCTTTGTCCGGTGGACTATAGCAACTCTTACACCTTGATGCTTAAAGTGGAAGAGGAATTGGTATTAGAAGATTTTCGCAAAAAACTCCATAAAATCGGTTACCAAAGGGTCAATCAAGTGATGGAACACGGTGAGTTTTCGATTAGAGGATCACTGATTGACCTATATCCCATGGGAGCAAGATCACCTTATCGAATTGATCTGTTTGATAATGAAATTGAATCTATTCGCCTATTTGATACCAGCTCACAACGCTCTATCGAGTCTGTAGAATCTGTCCAACTATTGCCTGGTAAAGAATTTCCTACCGATCAAGCTTCGCTGGCAATTTTTAAACAAAATTACTTTAAGGCTTTTAACAACCGAGATGATTTCATATACACCGAAATCGATGAGTCACGCCTACCCAGTGGGATTGATTTTTATCTGCCACTGTTTTTTAACAACACCCACACACTTTTTGATTATCTTAATAACACCATCGTTGCTACCCACCAAGGCTTGAATGAACTGATTGAGACGACTTACGATTCATTTCAACAAAGATATATCACTGCTTCGCAAAATATCGATCGTCCACCTCTACCCGTGGAGCGTGTTTTCTTAAGTCGAAACGAATTATTCACACAGATAAAAAAAGCACAACAAGTACGTATTCAATCTTCCAAAATTGGTGATGGTGCGAGGGGGATCAATTTTAATACTGCCCTATTACCACCTGTTGCAATTGAGTCACAAGCACCGGAGCCTTTGGTTAAATTACTCAATTTCATCGGCAGCTATGCTGGTCGTATTTTGTTTGTTTTCGAGTCAGCGGGTAGGCAAGATCTATTAACAGAACTGCTGGCACACCAAAATATCGCATTAAATACAGTTGATAGCTGGGAGGGTTTTTTACAATCAAGCCATCGGTTGTGCATTACCCGTCAAGAACTCTTGAGTGGGTTTTCGACTGAGTCTTTTGCACTGATTACAGAAACCGACTTATTTGGCTCAGAAGTGGTGTCACAAAAAAGACGCAGACGCGCCAAACACAAAGACTTTGATGAGGCGATTAAAAGCCTGATTGAGGTTAAAATTGGCGACCCTATTGTTCATGAAAATTATGGTGTTGGGCGTTACCTAGGGCTTAAAAGCCAAACCTTTGATGGCAATACGCAAGATTTCTTACTGCTTGAGTATCAGGGGGGCTCAAAACTCATGGTGCCCATGACTTCGCTGAATTTAATCTCTCGCTATACTGGGGTGAACCCAGAATTCGCACCACTACATAAATTAGGCACCAACCAGTGGAATAAGGCCAAGAAAAAAGCCAGCGAGGCGCTTTTTGATGTGGCAGCCGAGTTGTTAGAAATTTATGCAAAACGTGCTGCACAAAAGGGTTTTGCCTGTGACGTGCCAAGCGATGCCTACCATTCGTTTGTGGCCAGCTTTCAATTTGAAGAAACGCCCGACCAGCTAAAAACCATGGAAGCAGTGCTCGCCGATATGTGCGCTGAGATGCCTATGGATAGATTGGTCTGTGGAGATGTGGGCTTTGGTAAAACAGAAATTGCCATGCGCGCGGCATTTTTGGCGGTTGAATCTGGCAAACAAGTGGCAATCTTGGTGCCAACCACGCTACTCGCCAGTCAACATCATCAATCGTTTGTGCAAAGATTTGCCAACTATCCGATTGAGATTGAGTCCTTATCAAGATTTCAAACCCAGAGCGAACAAAAAATCATCAAACAAAAACTCAAAGCCGGCAAAGTTGACATTATTATCGGCACACACAAGCTCATCCAAGGCAATGTGGAGTACCAAAATCTGGGCTTGGTGATTATTGACGAAGAGCATCGTTTTGGTGTCAGACAAAAAGAAACATTGAAAAAAGCCCGAGGCAAGGTGGATATTCTAACCATGACGGCCACACCGATTCCAAGAACACTCAACATGGCGCTTGGATCACTCAGAGAGCTTTCGGTGATTGCCACCCCACCACAGGGTCGCAGTGCCATTAAAACCTTTGTTAGCGAATGGAGTGACCAAAGTATTATTGAAGCCTGCAATCGAGAGATTCACCGTGGCGGTCAAATCTTTGTTTTGCACAACGACATTGATTCAATCGACAACATGGCCGAGTCAATTCAAAGCCTCATGCCTAACATTCGCATACGCATTGCCCATGGGCAAATGCCTTCGAAAGAGCTGGAAAACATCATGGCTGATTTTTATCATGGGCGTTTTCAACTACTGGTTTGCACCACCATCATTGAGACAGGTATTGACATTCCCAATGCCAACACCATCATCATCAATAATGCACAAAACTTTGGTCTTGCACAACTGCATCAACTGCGAGGTCGTGTCGGTCGATCTCACCATAGGGCGTATGCTTATTTGGTGATTAAATCCTATCAGTCACTCTCTACTGATGCAAAAAAACGATTGGATGCGATTGAATCCTTAGAGGAGTTAGGAGCCGGATTTATGCTCGCCAATCA
>CAZYIW010000026.1:0-17208 GCA_964647705.1 uncultured Piscirickettsiaceae bacterium
GAATCCGGCGACAAAATATGCAATGATTTGCCATCACCCGCCGCCAACACCATGCCTTCAGAGATGCCAAATTTCATCTTTCTTGGTGCAAGGTTGGCAACCATCACTGTGAGCTTGCCTTGCAAATCTTCGGGGTTGTAATGTGCTTTGATACCAGCAAATACATTGCGTGTGTTTTCTTCGCCAATATCGAGCGTGAGTTGCAAGAGTTTGTCCGCACCCTCAACATGATCGGCTTTCACAATCTTAGCCACTCGTAAATCAATTTTTGCAAAATCGTCAATTTGAATCATGTTGCTGTCCTCTTTTTCGGGTGTTTTGTTTGTGGTTTGTTTTGATGCTTCGATCACTGCATTGATTTGATCATCTTCAATACGGGTGATCAAGGGTTTGAATTTGTTAATCTTGTGTTTGGTTAACGGGTGTTTGATATCGTCCCAACTGAGCTCATCAACATTTAAAAATGCCTGTGCTTTTTCTGCCATGACAGGGAGTACTGGTTTTAGGTAAGTCATCAAAATTCTAAATAGATTAATGGAGAGTGATGCCACATCGTGCACTTTGGCTTCCATGCCCTGCTCTTTGATTAATTGCCAAGGTTTGTGTTCGTCAATATATTGATTGGCTTTATCGGCCAGTTTCATGATCTCACGCATGGCCATGTTATAGTTGCGTTGTTCGTAGAGATTGGCAATGGTTGTGCGCTTGGCTACAAATTCATCATACAGATCTGGCTCAACAGAATATGCCGATAGAGTTTTGTTGAATTTTTTAACAATAAATCCTGCACTGCGGGAGGCAATATTAACCACTTTGCCCACCAAATCTGAATTAACGCGTTGCTTAAAATCTTCTAGATTAAGATCAATATCATCAATCTTATGGGAGAGTTTGTAAGCATAATAATAACGCAGATATTCAGGATTTAGATGATCGAGATAAGTTCTGGCCTGAATAAAAGTACCGCGAGATTTACTCATTTTTTGGCCGTTGACGGTTAAAAACCCATGCGAATAAATGGCATTCGGAGTGCGATAGCCTGCACCCATAAGCATTGCTGGCCAAAACAATGCATGGAAATAAACAATGTCTTTGCCAATAAAATGATAAAGCTCGGTGTTTGAATCAAGTTTGAAAAATTCGTCAAAATCAATGCCTTTTTCCTCACACAATTTCTTAAAACTGGCCATGTAACCAATTGGGGCATCCAACCACACATAAAAATATTTATCTTTTGTATCAGGAATTTGGAAACCAAAATAAGGCGCATCTCTAGAGATGTCCCACTCTAATAAACCTTGCTCAAACCACTCGGCCAATTTGTTGGAAATTTCTTCTTGTAAGTGCCCTTCCGCAGTCCAAGCTTTTAATTCATTTTCAAACTGAGGCAAGTCAAAGAAATAATGCTCAGAATCTTTAGTAACAGGGGTTGCACCTGATACCGCTGAAACGGCATTTTTTAGCTCTGTTGGCGAATAAGTTGCACCGCAAGCTTCGCAATTATCGCCGTATTGATCTTTGGCGCCACATTTGGGGCATTCACCTTTGATAAAACGATCAGGCAAAAACATCTTCTTCTCGGGGTCAAATGCTTGAGAGATGACCCGCTTTTTGATATATCCGGCTGCATTCAGCTTGTTATAAATATCGCTGGAGATTTCTCGATTTTCTTGGGAATGCGTTGAATGGTATTGGCTAAAACCAATTTCAAAATCTTTGAAATCGGCTTTATGTCTTTTATTAACATCCGCTATCAGCTCTTCAGGAGTGATGCCTAATTCATCGGCCTTGAGCATAATTGGCGTGCCATGCGCATCGTCTGCACAAACATAGTGACACTCATTGCCAATCATGGTTTGAAATCTAACCCAAATATCAGTCTGGATGTATTCAAGCAAATGCCCGAGGTGAATTTCACCATTGGCATACGGCAGTGCTGAAGTGACCAGAATTTTTCTTGATGTCATAAACGAAAAAACCCTTTAATATTAAGGTTTGCTTATAGAGTTAATACGATAAAATAGCATCATTTTACTTAATTGGACGCTTCAAAATGGCAGATTTAACCCAAGAACAAATTGAAAAAGTTTTATCTAATGTTGTTGATATTCACACTGAGAAGGATCTGATCTCATCAAAGGTTGTTGATTCAATACAGATTGATGGTGACAAAGCTATTATTAACATTGTGCTTGGCTACCCTGCTGGAAGCTATCACCAAACACTGAGTGATTCGATTAGCTCTGCGCTTAGTGATGCTGGCATTAAAGATGCTCAAATTAATATCGAAACTAAAATCTCTAGCTACAACACCCAAAAAGGTGTGGATACATTGCCTGAGGTTAAAAATATCATTGCTGTTGCTTCTGGTAAAGGCGGTGTGGGTAAATCTACCACAGCCGTTAACTTGGCATTAGCACTACAAGCTGAAGGTGCAAAAGTTGCCATGCTTGATGCCGATATCTATGGCCCTTCTCAACCAAGAATGCTTGGTGTTAAAGACTTGAAACCTGAAACCACTGGCGAGGGTAAATTATTACCGATTCTAGGTCATGGCATGCAATCAATGTCAATTGGTTATTTGGTTGATGAAGAAAACCCAATGATTTGGCGTGGCCCTATGGTAACGCAAGCTTTAGAACAAATGCTTAGAGACACGCTATGGCGAGGTGTGGATTACATGGTTATCGACCTACCACCAGGCACAGGTGATACACAACTGACCCTTTCACAAAAAATTCCTGTCAGTGGTTCTGTGATTGTTACCACGCCACAAGACATTGCACTGATTGATGCCAAAAAAGGTTTGAAAATGTTTGAAAAAGTTAACATCCCTATCTTGGGTATTGTTGAGAATATGTCTTTGCATATTTGTTCAAACTGCGGTCATGAAGAAGCTATCTTTGGTGTAGGTGGTGGTGAGGCCATGGCCAGTGAAGCCGGTGCAAAATTCTTAGGCGCATTGCCACTTGAAAAAGACATTCGTACCGATGTGGACGAAGGCACTCCAACGGTTGCCAAAGACCCTGATGGCCGTGTGGCTGAGATTTATCGTGAAATTGCTCGTAAAGTTAGTGCTAAGCTTACAGATCAAGATAAAGCTTTAGGCGCTTTCCCATCGATTACAATTGAATAGTACTCACTGAGTATTAAAATTTCATTAAACTTGACTTGATGAGTAATTATATTGATCAATTTCAAGGTCGTTTTATCGGCATCATGCAATGGGAAGATTGTCATCAACTCTTGCAAACATTAACCGACAATCCAAACGATTGGTATTTGTACGATACCGATAGCAATGATGTGCCCGCATCAACGATCAGCGCAGATGAGATGATCAAAACCATCGGTGAGATTAAAAAAACGCTGGATGTGGAGCACCAAGAGCGTTATTGCGGTGTTGTCTATGCTGATGATTTAAAAGAGCCTAAATTTGTCAAAATTTTCCACCCTAATAAATTAGGCAAAACATGTGGCAGTAGTGAACAACCCCCTTCACCTAAATGGCTTTTATCAAAAACTAAGCCTGTTAATATTTTCGAAAATTCTGAAGCTGATCAACAAGAAGATTTTGTTTCTAAATTCTTAAAACTGTAAAAATTCTATTTTTTGATACCCTCAGATATAAGATTTTTCTTATTTGAAAGGCATAAAAAGTTAATGGTTTTCAGATACTTGGTTGATTGTGTACTTTGGTATCTCTATAACCAAATCTTGTTCGCCAACTATGGCTTGACAAGACAAGCGAGAATCTGGGTCTAGACCCCATGCTTTATCCAGCAAATCGTCTTCTGTTTCGTCTGATTCTTCGATAGAGTCGAACCCTTCCCGAACATAAACATGGCAAGTGGTACAAGCATTTGACATCTCACAAGCGTGTTCAATCTCAATGTCATTGTCCAGCATTGCACGGCATACGCTAGCGCCTTGCTTGGCATCTATCACCGCGCCTTCAGGGCAAAGTTCTTCATGTGGCAAAATAATAATTTGTGGCATTAATACTCCTAGCTATCAAACTCATCAATATTTTGGCCTTGAATGGCCTTAGCGATACTGGTATTCATACGCATCTGTACAAATTCTGTGGCCGCTGATTCTAATGCATAGATTTGACTTTTTATTAATTTTTCATCGTCGGCTTTAGCCACTTTTGCTAGCGCTTCTCTTGCACTTAAAATATTTGCTAACATGGCTGAATCGAGCATATCTTTGTCTTTTTCTAAGGCTGAATCGATTGCTTCAAGGGTTCTATCCGCCTCGACTTGCATCTCGTGTAACTGTCTCGCCTCAATGTCTTTTTCTGCGAACAGAATAGAGTCTTTAAGCATTTGTTGCATTTGTGCGTCTGTGAGGCCGTAAGACGGCTTAATGGTAACATCGGCTTTAGCGCCTGAGGTTTGTTCTGTGGCGCTTACTGAGAGCAAACCATCGGCGTCAACTTGAAATTCCACATGAATACGTGCACTGCCTGCCACCATTGGGGGTATTCCTCTCAGATCAAATCTGCCTAATGATCTGCAATCCTCAACCAATTCACGTTCGCCTTGTAATACATGAATGCTCATCGCTGTTTGACCATCTTTAAAGGTGGTGAATTCTTGCGCTCTGGTGATGGGGATAGTGGTGTTGCGATGAATGACTTTTTCAACCAATCCTCCCATGGTTTCCAAACCTAATGACAGTGGCAATACATCGAGTAGCAACATGTCATTCTTGGCTTTATTTCCGGCTAACACATTGGCTTGAATGGCCGCACCTTTGGCAACCACTTCATCTGGGTTAATTGAACAAAGCACTTCTTGATTGAACAACTCACCGACCATTTGCCTGACAATTGGCATACGTGTTGAACCACCCACCATAATCACATCTTTTATCTCACTGGCTTCAACACCGGCATCTCTGAGCGCTCTTTTACTTAAAAGCAGTGTTCTTTTTATCAATGCTTTGGCGAGGGATTCAAATTTTTCTTTGGTGATACGATAAGGCGACTCTATGCAGTCAAATTCTGCAAAATCTTGTTCGGTTAAGGTCTCTTTGGCAATACGAGCAAATTGCTTGATTTTTTGCTTTTGATCAGCGCTAAGTTCACCTAAAGACAGAGTTTGAATACAATCATCAATAATCAACTGATCAAAGTCATCTCCACCCAATGATGAATCACCACCAGTAGAAAGAACTTGAAAAACGCCACGCTCAAATTTTAAAATAGAGATATCAAAGGTGCCACCACCCAAATCATAAACAGCATGCAAACCTTCTTCGCCAGATTCTAAACCGTAAGCCACCGCAGCAGCAGTTGGTTCGTTAAGTAGGCGCAAGGTATTGATTCCAGCCAAAGTCGCGGCATCTTTTGTGGCTTGTCGCTGAGCATCGTTAAAATACGCAGGCACTGTAATCACAGCACCAAACAAATCACCACCAAGAGATTTTTCAGCCCGTTGTTTTAAAGAAGAAAGAATGCTTGATGAGACCTCTACTGCCGAGAGATCACCCATGGCAGTATGAAATAAAACATTATTGGCATTTTCAACCAATTGATAAGGGCAATTTTTAAAAGATTTAACCTCTTTATAACCCAACCCCATAAAACGTTTGACAGACATAATCGTATTGGTTGGATCGGTTTTGGCATAGGGGCAAGCATCGCAGCCAACAGTGAGTTTATTGTCTTTGCCGCAATGCACCACAGAGGGCAGAATTGTCTGGTTATTCTCATCGGTTAATACGCGACTCTCACCACTCATCACCGAAGCCACGAGAGAATTCGTTGTGCCTAAATCTATGCCAACTGCCAATTTATGTTGATGTGGCTGAGTTGATTGACCGGGTTCTGATATTTGTAGTAGTGCCATGTGCGTATTTTACAACCACTCATCCATTAAACGCTTAGCTTGCGAGTGTAATTGCACATAAAATTTTAGCTCTCTTACCATCGTTTTAATCTTATCTAACTGTGATGTATTAGCAAATAAGACACTGATTTGATTAATGTTGTTATTAATTTGGGACTCGATTGTGTCAATAAACTCGTCTAATTTTATCTCATCTTTAGAAGATTCAATGTCTCCTAACCTCTCCCTAAGGTCAATTTGCGCAATTAAAAAATCCGCATCCATGTGCGTGTCTTTTTCATCAAAAGCATTAATGCCTGCTAGGCCTAATAGGTAAGTTGCCCTATTCAGAGGTGATTTTAAAGTATCGTATGCAGTATTGATTAGTGATGTATTTTGCAGGGCTTCGGATTTTTCTTTTTCCCCTTGGTTGGCAAATCTATCCGGATGATGTTGTGCAATTTTTTGCTGGTAGATTGCTTCTAACTGCTTAAGGTCTATGTCAAAACTTTTATCCAGATTGAATAATTCGAAATAATTACGCATGGATAACCAGCAAAAGACAAGCTAGACTGTAAACGACTCACCACAACCACATTCGCCTTTGGCGTTTGGATTGTTGAATTCAAAGCCTTCGTTGAGCCCTTCTTTAACATAATCCACCTCTGTACCATCAAGATAGATTAGGCTCTTGGCATCAATTATCACTTTAACTCCATGATCTTCGAAAACTTTGTCATCTGCATTTGCTTGATCTACAAACTCCATGTTGTATCCCAAACCAGAACAGCCCGTAGTTTGTACACTCAAACGAATGCCTATACCGGAACCACGATTGTTTAAAAAATCGCTAACACGGCTAGCTGCTTTGTCAGTTAGAGTGATTGCCACGTTGGTTAGGCTTTGTCTTTGATGTCTTTAATGGCCGCTTTAATTGCGTCTTCTGCTAATACAGAACAATGCACCTTAACAGGAGGCAATGCCAACTCTTCTGCGATATCAGAATTTTTAATCTCTGAAGCTTCATCCAGTGTTTTGCCTTTAACCCACTCGGTTAATAATGAAGAAGATGCGATGGCAGAACCACAACCATAAGTTTTGAATTTTGCATCTTCAATCACGCCATTGTCATCAACTTGAATTTGTAAGCGCATAACATCACCACAAGCGGGTGCACCTACCATGCCTGTGCCAACATTTTTAGCTTCTTTGTCTAAAACACCAACGTTACGTGGATTCTCATAATGATCCAATACTTTATCGCTATACGCCATTGCTATTCTCCTTTAATTCTTGTTTATGTTGTCATTCTACAATGACTTTTAACTGTTAAGTCTTATACTTTTTGTTATTATTAATGCGCTGCCCACTCAACACTTGATAAATCAATACCCTCTTTATACATATCCCATAATGGTGATAGTGAACGTAATTTTTCCACTTTAGAGCGCACCAATTCAATTGCATGGTCGACATCTTTTTCTGTGGTGTAGCGACCAATGGTAAAACGAATCGAAGAATGTGCTAACTCATCACTTAGTCCTAATGCACGAAGTACATACGATGGCTCTAAGCTCGCTGAAGTACAAGCAGAGCCAGATGACACAGCCACATCAGAGATAGCCATCATTAAAGATTCACCTTCTACATAATTAAAGCTAATATTTAAATTACCTGCAATACGCTGATCTAAATCTCCATTCACCACAACTTCTTCCATGTCAGAGAATCCAGCCAAGAGTCTCTCACGCAAAGCAAAAATGCGTTTGTTTTCTTCTTTCATCTCGGCTTTGGCAATTGCAAACGCCTCGCCCATACCCACAATTTGATGGGTGGCTAAGGTTCCAGAGCGCATACCGCGTTCATGACCACCACCATGCATTTGTGCCTCAAGTCTTACGCGTGGCTTACGGCGCACATATAAAGCGCCAATGCCTTTGGGGCCATAAATCTTATGTGCTGAAAAACTCATTAAATCTACAGGTAATTTGGATAAATCAATCTCTACTTTACCGGCAGATTGCGCTGCATCTACATGGAAAAATATCTTATTTTCGCGACAAATTTTACCGATGGCATCTATGTCTTGAATCACGCCAATTTCATTGTTTACATGCATGATTGATACCAAAATTGTATCTTCTCGAATGGCGTCTTTTAACACTTGCAGATCTAAAATTCCGTTTGCCATAGGATCGAGATAACTAACCTCAAAACCTTCTCTTTCTAACTGTCGACACGTATCTAGAACGGCCTTATGCTCTGTTTTAAGAGTGATGATGTGATTACCTTTTTTTTTGTAAAAATGCGCAATACCTTTAATAGCAAGATTGTCTGATTCGGTCGCACCTGAAGTCCACACAATCTCTCTAGGGTCTGCACCTATTAAATCGGCTACCTGTTCTCTGGCTTTTTTGACAGCTTCTTCCGCTTGCCAACCAAAATAATGTGATCGCGATGCTGGATTTCCAAAATCGCCTTCAACGGTTAAATATTCAATCATTTTGTCAGCAACACGTTGGTCAACGGGTGTTGTTGCTGAATAATCCATGTAAGTTGGTTTAGACATATTTCAATTAGTTTTGTTTATGATCGTTAATGACTTGTTGTAGTGTTTTGCTACTTAAAAATGTTCTGAGCTGATCACTAACCTCACACCATAATTGATGAGATACACACATCTTGCCATTATGGCAATTTGCAAGACCTTTGCAACGGCGCAGATCGATGTTTTCATCAACAGCTTCAATTATCTGAGTCAGGTTAATATCTTGTGCTGTAGTGTTGATCAAATATCCACCGCCTGGGCCACGGACACTTTTCACCAGTGCTGCCTTACGTAACTTAGCAAAAAGTTGCTCTAAATAAGACAAAGATATGTTCTGTCTTTGCGAGATAATATCAAGTGTCACCGGCTTTCCTGTTTCATTAGCGGCCAAGTCAAGCATGGCTGTTACTGCGTACCTACCTTTGGTTGTTAATTGCATAAAATACCTCTTAGATTGTATCGGTAAATCATTATATACTTAACCTAGTCTTTTAGTCAAGTAAAAAACCTTTAAAAAAAACGGTTATTTACTTTCTATTTCTAAATCTTGCACAGTGGACTCATCAACCGTGTCTTTAACTTTGAGTTTATCGGAGACAGTTTTTAGCTGTGCATCAACATCATGTAAGTGTTCAAGGATAGAGTTAATGGCTTTAACAGTTGGATCGTCTTCTCTACTTGACACCGCATAAGCATCAAATTTATCAGAAGGTGTGGTTTTCTCTTTAAGTACTCTGGCTGGCACACCCACAACCGTTTTGTTACTTTCAACAGATTTAACTACCACTGAGTTAGAGCCCACCCTTACATTATCGCCAAGCACAATCGGACCGAGTACCTTGGCACCAGCACCAATGACCACATTATTACCAAGACTTGGATGACGCTTGCCCTTTTGCCAACTGGTGCCACCTAAGGTTACGCCATGATACAGAGTACAATCATTCCCAATTTCTGCGGTTTCTCCAATGACCACACCCATGCCATGGTCGATGAAAAACCTCCTGCCAATTTTTGCCGCAGGGTGAATTTCAATTCCGGTTAGCCATCTGGCTAGCATAGAGATAAAACGAGCAAACCATTTGAGTTTTACCTGCCAAAACCAATGACTTAGGCGATAAAAAACCATAGCTTGAACGCCAGAATAGCAAGTAATAATTTCAAAGGTGTTTCTGGCTGCTGGATCGCGATCAAAAACACTTTGAATGTCTTCAATAAATTTCATGGCGAAATTATATCACAAAGCCCTAATGAACTATACAATCAGCTAGTCGGTATAACCAATTAAAGTTTTAAAACGCTTATAGTTCCACAGATATTGCTCTGGTTGTGTTTTTACTAAGTCCTCAATGGCCTGATTCATCAACCTCACATCTTCTAATAAATCGCCACTGTCTGAGAGAATATTGACTGGCTTTAGGTGAAGCTCAAAACCTTTGGCATGCTCTAGACGTTTTGCCCACGTCAGTAATACTTTGGCTTTGTTTCTTCGAGCAAGTTTTACCAACAAGGTCATGGTTCTTGCATCTTGGTTAAAAAATGGAGCCACAACACTGCTGTCATCATCGGGTACTTGATCAGGTAATATACCGATCACGCCATTTTGAGACAGCGTCCGTTGTAATTTAATCACCCCTTTTTTATCGGCCGTTGCCATCGACAAGTCGCCTTGTTGCCTTTTTGAAACCAAGCATTTTTCCTGAGTGTCGTCTCTTAAAGGTTTGTATAGAAAAGTCAGTGGTTTTGTTAATGATAAAACACGGCCTGTAATTTCCCAGCAACCAAAATGTGGCACCAACAAAATAATCGGTTCATCACTTTCAAGGTGTTCAAGGCCGACAGTTTTACGAATGTATTTTTTGTTATTTTTGAAACTGTTAAACCAAATAAAGCCAGATTCGGTTAAACCTTTGCCCGTTTCTATGAGTGTTTTTTTAATCAGCGCTTGCCTCTCGCCATGGTTTAAATCAGTAAAACAATGTTTAATGTTTTGGGCGACTACGTGCTTAGACTTACTGTCGGTTCGATATAAAATTGTGCCAATAATATAGCCCAGCCAATGATTCACTCTAAGTGGCAAAACAGAGAAGAGGCTTAAGAGTAGCTTAACCATTGACCTCATCAAGCATGGGCTTCATACTGCTTAATAAATTTCTATAGAGGTTGGGCGTGCGTTTTTCTTCTTCCAATAACCATTGTTTGAAATGCTCTCTTTCAGTTGGCATGCTAAAGCAGGCTGGGCAAGAATCGGGTATCACTGGTAATTTTGCCTTTTGTGAAAATGCTTTTAACTGCCTTTCACGCACGTAAACCAATGGTCTGATGATACGAAGGTCTTTTGCATCGTTGATGTAATGTGCTTTCATGGTTTTAATTTTGCCATTGTGACACATTGACATCATCAAACTTTCTGCCAAATCATCCAAATGTTGGCCTAATGCCAATACATTATAATTTTCACGTCTGGCCACTTGATACATCAAACCTCGTTTAATTCGAGCACAAAAAGAACAATAAGAATCGCCACGCATAGAGGTTTTAGCCTGTTCAAGAATGGGAAACTCTTCAAAAAAATAAAAAACGTCAAATTCGTCAAAATAGGTGGAGAGCTTTTGTGGCTCAAAGCCTTGTACTTGCGGATCAATGCTCACCACGCCCAAGTCGAAATTAATCGGTGCATGAATTTGAAAATGCCTAAGCAGATGAAACAGACTCAGAGAGTCTTTTCCGCCAGAAACACCCAAAAGTATCCGATCCCCATCGCGAATCATAGCAAAATCACTTATCGCTCTACCAACTGGCTTAGCCAATAATTTTGGAATTGTTATGCGCCGTATAGCCATTGGTTTTGTCTTTTTTGAGTTAATGGGTCGATATCACTGCGTATTTTCAACTCACAAAAGGTTTTTTGGTTTCTGTAAATCTTAAGTGGGATCTGCATCAACAGCTCATCACGCAACAAACCCACCTGCAATACATCTCCCTTCTCACTACCTTCAAAAACGCTTGCAAGGTCTTCTTGTTTCACCTTAATATAATCGATACTGATAATCTTGTCACCCACATACAGCCCGGCAGATTGACAGCAACTGTTGTCAAAAACTTGAGTGATAACACTGGCATCCTTCTCAGCGCGAACATTGATGCCAAAATCGGTTAAATCTTTGGGTTTATGTGTATATTCAATATCAATGCCAAGATAATCAAAGGCATGACTTAAATCGAGCATTTCTCTGCCGTGTAAATATTTATCAAAAAATTCAGAAAAATCTTCATTGGTTAGAGATTCAACCACAGTTTTTACTGTGTTATTCTCAGTACCCTTATCTTGATAATGCTCATATATGTAGCGCACAACATCATCTAAACAGATGCGATCTTTGGTTCTATGCCGAATCTCAATATCCAAAATAAAAGCAACCAAAGCGCCTTTGGTGTAGTAACTAACAATCGCATTGGCTGCGTTTTCATCTTGTTGATAAAACTTAGTCCATGCGTCAAAACTTGACTCAGAAAGTGATTGTCTGAGTTGGCCAGCACTGCGCTTAACACGGGTGATGGTTTCTGCAAACAAATTAAGATATTGTTCGAGGCTTAACAATCTGGTTCTTATTAGTGATAATTCATCGTAATAAGAGGTAAAGCCTTCATAAACCCATAATTGCTCGGTGTGATTTTCTCTGTCTAAGTCGATTTGGTGAAAATCGCAAGGCTTGATGGTTTTAACCCACCATGCATGAAAATACTCATGCGAACACAATGCTAAAAAACGGGTGTAATCTTTACTAATTTCGCCCATATTTTGAACAGGCAAGTCTTTTCTTGAGCAAATTAAACTGGTGGATTTTTTGTGTTCTAATCCGCCATAGCCCTTGGTTCTAACCAGTGTTAAAAATAAATAACGATCAAACGGTATGTTGTCATTAAAAAAACCGATATGGTGTGAACAGATCTTTGTTAAATCTGAGCGTAATCTGGCGATGTCGGTTTTATGCCTCCCACTTAGAGTCATCTCATGTTCAACACCACCTGCTTCAAACACAAAGTGGGTGAAATCAGCCATCTCCACAGGATGCTCAATTAAATCGAGATAATCAGTGGCCTGAAAACACTCTTTATTTTTGTGTTTAGAGACTTGCGACATAGAGGTGGCGCAAGCCCAATCTCCAATCTGATCTTTGGTTGGATAGCAAATTTCAACTTCACAAGGCTCATGTTCGTGCCCAAGTGGCAGTAAAAACAAACTGGTGCCATTAAAAAATGCACGCTCAGAGCTTAAATAAGCTGAACGAACCGATAAATCAAAGGCATATACTTCATATTCTATGGTGATAGGCTTTTCACAAGGATAACTAATCCAATGGTTTTTGTCTATTTTTTTAATCCTAACCGCTTGATCGCAACTCTTGGCACTGATGCTAATAATGTTTTTTGAAAAATCTCGAATCAAATAACTGCCAGGAATCCAATTAGGCAGAGCAAATACCTGCCCAACTGGGTTAGGTTTGTCGATGGTGAGTTCAATTTGAAAAATGTGTGCGTGTAAATCCTTAGGGATAACACGGTAATGAAGATTCATTGCCACAACTGATCGGTCGCTGCTTTGAAATCAATCACAGCCTTTTGATAATCTCTTGCTGCCTTCGCATAATTCAGATGGGCATCCTGGGCGTTATTTTGAGCACTAATCACAAAATTTGATTCAGTGTTACCTTTGCTATAACGCTCAACTTCTTCTTGTGCGCGAGATTGTGCAATGTCTATCCTAATCTTATTGGAGTTTAGGATATCCCACAAAAGTTCAATTTTTTCTTTTAGTGTCGCTGTGTTGGTATAAAGGCTAATGAGTTTTTCTTGTTTCTCTTGCTTCATGCGAGACAATTTCACTTGTGTTTTTTCAACATCGGTTTTGTTTTTAACCCCACCGATGGGATAGCTCAAATCCAGGCCAATATTCCATGTCGGGCTTTGATTTTCTAAAGATTGACTGTAAGTGCTTTTCTCACCCTCGCTGCTGAGCCCTAAATTAAGATCCAGTTGTGCTTGTGATTGATTTTTAAAGCTTTTCAACTCGCGTTCTAATAAGTCTTGTTGCAAGTCATTTTTTTTCAAAACTCTAGAATCTTTTGCCAGTAAATCCTTTAGATTTTTGGCATTAAACTGATAGGGTTGATACAGATTTAAATCAGCTTTGATGCTGCTTCCCTCCATACTCAAGAGAATGGCGATTTCTTGGCGCATTAAAACCAAATCTTGCTTGGCTCTTAGTAATTGTTGTTTGGCACCCTGATAAGCATCCTCTTGAGACAAAACGTCTACCTTGTCCACCAATGAAGCCTCAAACTTTTTATTCACCAAATCCAATTGGCTCTTGGCCAGAGACAACCTTTGCTGATTGATATTGTATTGTTCTTGATAATAAGCCAAGTCGATTAATTTTTTAAGCTTATCTGCAATGAAGTCTTCTTCTTTTTCTGCTTGATCAAGTGTATTGATGTGTATGTTGATATCAGCCAAATCATATTGCAATTGATCGTTAATGCCGTCTTTGTTTTGCAACAGTGGCAGTGTGTAATCAATCGAAAACTTGTTGCGTACATTATTAACGTCTTTGTTTTTTTCTTTCCAAGTGTGCTTGAGCACAACATCGGCGCCACTTTGGGCAAATTTTTTCTTGACGGATAAATCAATTGAGGTTGTTTCTAATTTGTCATAAGTGGATGTGGATACATCTGTGGCATTTTCATCTTTGTATTGGCTATCGAGTCCCAGCGTCCAGTCTTCGATTGCGGTGGTGGCTTGTTTGTCTATTTGCTTGATTTGCGCAGTAAGATTTTGTTGTGTAAAAAATGGATGGGTATTTTTTAACCGATCAACAAAAGTTTGCTCATCCATAGAATGCACTTGAGTGGCTATTAGCAAAAAACCTGTAAAGATGGATAAGATATGTCTCATTTTGGTATTACTTTTTTAATGTCGCCTATAATAGCATAGAGCTTTTTCCCTGTGGTATCAACCACAGCATCTGCCACCTCTTGATACATCGCCTCTCTTTGATTCACCAAATCGCGAATGGTTTTCTCTCGATTATTAGAGCGTTCTAACAGTGGTCTGGTTTTGGAGTTTTCTGTGCGTTTAACAAGTTGCTCAATGGTAGTGGAGAGGTAAATCACAAAATTGGATTTTTTCTTTAATAAATCTCTGTTTTCTTCTTTAATAACAATACCACCGCCTGTGGCTAAAACGATATTAGGAATGGCGCACAAATCTTTCAACACTTGGCTTTCACGTCGACGAAAACCCTCTTCCCCTTCAACATCGAAGATATGATCAATGGCAACACCAGTTCTTGAGATAATCTCAAAATCAGAATCAAAGAAATCGCGCTTAAGAACACAAGCAAGTCGACGACCTACCGAAGTCTTACCTGAACCCATCGGACCAACCAAAACAATATTTGCTATAGGTTTGCCCATGATGTCTTTAGTTGGCTAATTCAAGCTCATACGCCGCGCCACAATAAGGGCAAGAAGCCTTACCATTGGCATCAAAACTTAAAAATACTTTGGGGTGCATGTTCCATTTCATCGACTCTTTGGGTGGACAATGAAAAGGCAGATCCCTCTGCTCAACAATAGAAAAACTCACGTGTTTTTGTTGGAATTCATCAACTTTACTCATTTGCATACTCCATTGTCTGTCCAAGCTTTGTATTGCTTATTGCGACCATACACACAATCAAAATATAAAGACTGTAATTGTTCCGTAATTGGGCCACGAGCGCCATTTCCAATGGTGCGATTATCCAACTCACGAATTGGTGTCACCTCAGCTGCAGTCCCGGTAAAAAATGCCTCATCTGCACAATAGACCTCATCTCGGGTAATGCGTTTTTCAATAATCTTATAACCCAAATCTTTTGCTAAAGTGAAAATGGTATCGCGCGTAATACCAGCCAATGCAGAGGTTAAATCTGGTGTGTAAATTACACCATCTCTTATGATGAATATATTCTCACCACTGCCTTCTGCAACAAAGCCATCAACATCTAATAACAATGCCTCATCATAGCCATCGGTTAAGGCTTCTTGCAAAGCCAACATTGAATTGATGTAATTACCATTTGCTTTGGCCTTGGTCATGGCAATATTGGCATGATGACGCGTATAACTGGAAGTTCTGATACGAATGCCTTTTTTCATGTTGTCTTCGCCCAAATAAGCGCCCCATTCCCATGCTGCAATAATTGTATGCACACTAAGATTGTCTGCACGAAGACCCATGCCTTCAGAGCCATAAAAACACATTGGACGAATATAGGCACTATCAAGATTGTTTTTAACCACTGCGTCACGTTGGGCTTGGTTAATTTCTTCCTTAGAAAAACCAATGTCCATATTCATGATTTTGGCAGAATTAAACAAACGATCTGTATGCTCTTCAATTCTAAAAATAGCGGGGCCTTTGTCAGTATGATAGGCACGAACACCTTCAAACACACCCATGCCATAATGTAGTGTATGCGTCAATACATGAGTTTTTGCATCACGCCAATCAACCCACTCGCCGTCGTACCAAATCAAACCATCTCTGTCGTCAAATCCACTCATCTTATTCCTTATCTAACTCAAATGCAGCGTGCAAAGCACGAACCGCTAATTCTAAATATTTTTCATCAATAACCACTGAGATTTTAATCTCACTGGTTGAAATCATTTCAATATTAATATTTTCTTTGTGTAATGTTTCAAACATTTTAGCCGCGATGCCAGCGTGAGAACGCATGCCAATACCTACCAAAGAAACCTTAACCACTTTGTCATCACTTTGCACAGAAATTGCGCCAAGCTCGTCGCACAAGCCTTGAAGCATTTGATTGGCTTTATCAAAATCGTTTCTATGGACTGTAAAGGCAAAATTAGTCAAACCTTCGCGCGCTGAAACACTTTGCACAATCATGTCCACTTCAATATTGGCATCACTAATTGGTGTTAGTATCTGCGAGGCAATACCTGGTTTATCTGGCACGCCGATCAAACTCAGCTTGGCCTCGTCTTGATTGTGTGCAATACCTGAAATATGCGCCTGTTCCATAATGTTTTCCTCACTGGTAATTAATGTGCCTTTAGGATTATCAATCATAGATGATAACACTCTAAGTGGCACTCTATACTTCGATGCAAACTCAACTGAGCGAATTTGCAGAACTTTTGATCCGAGCGATGCCATCTCAAGCATCTCTTCATAACTGATGGTGTCCATTTTTCGAGCATTAGGCTCAATCCGTGGATCGGTGGTATAAACACCATCCACGTCTGTATAAATTTGACATTCATCCGCAGTTAATGCTGCAGCCAATGCCACTGCAGTTGTATCGGATCCGCCTCTGCCTAATGTTGTAATATGCCCAGCTTCATCAACACCTTGAAAGCCTGCAATCACCACCACTTTTCCTTCTGACAAACTCTCACGAATGCGATGGTCATCAATTGACTTGATGCGTGCTTTACTGTGCGATGAATCGGTTGTAATTCTCACTTGAGAACCGGTATAAGAGATTGCATCACAACCCGCTTGTTGAAGTGCCATTGCCAAAAGAGAAATGGTCACCTGCTCACCTGTTGTCAACAAAACATCCATCTCTCTGAGTGAAGGATTCTGTTGAATGTCTTTTGCAAGTGCAGTTAAGCGATTGGTTTCGCCACTCATGGCGGATACAGTAACCACAACATCATCGCCATTGTCTTTAAAGGCCTTAACTTTTGATGCAACGGCCTGAATACGCTCAACAGAGCCTACTGAAGTGCCACCATATTTTTGAAC
>CAZYIW010000027.1:0-16932 GCA_964647705.1 uncultured Piscirickettsiaceae bacterium
CAAGCCAATGGTTTACTGCCTGCAGATGAAGCTTTTGTTTTTAAGGCAAGTGTAGTTAACGATAAGATTCACCTTAATTGGAAAATTGCACAGGGCTATTACCTCTACAAAGAAAAAATCAAAATTGTTGCGGATTTTTCTGAGCAATTAGGCACAGCAAAATTTCCAAAAGCCAAAATAAAAAACGATGAGTTTTTTGGCAAAATTGGCGTCTACCGTAACCAAGCCACCGTAACTGTTCCAATTTTAAAAGGCAATGCTAAGTCAATTCAGCTTAGCGTTACCTATCAAGGCTGTGCCGACTTGGGCGTGTGTTATCCGCCTATTACCAAGTCAGCAATCTTAGATGTCAGCGCCGCTCGTCCAGCTTCAGTGGTTGACTCAGCATTGGACATGTTCTCTAAAGTTAAACAAGATGCAAGATCCGTGGTTGATACGATTATGCCCGTCTCGGGCGAACCTCTGCCGGTAGATGAAGCATTTAAATTCGAAGCTTTTGCTAAAAACAGCTCCACCTTAACAGTCCTTTGGAATATACACACTGATTATTATCTATATCACGATAAATTTTTCTTTGACATACAAGGTGCTGATATTAGCGAAGTTGTGATTCCTAAAGGCAAGGTTAAAGACGACCCGCTGTTCGGTAAAACCGAAATACACAAAGGCGCGCTAAGTATCAACTTACCTCTAAAAAATATCTCTTCTCAAAGTGTAAAACTCACTGCCAAATATCAAGGCTGTTGGGAAGGCGGGGTATGTTATCCGCCGGTTGAGAAAAATATCAGCGTGGTGTTGCCTATTCAAGAATCTGGCTTTTCAAATACCGCCGATAATGGTGATACAAATGATAACGGTGTAAACAGTAGTGATTTAAATGAGGCTGAGGCCAAGATTTTTGACCTTTTAAATCAAGGCAATGTGCTTTGGGTAATTGGCACTTTCTTTGTTATCGGTCTTGGTCTTTCGCTCACACCTTGCGTGTTCCCAATGATTCCAATTCTCTCAGGCATTATCGTTGGACAAAAAGATGTCACCCACAAAAAAGCGTTGATTATGTCAATTGTGTTTGTATTGGCTATGAGTGTTACTTATGCCATTGCAGGCGTTTTAGCAGGGCATTTCGGCTCTAACTTACAGGCCGCATTGCAAACGCCTTGGGTGTTGGTGTTGTTTAGTTTGATTTTTGTTGCTTTGGCGTTTTCAATGTTTGGTTTTTATGAGATTCAACTGCCTTCTGGCTTACAAACCAAAATTACCAACATGAGCAATAAACAAGAAGGTGGGCACCTTGTTGGTGTTGCTATTATGGGTTTTTTATCAGCGCTGATTGTAGGTCCGTGTGTAGCTCCGCCATTGGCCGTGGCACTGATGTATATTGGACAAACAGGTGATGCTCTTTTGGGCGGTGTTTCGCTCTTTGTCATGAGCCTAGGTATGGGCGTGCCATTGCTTGTTGTGGGTTCTGGCGTTAGCAAGCTTCCAAGAGCTGGTGGGTGGATGGATAACGTTAAATATGTTTTTGGTGTCATGATGCTGGGTGTGGCAATCTACTTTATGGAGCGAATCTTGCCTGAGCTGGCTGTCTTGGCGCTTTGGGCATTACTGCTTACAGTTTCGCCTATTGCGCTAGGTGTTTTGAATAAACTCACAGACACGCCGAGTGTTTGGGCGCGTATTTTCAAAGCCTTAGGGTTGATAGTGCTAGGTTATGGCATTCTGCTTTGGGGCTTAGTCGCTAGAGGTGGTGGCGATATGATGGCACCTCTCAAAGGCTGGGGCGCTGGCTCACATGCTGAAGCTGTGCATATTCAGTTTGAACAAATCAAAACCACGAAAGATTTAGACAGCTTTTTAGACAAATCAAAACAAACCGAGCAAATCGTGATGCTCGATTTCTATGCCGACTGGTGTATCTATTGTAAGGGCATAGAAAAAAATGTCTTTGGTAATCCTGAGGTGGTTGAAAAAACCAAAAACATGATTGCCCTTCAAGTGGATATTACCGAAATGAACGCTAACGACAAAGCTTTAATTGACAGGCTTGGTGTGCCTAATCCACCAGTGATATTATTTTTCAAAAATGGTATTGAGGTTCGCTCTCAGCGTATCGTTGGCGACATCAACGCACAGGGTTTTTTAGAACGCTTTAACAAAGTTCAATAGCATCAAACTCACAGATAAAGTGCCGATAAAATCACCGATTGCGCGCTATCTTGGTGGTAAAATTTGGTTTTATTTATCTTTAATTGGTACTTATGTCAGACATTTTGTTGCTCAATGGGCCCAACCTTAACTTACTAGGCACAAGAGAGCCAGATCAGTACGGCGTAGAAACGCTGGAAAACATAATTGAAAATTTGGAAAATATAGCCAAACAAGCCGGCGTTAGTTTGACGCACCATCAAGACAACTCTGAAGCTGGGCTGATTGAAGCGATCCACCTGGCACAACAAAATAAAACACGCTATATTATTATCAACCCCGCTGCATTTACCCACACTTCAGTGGCTTTAAGGGATGCCATGTTGGCGGTTGATATCCCGTTTACCGAGGTGCATTTGTCAAACGTATACAAACGTGAGGATTTTCGCTCGCATTCTTATTTCTCAGACATTGCTCAAGGTGTAATTTCTGGCTTTGGCGCACAAGGCTATGAATTTGCTATAAACGCTGCAATCAAACACATTCGTTCTAATTAGCACAGGAGGGTTATATGGACATACGCAAAGTTAAAAAGCTCATGGAGTTGTTGGAAAGCTCTGGTATGGCGGAAATTGAAATTGTTGAAGGTGAAGAGTCGGTTCGTATCTCTCGTTATGGAGATGCGAGTGCACCCGCACCGGTATCTGTAGCGCCTGTTCCAGTTGTATCCGCACCAGTAACACCCCCCGCAGAAAGTGCAATTGAGCCCAGCGCTTCAAGCGCCAATGGCCATCCTATTACTTCTCCCATGGTGGGCACATTTTATGCGGCTGCCTCACCCACCTCTGAGACTTTTGTTAAAGTTGGTCAACATGTCAATCAAGGTGATACGGTTTGTATTATTGAAGCCATGAAGATTATGAATCAAATTGAAGCCGACCAATCTGGAACCGTTATAGAAATCTTATGTAATGACGGTGATGCGGTTGAATTTGGTCAAACACTGATAGTTATAGAATGAATAAAATTCAAAAAGTTTTGATAGCCAATCGTGGAGAGATTGCGCTACGAATACTGCGTGCCTGTAAGGAGTTGGGTATTCAAACTGTGGCTGTATATTCAACTGCAGACCAAGACCTAAAGCATGTGCGTTTGGCTGATGAGGCTGTTTGTATTGGCCCTCATCCGTCGACCCAAAGCTATCTCAACATTCCTGCCATTATCTCAGCCGCTGAAGTAACTCATGCTGATGCCATCCACCCAGGCTATGGTTTTTTGTCTGAAAACGCTGACTTTGCTGAACGCGTTGAAGAGAGTGGGTTCATTTTTATAGGCCCAAGAGCTGAAAATATCCGGATCATGGGTGACAAAGTAGCGGCAATCGAAGCCATGCAAAAATCGGGTGTGCCTTGTGTGCCTGGGTCTGATGGTGCACTTGGGGGTGATGCTATTACCAACACTCAGCTAGCGCGTGATATTGGTTATCCTATTATTATTAAGGCATCTGGTGGCGGTGGCGGTCGTGGTATGCGCGTGGTGGAAGATGAAAACGAATTATTGGGTGCCATTGAGCTAACCAAAACCGAAGCATTGAGCTTTTTCGGCAATGCTGAGGTTTATATGGAAAAATTCTTAACCACACCCAGACATGTGGAGGTTCAAATCTTGGCTGATGAGCATGGCAATGCCATTCATCTGGGCGAAAGAGACTGCTCAATGCAGCGTCGACATCAAAAGGTTGTTGAAGAGGCGCCCGCACCAGACATCGACGAGACACTTCGTGTAAAAATTGGTAATATTTGTGCCAAAGCCGCCCAGGCTATTAATTATCGTGGTGCTGGTACATTCGAATTTTTGTTCGAAAAAGGAGAATTTTATTTTATTGAGATGAATACCCGTGTACAAGTTGAGCATCCAGTTACTGAAATGGTTACAGGGGTAGATATTGTGCGCGAACAAATACATATTGCCGGTGGCGAAGTGCTCTCATGTACACAAAACGATATTCACATTAAAGGACATGCTGTGGAATGTCGTATTAATGCAGAAGATCCTAAAACCTTTATGCCTTCTCCTGGAAAAATTACCCAATATCATGCTGCGGGAGGTCTTGGTGTACGTGTAGATTCACATATTTATAACGGCTATACCGTTCCACCCCATTACGATTCAATGATTGGCAAAATCATTACTTTTGCTGACACCAGACTGGGCGCTATCATTAAAATGCAAAATGCTTTGGATGAAATGGTGATTGATGGTATTAAAACCAATATTTTGTTACAACGCAAAATTATGCAAGACAAAACTTTTCAAAAAGGCGGTGTTAATATTCATTACTTAGAAAAAATGCTTGGAGATTCAACCCAATGATTAAGGCGGGTATTATTGGTGGCACGGGCTATACCGGTGTTGAATTATTGCGTCTGTTATACGGCCACCCTCAAGTTGAGGTGTTGGCCATTAGCTCTCGCTCACTCGCAGGCGAGCGTGTTGATTCGATTTTTCCATCCTTAGCTGGCAAAAGTGAGCTGTGTTTTTCTCTGCCAGACGACCCCCTGCTAGATGAATGTAATGTGGTGTTTTTTGCAACGCCACACGGTGTTGCCATGCAAAGCGCAGGTGCATTTATTGAAAAAGGCATTAAAGTAATTGACCTGGGTGCGGATTTTCGTATTAGTGATGCCAAGGTTTGGTCTTCTTATTACGACATGGAACACACACAGGCTGAACTCTTGTCCAACGCGGTTTATGGCCTGTGCGAAAACAATCGTGAAGCCATTAAAAACGCCACACTTTTGGCCAATCCTGGCTGCTATCCTACTGCTGTGCAATTGGGTCTCAAGCCCTTATTAGAAAATAAATTAATTGATTCCAACAACATAATTGCCGATTGCAAATCTGGTGTTAGTGGTGCAGGCCGTGGCGCTAATCAAGCCGCTTTGCTTTGTGAGGCCAGTGAATCTTTTAAAGCTTACGGCGTCGGTGGGCATCGACATTATCCAGAAATTAAACAGGAGCTCGAGCTGATGGCTGGAAAAGAGGTCGGGCTTACTTTTGTTCCTCACTTAACGCCTATGATTCGGGGCATTCATGCGACAATTTATGTGGATTTATTAGATGAAAACACTGATGTGATGTCACTATATCTCGATGCCTATTCAGAGGAAAGCTTTGTTACAATATTACCTGAAGGCACATGCCCAGAAACGCGAAGCACCAAGGGCGCTAACTTTTGTCAAATTGGTATGCAAAAAATCGCCGATAGTAACAAGCTGGTGATAATGAGTGTGATCGATAACTTGGTTAAGGGCGCCTCTGGTCAGGCCGTACAAAATATGAATATCATGTTTGGACTTAATGAAGATCAGGGCTTGACGCAAATAGGCTTGTTGCCTTAACTTTGGAATATGCTGATATGGAAACACTACAAGAACTTGAAAGGGGTGATATTATTTTTAGCGACAATGCCGCTAAAAAGGTGTCTGATTTAATTAAAGAAGAAAAAAACGATCAACTGAAACTGCGTGTGTATATTACTGGTGGAGGCTGTTCTGGCTTTTCCTACGGCTTCACCTTTGATGACAAATATAAAGAAGGTGACAGTGGTGTGGTTAAAGACGGTGTTGAGCTGGTGGTCGATCCAATGAGTTATCAATATCTGGTTGGCGCCACTGTGGATTATTTAGAGGACCTTCAAGGCTCTCGGTTTATTATTCACAATCCTAACGCCAAAACCACCTGTGGTTGTGGCTCGTCGTTTTCAGTTTAGCTCATAAGGGGGTGTTATGGAATATATACCGGGTTTAGCAGGGGTTCCTGCCACAGAGTCAGCAATTTCATCAATCGACGGTGAAAAAGGCATTCTGGCCTATCGTGGATATTCAATTGATGACTTGGTCAAACACTCTTCTTTTGAAGAAGTGGCCATGTTGCTTCGAGACGGAGAATTGCCTTCTCAACAAGCATTGGAGGATTTTAAACATGTGCTCCATAAACGATACGAGGTTAAACGCAATATTCGACACATGATGTGGTCAATACCTTGCAACGGCCACCCAATGGATGTCTTACAAACCGCCATTGCAGCAATGGCAACATTTTATCCCGATGCCGGTGCAAAAAATCCAGATTCTGACTACACACAAAGCGCGTTAACAAAAATTATTGCCAATATGAGCACCTTGGTTGCTATGTGGGCTCGAATCAGCGCTGGTTATGACCCTATCCCGCCTGGCAATAGCATGTCTTATGCGGAAAACTTTTTAACCATGTCTTTTGGTGAACAGCCCGATGAGTTGCTTGTCAAACTCTTTGATGCCTGTTTGATTATGCATGCAGAACACACTATTAATGCGTCGACTTTTTCGGCAATGGTTACTGCTTCAACATTGGCCAATCCTTTTGCTTCGGTCTCTGCAGCGGTTGGCACCTTGGCCGGTTCGCTTCATGGTGGCGCTAACGAAGACGTGCTCAATATGCTTGACGAGATTGGCGAGCCTAAAAAAGCACGCGCTTATATTGAAAACAGGCTTAAGAACAAACAAGTTATCTGGGGAATGGGTCACCGTGAATATTCAGTGAAAGATCCACGTGCCAAGATTCTTCAGTCAATGATTGAAGACTACATTGATAAAACCAACATGAAACTTTCAAAAAGGTTTGAAACCGCGCTTGAGGTGGAGCGCATTTGTGATGAGCTTTTATCACACAAGGGCGTCTATCCAAACGTTGATTTTTATTCCGGCATTTTGTACCGAGAAATTTTCAAGATTCCACGCAAGCATTTCACCCCAATTTTTGCTATGGCAAGGTCGGCTGGCTGGGTTGCACACTGGCATGAACAAGTGGGGCATAATCGAATCTTCCGACCAACACAAATATACGTAGGAAAGGATTTTAGAAACTATCCTAAAAAATGAATAAAACCACACACTTTGGATTTAAAGACGTGCCTACTGAAACCAAGCAAGGCTTGGTAAGAGATGTTTTTGATTCTGTTGCCAGTAAATATGATCTGATGAATGATGTCATGTCCTTTGGCACGCACCGCCTTTGGAAACGTTATACAATCGCTGCCTCAAATGTAGAGCCTGGTAACAAGGTCTTAGACATTGCGGGCGGAACTGGAGATCTGGCGGCTACTTTTAGAAAGAAAATGGGCGACAAGGGCCAAGTTATTCTTTCTGACATTAACGCTGCCATGCTATCTGAAGGGCGAAAAAAACTCATTAATCAGGGCGTTGTGGGCGTGGACTTTGTTCAACTTAACGCCGAAGCACTGCCTTTTGATAACAACACATTTGACTGTGTTTCCATTGCCTTTGGTCTACGTAATGTGACTGACAAGGATCAGGCCTTAAGGGAGATTTTTCGTGTAATAAAACCGGGCGGTTGTTTGTTAATATTGGAGTTTTCCAAAACCGATAATGCGCTGTTAGAACAAGCTTATGATTTTTACTCCTTTAGTATTATTCCTAAGCTTGGTGGGTTGATTGCCAATGATGAAGGTTCATACCAATATTTAGCAGAATCTATACGCAAACACCCCGATCAAGAAACACTCAAAGACATGGTTCTTGGGGCGGGTTTTGATTTTTGCGAATACCATAACATCAGTGGTGGTATCGTTGCCCTGCATAAGGGCATCAAGCTTTAACTGTTCTCATGCAGTTCCTTATTCTTGAGAGCGCCTTAAACTATTTGATTGCCAGTCAGTCGATTGACATAACCCCGTTAGATAAAAAGAATGTCCGCTTTGAAATTGAAAACTTTCCACTTGAGGTGGTGTTTGTCTGTGCACACAACAAAATCTATGTGCTATCAGCCACTAAAGAATCAACCGATGTTGATATTAAGTTAAAAATTGATGTTTTTTTATCGTTGTTCCAAGGTAAAGATCTAAAACAACTACTAAGAGAAGACAAGATAATAATCAGCGGCGATGTTAAAACAGCACAGCTGTTAGTTGATCTGCTTGAACAAGTTGATATTGACCTAGAAGAAGCTCTGTCAAAATACACTGGAGATGCAATAGCCAACGAACTGGGTAAATTAATCAACAGTATCAAACAAAAATCCTCTGACCAAGACCCCATTGAGGCGATCAAAAACAAAGTTACTAAGCTTTTGCTCAACCCGACAAAATCCAAACGTTATGAAAAATCTCGCTAGGTTTTTTGACATATCAAGAACGCTAATCCGTTATCGATTGGACTCTCTTGTGCTTTCAACACCGTTTCTTAAAAGCGTCAGGTGGTTGGTGTATTTCATTCCGTGGCATTATTTCCCGATAAAAAAATACTCCGAGGGCGAACGCATTCGTTTAGCATTCGAGCAGCTTGGCCCTATTTTCGTTAAGTTTGGTCAGACCCTCTCAACGAGACGAGATTTGTTGCCTGAGGACATCGGTCGCGAATTGGCTAAACTACAAGACAGTTGTCAGCCTTTTTCTGGTCAAGCGGCAAAAAGCATGATTGAAAAAGCTTTAGGAGATTCAACAAAAAATCTATTTAAAAGGTTTGATGAACAGCCTCTTGCCTCTGCTTCTATCGCTCAAGTCCATACAGCACTTACCCATGATGACGAAGAAGTGGTTGTTAAAGTGCTTAGACCAAAGGTAGAAGCTAAAATTAAACAAGACATTCGGCTGATGTATTTTTTTGCGCGGCTGATTAACAAGCACAGCATTAGTAAAAAGGTTCGCCCCGTTGAAATTGTTAAAGAGTTTGAAGACATCATACTTTATGAGCTTAATTTAATGAACGAGGCCATGAGCGCTAAACGCCTCAAGAAAAACTTTGAAAACTCCGATCTTTTATATGTGCCCAAAGTGTATTTTGATTTATGTAGAGAGAATGTTTTAACCACTGAGCGCATTTATGGCACACCAATTGGCGATGTGGGGGCCCTTAGAGCCAAGGGAACCAATCTAAAAAAACTGGCAGAAGATGGAGTAATTATCTTTTTTACCCAAGTTTTTGAACACAATTTTTTTCATGCTGATATGCACCCAGGCAACATTTTTGTCGGAGAAAAAGACAATTATATTGGGGTTGATTTTGGCATTATGGGCTCATTAAGCGAAGAAGACAAAGACTTTTTAGCTGATATCTTTTTGTCGTTTTTCAATCGTGATTATCATGGCGTGGCACAATCTTATATTGATGCCGGCTGGGCATCCCCCACGACTGATGTGGTGGCTTTTGAAAACGCAGTACAACGCATCTGTGAACCAATGTTTGAAAAATCATTGGGCGACATCTCTTTTGGACAGGTGCTTTTAGACCTAATTCAAGAGGCAAAAAATTTTGACATATCGATACAGCCTCAGCTGTTACTATTAGACAAAACATTGTTAAATGTTGAAGGTTTGGGCAGAGTCCTGTATCCTCAACTAGACTTATGGGCCACAGCAAAGCCTTTTTTGGAAAATTTGGTTAAAAAAAGACACAGCATGAAAAATTCGTTTGAAAGGCTCAAGGAGCGCGCACCACAATTACTCAAAGAGGTTCCGGAGCTACCTGAACTTATCGTTGGGGCTTTGAAAAAAATAAACCAGCCCAAAGACATAGAACGCATGCATCAACAGCAAACCGAGGTTTTGATAAAGCAGCTCAAAATTAATGCCACAAAACAAAATTTTGCACTCATTGGCAGTACACTGGCAATCCTATCTGGAATATTTGCAGTTAATTTTTGGTGGGAAGCATCAATATCCACATTGATATTAGGTGTCATTTTTTGGATAAAATCAAAGACATAAACGCTCTTTTATTTCAACCGTCTTTCAGGTAAAATTACCCGTCTTTAGTGCGCTTGGTCGCAAAGTGCATTAAACATACTGCGCCCACTTGGGTGTTTTTTTATTTTTTGGAGAATCAAAATGAGCTTAACGATTAACGCCACACCAAGAGATGACCAGGGAAAGGGTGCGAGCCGCCGCCTGCGTCGTGATGAAAAGATTCCTGCTATTGTCTATGGGGCCAAAAAAGCGCCAAATGCAATTACATTAGACATGCATGAAATTACTCACTTTTTAGAAAACGATGATGCCTACACTTCGGTCCTAGATCTGGTTGTTGACAAGAAAAAAGAACCTGTCATTATCAAAGACTTGCAACGCCACCCGGCAAAAAATTGCATCACCCACATAGATTTTTTACGTATTAACTTGAAAAAGGCCATTATTACCAGTATTCCGCTTCATTTTGTCGGTGAAGAAGACAACGAAGCGTTGCGTCTTGGCGCTGTTGTTAACCAATTTGTCACTAACGTAGAAATTTCTTGTTTGCCTGGCGACCTACCACATGGCATCGACGTGAATATCTCTGCACTAAACATTGGTGATAGCTTAAGCTTGACCGATTTAGTAATGCCGGAAGGCGTGCTACTTACTGCGCTGCAACACGATGATGTTGAAGCTTATAACCAATCCATCGTTGCCGTACAAGAGGCTCGAATTATGGAGGAGCCAGAAGAAGAGATTGTTGATTCAGAAGATGCGGATGCGGATGCTCAAACCTCTGATGATGCAGAAGACGCTCAAGACGGCGAAGACAACTCTGATAGTTAAAACCAACAACCCCAATGGCGATTAAGCTGATTGTTGGCCTAGGCAATCCTGGCAAGGATTATCAGTCTCATCGCCACAACGTGGGGTTTTGGTTTGTAGACACGCTTAGTAATTTATACAGCTTTAGTTTTAAAGAACAAAGCAAATTCTTCGGAGAGGCCGCTAAGGCCAATATTGCCGGTCATAGTACTCATATACTTAAGCCTAGCGTTTATATGAACCGTTCTGGTCAGTCTGTTGTTGGTTTGGCAAAATTTTATAAAATTTTGCCCGAACAGATTTTGGTTGTTCACGATGAGCTGGACTTACCTTGTGGAACGGCAAAGCTCAAGTTTTCTGGGGGTCACGGTGGACACAATGGACTCAGGGATACAATTAAAGCCCTAAACACTCAAGGCTTTTATCGTCTTAGAATTGGTATTGACCACCCTGGTGACAAATCGTTGGTATCAGACTACGTCCTACACGCACCCAAAAAATCCGAACTTGGGCTCATACAAGGCGCTTTAACCGATGCACTGCAAGTGATTGATGATATTATTATTGGCAATCATGAAAAAGCAATGCGGCAATTACACACAGTTAAATAGGAAATGACAAATGGGTTTTAAATGCGGTATTGTTGGCTTGCCTAATGTCGGCAAATCCACACTATTTAATGCGCTCACACAAGCGAGTATCGAGTCTGCAAATTACCCTTTTTGTACCATTGAGCCCAATGTTGGAGTGGTGCCAATTAATGACCCAAGGCTAGATCAGTTGGTTGACATTGTAAAACCTGAAAAAATTATCCCCACAACCATGGAGTTTGTGGATATTGCAGGTCTGGTTGAAGGCGCATCAAAAGGCGAAGGGCTGGGTAATCAGTTTTTGAGCAATATACGAGAAACAGATGCAATTGTGCACGTAGTGCGTTGCTTTGAAAACGATGACATAGTTCATGTCTCGGGCAAGGTTTCTCCGCTTGATGATATTGATATCATTAATACAGAGTTGGTATTGGCAGATTTGTCCACGGTTGAAAAATTACAACAAAAAGCCATCAAAAACACCAAAGCCGGGCAAAAAGAAGGCATTCCACTGAAAAGTCTGGTTGATAAAATTCTTCCTGTTTTAGAGGCAGGACAAAGCGTACGCACCTTGTCATTTGATGAAGAAGAGAAAAAAATTCTCAATGGATTTCAACTGCTCAGTGCAAAGCCCGTACTCTATGTTGCCAATGTCAGTGAAGATGGTTTTATTGACAACCCTCATTTAGCAGAAGTTGAAAAGTTGGCCAAACAAGAAGACGCTGAAGTGGTTGCCATTTGTGCTGATATTGAAGCTGAAATTTCAGAGCTAAGTCCAGATGAAAAACAAGAATTTTTAAGTGAAATTGGCCAGACTCAGTCAGGGCTTGATCGTCTTATTGTGGCTGGTTATCAGCTCTTGGGTTTGCAAACCTACTTTACTGCTGGGCCTCAAGAAGTCCGAGCTTGGACCATCAATATTGGCGACATTGCACCGGTTGCGGCGGGTAAAATTCACACTGACTTTGAAAAGGGGTTTATCCGGGCCGAAACCATCTCTTTTGATGATTTTATTAACTTCGGTGGAGAAAAGGGCGCAAAAGAAGCGGGCAAGCTTCGATCAGAAGGCAAGGAATACGTTGTTCAAGATGCAGACGTAATACACTTTTTATTCAATGTTTAAAAACCAAAAACCAAAACGATTTACATGATATCCAATAAAGAAACCAAGTTACTCATTATTTTGGATGGCTGGGGCCATTCTGAAACCCAAGAAAACAATGCCATCGCCATGGCAGATACGCCAGTTTGGAACAAGCTTAATGAACGTTTTCCACACTCGCTTATTAGCACCAGCGGTGAAAATGTCGGTCTGCCTGGTGAACAAATGGGAAACTCTGAGGTGGGGCACCTTAATCTGGGTGCAGGGCGTGTGGTTACTCAAGACTTTACGCGCATTCATAACGAAATTGAAGACGGTGATTTTTTTAGAAACCCCATCTTAAAAGACGCTCTTTGTTACGCCAACGATAACAACAAGGCTGTGCATATTATGGGTCTGCTTTCAGATGGTGGCGTTCATTCACATGAAGAACATATTCATTCCATGTTGGCGATGTCGAAACAATACCAATGCGAAAAAGTATATTTACATGTGTTTACAGATGGTAGAGATTGTGCACAAAAAAGTGCCAAAAACTATATTCAGTCACTAGAAGAGAAAATTTCACAACTTGGTGTTGGTGAAATCGTTAGTGTTATTGGTCGCTACTTTGCTCTAGATCGCGATAACCGCTGGTCAAGAACACGCTGTGCTTATGAACTTATTGCGTCTGGCAGGGGTAAACACTTGGCACAAAACGCTATTCAGGCTGTTGATATGGCCTATGAGCGAGGTGAAACCGATGAATTTATCGAATCCACTGTAATTGGGGCGCCAATCAAGGTTAAAAAGGATGACGTTTTGCTGTTTATGAACTACCGTGCTGATCGTGCCAGACAAATCACTCAAGCCTTTACTGATATAAATTTTCAGGGTTTTTCACGTGGAACATTTCTTTCCACTCAATTCGTTTGTTTAACAGAGTACAAAAAAGAATTTAATTTACCAGTGGCCTACCCTGCTCGTAGACTTAACAACGTCCTGGGCAAATATCTTGCCAGCTTGGGCATGACACAACTCAGAATTGCAGAAACTGAAAAATATGCCCATGTAACTTTTTTCCTCAACGGCGGCATTGAAACGCCTTTCAGGGGTGAAAAACGAGTTTTGATTCCATCTCCTGATGTGGCAACTTATGATCTTCAGCCTGAAATGAGTGCGTTTGAATTAACAGACGAGCTGGTTGAGCATATTGAAAGTGGCAAATATGACTTAATTATTTGCAATTTTGCAAACACCGACATGGTGGGTCATTCTGGCAAGCTTGATGCTGCCATCAAGGCAGTTGAAGCTGTGGACAATTGTTTGGGAATTATCTATCAAGCGGTACACGCCGTTAATGGCGAAATTCTCATTACTGCTGACCATGGCAATGCAGAACAAATGACAGACCCTGAAACGGGAGAACCGCACACGGCTCATACACACAACATGGTGCCGCTTGTCTTTGTCTCTGATCGACCAGCCAAAATTACCCCTCCAGGAGAGGGCGCGCTCAGTGATATTGCCCCAACATTGCTGGCAATGATGGATATTGAACAACCAGAAGAGATGACAGGAAAAAGCCTGTTAGAATTCACATAATGCACAAACCATAGGAGAACACATGAAACAACCTAACTATATTGCCCCTTCAATTTTATCGGCCAATTTTGCCAAACTAGGAGAAGAAGTTGACAACGTATTGCGTGATGGTGCTGATATCGTTCACTTTGATGTAATGGACAACCATTATGTACCTAACCTAACTATTGGCCCATTGGTCTGTGATGCGCTCAGATCTCACGGTGTTACTGCACCAATTGATGTGCATCTAATGGTCAAACCTGTTGACAGAATTATCCCCGACTTTGCCAAAGCTGGTGCCAGCTATATTACTTTTCACCCAGAAGCTTCTGAACATATTGACAGAACCATTGGATTGATTAAAGAACAAGGTTGTAAAGCAGGGTTGGTTTTCAACCCAGCCACACCCCTTAGCTACCTAGACCATGTGCTCGAGCAACTAGACATGGTGCTTTTAATGTCTGTTAATCCAGGCTTTGGCGGGCAATCATTCATTCCTTCTTCTTTAGACAAGCTTCGCTCTGTGAGAAAAATGATTGACGACTCAGGTTTGGATATTCGACTTGAGATTGACGGCGGTGTAAAAATTGACAATATTTGCGAAATTGCTCAAGCAGGTGCAGACACTTTTGTGGCCGGCTCTGCGATCTTTAACACCGAAGACTACAAAGCCACAATTGACGCCATGCGATCAGAACTTGCAAAGGCTGATTAAGCCCTTGTTTTGGTTATCAAATTATGGGATAATTTCGCGCTTATCCGCTCGTAACCGGGCTGATGAATAGTTTGAGCGCAAATAAAAACGCTCAATTTTTAATAATGTATCACACGTTTCTATCGTTTGGTTAGGGTGCCCTTTTTCAGGGTTAATTAAATGGGAATCGTGGAAGTTTTAACCCAGGAGAAAAAATAATGGCAAAAACATCAATGAAAAAAATGCTTGAAGCGGGCGTTCACTTTGGACACCGTTCGCGTTTTTGGCATCCAAAAATGGAGCCTTATATCTATGGTACACGCAATGGTGTACATATCATCAACCTAGAAAAAACACTACCAAAGTTTAACGATGTATTAAACTTTGTTTCTAAAACAACAGCGGCCGGTGGGTCTGTGTTGTTTGTTGGCACCAAAAGAGCTGCCAGTGAAATTATGAAACAAGAAGCCACGCGTTGCGGTATGCCTTATGTGAATCACCGTTGGCTTGGTGGCATGATGACTAACTACAAGACCATTAAAGCTTCTATCAAACGCCTACAAGATTTAGAATTTCTAGCCGAGGAAAATTTTGCACAATTTAGCAAAAAAGAGGCGCTTAACATGACCCGAGAAATGGACAAGCTAGAACGCAGTCTTGGCGGAATCAAAAATTTAGGTGGTATTCCAGATGTGGTTTTTATCGTTGATATTGGTCACGAAAAAAATGCCGTTAAAGAGGCACAAAAGTTACAACTGCCAATCATTGGTATTGTTGATACCAACCACAACCCAGAAGGCATTGACTACATGGTGCCGGGCAACGATGACTCAATTCGTGCCATTGGTTTTTATGCAAGAGAGGTGGCAAATGCTGTACTAGAAGCTAAAGCCGCAGCAGGGACTGTCGTTGAAGATAAGCCAGCAACAGCTAAAAATAAAGCAAGCAAAAAACCTGAAGCGCCAAAACCTGAAGCGCCAAAAACCGAAGAAAAGGCAAAAGCACCAGCAAAAAATACAACTGAAGAAACACCTGCTGACAAGCCAGATGCATCAGCGCTCAATGCCATGAAAAAAGATGATTTGGTTGCTTATGCTAAAGCACAAGGCGTTAAAGTTTTAAGTAAAGACACCAAAGCGCAAATTATCGAAAAATTAGGCTAAATATAAAGCCCTTAAAGTTAATATAGGAGACAATCATGGCAATTACAGCTGCCTTAGTTAAAGAATTAAGAGAAAGAACGGGTGCAGGCATGATGGACTGTAAAAAGGCCCTCACTGAAACCGATGGCGACCTTGAAGCTGCAATCGACTTGATGCGTGCATCCGGTGCTGCTAAAGCCGCTAAAAAGGCCGGTCGCGTTGCAGCCGAAGGCCTGGTAAGCGTTAATGTTGCTAACGATGGTAAAACAGCCACTATCCTTGAAGTTAACTCAGAAACTGACTTTGTCGCTAAGGGCGATGAATTCATAGGTTTTGTTAACACACTTGGCGCATTGGCGTTAAAAACACAGCCTGCTGATATCGATGCGTTTATGAATGAGACCATGGACAATGGCGATTCGTTGGAAAAAGCGCGTGAAGACATTGTTGCAAAAATTGGTGAAAATATCTCAATTAGACGTGTACAGACTGTTAAAACTGATTCCGGCGTTATTGGTGCTTATAAGCATGGGGATCGAATTGCAGTATTGACGATTGTTGAGGGCGCTGATGAATCATTAGCTAAAGACATCTCAATGCATATCGCTGCATCAAAACCAGAATGCGTGAGTGAATCTGATCTTTCAGCCGATATATTGGAACGTGAAAAAGCAATTTTTGTTGAACAGGCTAGAGAGTCGGGCAAACCTGAGGAAATCATCGAAAAAATGATTGTTGGTCGAATGAAAAAATTTGTTAACGAGGTAACACTCGAGGGCCAGTCTTTTGTTAAAGATCCTGATGTCACTGTTGGAAAATTATTAAACAGTAAAGGCGCTACTGTGTCAACTTTTGTTCGCTATGAAGTAGGAGAAGGCATTGAAAAGAAAGAAGATAACTTTGTTGAAGAAGTGATGGCTCAAGCCAAAAGCTAAAATAGACGCTCTCAATTATTATTAATAAGGCACCACATAGGTGCCTTTTTTTATTGATGTTTTTTAATCAACAACCCTGCCAACCACCCTGTCAATTATTAACAGCGTGTCGCGGTTGTGAACATGACCAACCAATATAAGTTTCTATCTTATTACCAATTCCACCAAACACAAAAAAACCAACCCCCAGCGTGAGCCAGGGGT
>CAZYIW010000028.1:0-16728 GCA_964647705.1 uncultured Piscirickettsiaceae bacterium
TGCCAAAAACGCGATATATCATCTCCGGCATTACTGAAGACGGAAAAAAATTCAGACCCAGTGATTGGACAGAACGTATTGTTTGTATTCAACCAGAACAGCTCAAACGCTATAAGGGTCATCTCAAAATCCAACGTAACAATGGTGTTAAATCCATTGCATTTGATGATGAGCTTGAATACGCTTGCCCTTTTACCTATGAACGCATCTTGTCTTTTGCAAAAACCAATCATTTGCAAATCAGCAAAGAGTCAATTGATACTTTAGAATCTTAGTCTACAAAAGGTCCGTGCTGATGAATGGGCTCTTTGTGTGGTATGCCTGTACAAAACATAAACTCAGTATCTGTGATTGCATTTATTGAAAAATTTTCTGTTTGATTCTGTTCAATAAGCCAAGCCTGCCTAGCATTGAGAGACTCTTTAGCAACGCCAATCGAACCATCTAAAACATAAATTATGCTCTGATGGCTTTTATCTATATTGGCATTATATTGTGCATCCTTCTCCAGCTTAATATGTTGATAGACGATTTTAGTATGCAACATAATGGGAGATTCATCACCAACGATGTGGATACAATGTCCGCCATCAAAACTTTCAATTGGTAACTGTTCACTAAGTACTTGTTGGTACTTAGGTTCAATGCCTTTGTCATTTTTTGCCAAATTAATCCATAATTGAATACCTACACTTTGGCCTTTCTCTGCGGGCATCTCTGAGTGTCTTATGCCCCGCCCTGCACAAAACACCTGTGCACCGCCAGCATCTACCCAGGAATCGTTGCCCAAGTTATCTTGGTGATGCATGCTGCCTGAGAGCATATAGGTTATTGCTTCAAAACCCCGGTGTGGATGTTCTGAAAACCCATGACCTGGATCAATGGCAAAATGATCCCACAAGACAAAAGGATCGAAGTTCATCCTCTTGGCAATCGGGAAAAGTCGGTTAACAATCACGCCGTCGCCTTCAAAAGTCTCTTGGGGTGATGCTTTAATTAACTTCATAATATTACCTATCATTTTGAGTGATTAGGTTTACAATACTAACATGATTGTTGGCGTTCCAAAAGAGATAAAAACTCATGAATACCGAGTTGGGTTAACCCCTAATGGTGCAAAAGCATTAATTAATGAAGGACATCAGGTATTGATAGAAACTTTGGCTGGTGATGCCATCGGATTTAGCAACACACATTATCAAAATGTGGGGGCGCAAATTGTTCAAAATGCCAAGGATATATTTGAAAAGTCGGATTTAATCATCAAGGTTAAAGAGCCACAAACTATTGAGTGTCAAATGCTTAATAAAGGCCAGATGATTTTTACCTACCTGCATTTGGCGGCCGATCCTAAACAAACTGAACTTTTACTAAATTCTGGTGCCACTTGTATTGCCTATGAAACTATCACTGATGATAATGGCCGGCTGCCACTTCTAAAACCGATGAGTGAAGTTGCAGGACGCATGTCGGTGCAATCAGGTGCCCATCATCTTGAAAAAACCCAAGGTGGTTCCGGTGTGCTACTTAGCGGTGCAACAGGCGTTGAGCCGGCTCAAGTTTTGGTGCTTGGTGGGGGTGTAGTAGGCATGAATGCCGCTGAGGTTGCAATGGGCATGGGTGCACAAGTGACTCTTCTAAATCTTCGTTTGTCAAATCAGCTCGAAGAATTCCAACGCAGATTTTTAGAAAAATTATCCATTAATCTGTCCAATGAAAAAAACATAAAGCAAGCATTGAAAAATGCCGATTTGGTGATAGGTGCAGCGTTAGTTCCAGGGGCTAAGGCGCCTAAACTTATCACCAAAGATATGCTAAAACTGATGAAAAAAGGTTCGGTTTTGGTAGACGTGTCTATAGATCAAGGGGGGTGTTTTGAAACCTCTAAAATGACTACGCACGATGAACCTACCTATGTGGTTGATGATGTTATCCATTATTGTGTGGGCAATATGCCTGGTGCGGTAGCACAAACAGCCACGATAGCGCTGACTGACGTCACACTGCCTTATGTAATAGATTTAGCTAACAATGGTTGGCTTGACGCCATGAAAAAAGATAAAAATCTCTATAACGGCCTTAATATCCATCAAGGCAAGGTGACACATCAAGCCGTGGCTGATAGTCTTGGTTGCCCATACCAACCGGTTAAATTTTAAACGCCGTATTGATCTCGATAGGCTTCAATTCGATTGATTAAATCTTGATCGTTGCCTTGTCTTAAATAGTCAATCAAGTGACCTAAATTGACAATACTCAAAACCTGAATACCAAAATTATCTTCCACTTCTTGAATGGCTGATTTATCCCCTTTGCCTCTCTCTTGGCGATCAACTGCCACAATCACACCTTTGGCCTTAGCCCCATTAGCAGAGATAATTTCCATCGCCTCACCAATAGCGGTGCCAGCGGTAATCACATCATCAATAATAAGTATGTCACCCTCGAGCGCATGGCCAACGATATTGCCTCCCTCTCCATGATCTTTAGCCTCTTTACGATTAAAGCTATAAGGTACATTCTTACCAAAACCATCGTTAAGTGACATGGCAGTGGCTGTGGCCAGTGGAATACCTTTGTAGGCTGGACCAAACAAAACATCAAAACTCAAACCACCATCAATAATAGCTTGTGCATAGAACCCACCCAGTTTAGACAAATGCTCACCCATATTAAAAGCACCTGCATTAAAAAAATATGGGCTTACACGTCCTGATTTCAAGGTAAATTCACCAAACTTTAATGCCCCAATCTCAAGCATAAAGTCAACAAAATCTTTTTGGTACTGTTTCACTTTTGATTCCTATAAAATTGTCTCGATGATGAGAATTATAACGGCTAATGTTAACGGCATTCGTGCAGCTGAGCGAAAAGGTTTTTTCACTTGGATGCAAAGTCAAAATGCCGATGTGGTATGCGTGCAAGAAATCAAAGCCCAAGAGGATCAATTAGACGACAAATTCTATCCGAATGACATGCACACCTTCTACAAACCCGCTGAGCGAAAAGGCTACAGTGGTACGGGTATTTTTTGCAAGAAAAAGCCCGATCAAGTGATTTATAGCCCTTGGGAGGATTTTGATTTTGAGGGGCGATTTATTCAAGCTGATTTTGGCAATTTGAGTGTTATTTCCATCTACATCCCTTCTGGATCGGCAAAAGAAGAAAGGCAACAATATAAAATGGATTTTATGCAAAATCGTTTTATGCCATACTTGAATGAACTTCAAAGAAATGGGCGTCAGTATATTATTTGTGGCGACATTAATATTGTGCACAAAAAAATTGATATTAAAAATTTTAGTGGCAATAAAAATCGCTCTGGGTGCTTGCCTGAAGAGCGCGCTTGGCTGGAGCAATTGTTCACAGAATGTGAATTCATTGACGCGTTTCGCGAGGTAAATCAACAGGCAGAGCAGTACACATGGTGGTCAAATCGGGGGCAGGCCTGGGCCAATAACACCGGTTGGCGAATTGATTATCAAATACTGAGCCAAAATTTAGCAGGCACCGTCAAAGGAGCTTCCATATACAAAGACGAACGCTTTTCCGACCATGCACCGCTGATTATTGACTACGATTTATGAGTCAAACCTCGCATTTGAGAAAAATTCAAAGTTTTGTGAAACGATCAGGCAGGCTGACCGAAGGGCAAAAATATGGCCTAGGCGCCCTGTGGTCTAAGTATGGCATTGAAATTACAGACCAAATTATCGATTTAGAGGCACTTTTTCCTAAAAAACAACCCATTTTTCTTGAAATCGGCTTTGGCAACGGTGATTCTTTATTAACAATGGCAAAAAACGAAACAGAACATAATTTTTTAGGTGTCGAAGTGTATGAAGCGGGTGTTGGCAGGTTGATCAATGAGGCCAATAAGCAAAATTTAAAAAATTTAAAAATTATTAAAGGCGATGCAGTTGAGGTTTTAGAAAACAACATCGCTGATAATGCATTTTCAGGATTTCAACTATATTTTCCTGATCCGTGGCATAAAAAAAGACACCATAAACGCCGTATTGTACAATCTGATTTCATGACTCTGCTATCGAAAAAACTTAAAAACCAAGCATTTGTGCACATGGCAACCGATTGGGGGGATTATGCTGAGCAGATGATGCAGGTGCTTGAATCGCACCCGAACTTTAAAAACACTGTGGATGCCCATATATACTCTCCAAAGCCTGAGCGAAGACCCAATACCAAGTTTGAGAAACGTGGAGAAAGATTGGGGCATGGCGTTTGGGATTTATTATTTACTAATCGGAAATAAGTATGTTATTTTTAATTTTTGTTATTGCCACCACTCTAGAGCTTATGGTGCTTATTGAAGTAGGTGGATCAATTGGCACAGGCAACACCATCTTATTGATTATCCTTACTGCATTTATAGGCTCATATCTACTCAAACATCAGGGTTGGTCAACCATGGCAAAAGCGCAAGAATCAATGGCGCGTGGTCAAACGCCAGCTGTTGAAATGTTAGAAGGTGTGGTGATTTTAATCTCAGGCGTGCTACTGCTCACCCCAGGATTTATTACTGACACAATTGGACTTTTGGGTTTGCTACCCTTCTCAAGACGCTACTTCATCGACAGCGTGCTGAGTAAAAATGCCGAACGGGTTTTTTCTCAAAGAAACACAATCTTTATTCATAAGTCACATTCTGACAAAAACAAGTCCCCTGATAAAAAAAACAACACAATTGAAGGTGAATTTTGGGAGGATTAGCCACAGCGCAACCCAAAACACTTGACGATTGGTTAAGTTATCAACAAACGCTACACCCTAAAAACATTGATTTGGGGCTAGAGCGTATACAAAAAGTTTATCATCACCTATTCCCATCAGGCGTAGCATTTAAAGTTATTACTGTTGCAGGCACTAATGGCAAGGGCTCAACGGTTAGTTATCTTGAAAACATCTACAAACAATCGCCTTATAAAGTAGGTAGTTTTACTTCACCGCACCTGCTCTCATATAACGAACGATTTAAGATCAATACAAAGCCAGTCGATGATATTGACATTTGCCAAGCGTTCGAAACCATTGAAACTGCAAGGCGTAAAACTTCACTCACCTATTTTGAATTTTCTACTCTGGCAGCACTACTAATATTTGCCAGTAAAAAAGTACAAGTTGCTGTTTTAGAGGTTGGGCTGGGTGGGCGTCTGGACTCGGTTAATGTGGTTGAGCCCGATTTATCTATTATTACCAGTATTGACATCGACCATAGTGAATACTTAGGCGAGAGTCGTGAAAAAATAGCGCTAGAAAAAGCAGGTATTATGCGCGCCAATAAACCTTGTGTTTGTGGTGACCCCAACCCTCCTAGGAGCTTACTTGAGCATGCGAAAAAACTCTCTACAAAGCTTTATCTAATCAATAAAAAAGACTTGCCCAAGGATATAACAAGTAACCCCATACAACAACAAAATATGGCCATGGCCTTGCGTGCAGTGACTTTGATGCATACTCATTTTCCAATGTCTGAAGATGGGGCATTAGCAGCTGTTCAAGAAACCAAGTTGACTGCGCGCCAACAAGTCTTAAACTATAGGGACAAAACCTTCGTTCTTGATGTTGCTCACAATCCGGCAGCTGTGAGGGCGCTGGCGAAAAACATATCACAATCCAAAGAGCCAACAATAGCAATTTTTTCAGCACTGTGTGATAAAGATATCGCTAGCATGATTGATGCGATATCACCGCAAATAGACCGATGGCTCCTTATATCTTTAGAGGTGGAGAGAGGTTTAACAAAAAAGCAATTAACTGAGTATTTTGATTGCCATAGTAATGTGAATATTTGCAAGAATGCACAGGAGGCATTCAATACAGCACTTGAGAGTAAGAGCAACAAACGTATTGTGGTTTTTGGATCATTCCATACCGTTGCCCTTGTTAGCAAAATCCTCAATAAGCTCTCAAACCCTAGCTAGGCTATGTATGATAATAGACCTGATGTTATAAGCACAAAAAGTTTAAATATTTCATGGATGCTTTTTTAAACAATATCTGGGATGGAATAACACAACTGGCATGGTCTGATTGGGCTACTATAGTAATCCTGGTAAGCTTTATCGTGCTTGGTTTTAAGCGTGGTTTGGCCATGGAGCTGATTAATTTAGCTCTGTTTGCTGTGGCCATAATTTTGGCATGGTTATTCTATCAAACGCTTGCCCAATTGCCATTTATAACCTATTTCGCTTTGTCTGCCCAGACCAATATGGCGATTGCCTTTGGTTTGATTTTCCTAGGGGTTCTACTACTTAAACGAGGTTTTTATCAGGTCACTGATTACTCATCATCTATAACAGATCCTTGTGCATTCAATCGATTTTTCGCCTTGACAACCTTTCTCATTCTAAGCGTATTACTTAGCTGGCACTATTTGTATTTAATTGCCAGTCTTGGGATTATGGAAATTGTCATCACCAATGAGTCTGTGCGAATTGGTTTGTCTTTTTTGATGGTTTTTCTGGCCTTTGTTGGCATATGCTCAATACTCTCTAAAGTGCTTGATATTTCAATTGGTTCAAGCAGGCCTTGCCTTTTAGAATCCTTTTTTCAAAAAATTTTGAACGCTTTAAAACGTATAGACACGCTTATTAATGCTCGCAATGTTAATAGCACAGAAAACAAATTATTAGGTATGATTGTCGGCCTTATCAAAGGGGTTTTATTTATTTTAATTATGGTTTTGATTATGCAAAGCATCAGCTGGATAGCTGGTAAACCTTTTTGGGTTGAGGCAACAGGCGCTTTTCAATCGTTCCAAGATCTGGCCATCAGCGTTAAACCAGAAGTTTCTAAGCATTTACTATTTATTAACTCCCAATAAAGAGAGATTTTATGTGTGGTATCGTTGGCATATTATCCACCACAAAGAAAGATACGGCAGTCTACATCTATGATGCGCTAACCATATTGCAACATAGAGGTCAAGACGCTGCAGGTATCGTTACATCGCATAAGGGTCGTTTTTATATGCGCAAATCAAATGGCCTGGTGCGTAATGCTTTTAGAACCAAACACATGACTAAGCTTTTAGGAGATATGGGCATTGGTCATGTTAGATACCCTACCGCAGGCTCTTCCTCTGGAGCGGAAGCCCAGCCTTTTTATGTCAATTCGCCTTATGGTATCGCTTTTGCGCACAATGGCAATCTGACAAACACTGAGCAATTAGCCAAAGAACTCTATGAACAAGATCTACGCCATATTAACACCAACTCAGATTCTGAAATTTTGCTCAATATTTTTGCTTCTGAATTAGCCAAATTACAAAAACACCGTATTAATGAACAGGATGTTTTTTCCTCAATTGCTAAATTACACCAAAGAGTACGGGGTGCCTATGCCGCCATTGGCATGATTCCTGGATATGGAATTTTTGGTTTTAGAGACCCTTTGGGTATACGCCCACTTATTCTAGGCAAGCGAACCACACAAGGCGGTACTAAGTATATGCTTGCTTCAGAAAGTGTGGCTTTAACTGCTCTGGGATACAAAGTAACACGTGATGTCAAACCAGGTGAAGCTATCGTGATTGATCGTAATGGTAACATCCACTCAAAGCAATGCGCTGAAAAACCAAGCTATTCACCTTGTATCTTTGAGTTTGTCTATTTTGCTCGCCCTGATTCGGTAATTGACAATATTTCAGTTTACAAATCCCGTTTAAGAATGGGGGAAAAGTTAGCCGAAAGAATCACACAAACTTGGAAAGATGAAACCATTGATGTGGTAATCCCTATTCCAGATTCATCTAGAGTTTCAGCACTTCAGTTGGCGCAAAACCTCAAAGTTAAATATTCCGAAGGTCTGATTAAAAACCGCTATATTGCGCGCACATTTATCATGCCTGGGCAAAAACAACGTAAAAAATCAGTTCGGCAAAAGCTCAGTGCCATTGAACTTGAGTTTAAAAATAAAAATGTTTTATTGGTTGATGACTCTATTGTCAGAGGCACAACCAGTAAACAAATTGTGCAAATGGCACGTGATGCGGGCGCTAAGAAGGTCTTTTTTGCCTCGGCGTCTCCAGCGGTCCGTCATCCTAATGTTTATGGTATTGATATGGCCAGTGAAAAAGAATTTATTGCCCATGGAAAATCCACACAAGATGTTTGTGCAGCGATTGGTGCCGATCGTCTAATTTATCAAAAACTTGATGATTTAATATGGAGTGTACAACAGGGTAATCCTGATATTCATCAATTCGATTGTTCTTGTTTTGATGGAAATTATGTCACTAAAGATATTGATAAACTCTATCTTGAAAAAGTAGAGCGCCTCAGATCCGACTCTGCTAAGCAAAAAAACAACACCAACGAAAGTTCTGAACTCATCTGTAATGATGTAGAATAAGCCCTAATTTCGCTTAGCCATTATTTATAGATAAATGAAAGACATACAATTCGATACCAAAGCAATCCGTGAAGGTTATCGAACCACCAATGAACAAGAACACGCTGAGGCGATTTTTTTAACCTCCAGCTTTGTTTTTGATTCTGCTGAACAAGCCGAAAAACGCTTTTCCAAGGAAGAGCCAGGTAATATTTACGCCCGCTTTACCAACCCAACAGTCGATGCCTTTGAAAAAAGATTGGCTACGCTTGAAGACGCCGAGGCATGTTGTGCAACAGCATCAGGCATGGCGGCTATTTTTGCCACAATTGCATCACTTTTAAAAGCCGGCGATCATATTGTTGCTTCTCGCAATATGTTTGGTACTTCAATTGTCCTGTTAGATACTATTGTGAGTAAATTTAATATTGGGGTCAGCTATGTTGATTTGGCAGATCTTGACGCTTGGGAAAATGCGATCAATAAAAACACCAAACTGTTTTTACTTGAAACCCCTTCTAACCCATTGGGTGATGTAGTAAATATTAAAAGCTTGTCCAAAATTGCACATAAAAAACAAATTTTATTAGCGGTTGACAATTGTCTTTTAACCCCAGCGTTACAAAAACCATTGAGCTTAGGTGCGGATATAGTAATACACTCTGCAACCAAATATATAGATGGCCAGGGCCGATGTTTAGCAGGTGCAGTTGCGGCAAATACTGATATTATTGAACAGGTAAGTGGCTTTATTCGAACCACCGGTCCAAGCTTGAGTAGTTTTAACGCATGGATTGTATTAAAAGGGCTAGAGACACTGTCTCTTAGAATGAAAGCACATTGCCAAAATGCACTGATACTTGCGCAGTGGTTAGAACAGCAAGATGTGGTAAAAAAAGTACATTATTTAGGGCTTGGGTCTCATCCACATCACCAATTAGCCAAATCTCAACAATTGGGATATGGTGGAATCGTCTCGTTTGAGGTTGATGGCGGTAAAGAGGCAGCATTTAGGGTTATCAACAACACTCAAATTATTTCAATAACTGCCAACCTAGGCGATGCAAAGACCACGATTACTCATCCAGCAACAACCACGCACGCAAGATTAACTGATGAACAACGACATCAATCTAACATAAATGATGGTTTGATAAGAATCTCTGTTGGGCTAGAAAATGTCGAAGATGTGATAAACGATATTAGCAATGGGCTTTTGGTATAATTTTTCTCAATCATAATTAAAGTTTTTATAGGTTAAAGGTGACTTTTTAATGCAAAATTCTTTTTCATACGAAGAGTTAATCAAATGCGGCAATGGCGAATTATTTGGTCCTGGCAATGCACAACTGCCACAGCCACCTATGCTAATGTTTGATCGCATCACCCACATTTCTAAAGAAGGTGGGGAGTATGGCAAAGGGGAGATTATCGCCGAGTTAGACATTAAGCCAGATTTATGGTTTTTTGACTGTCACTTTAATAATGATCCTGTTATGCCTGGTTGCTTGGGCGTTGATGCAATGTGGCAATTGATTGGTTTTTATCTTGGCTGGTTAGGTGGTCCTGGGCGCGGAAGAGCATTGGGCTCTGGCAACATTAAATTCACGGGGCAAGTTTTGCCTAATGCCAAAAAAGTCACTTACAGAATTAGTTTATCACGTGTTATTGCACGTAAATTATTTATGGGGATTGGCGATGCCACTATGGAAGTAGATGGCAAAACTATCTACGAAGCCACTAACCTTAAAGTTGGATTGTTTACAGACACGAGTAGCTTCTAATGCACAGAGTTGTTGTCACTGGAATGGGTATTGTTTCCTCACTTGGAGCAAACTGCAGTGAGGTGTTGGAGTCGCTAAAAACTGCAAAATCTGGCATTGAATTCGAACCAAGTTATGCCGAAATGGGCTTACGTTCTCGGGTTGCTGGCACTTTACCCGAGGTCGATTCTAGCGAAGTCATTGACAGAAAGATGAAACGCTTTATGGCTGATGCAGCTATCTATAATGCCATCGCCTTAGATGAAGCTATTAAGCAGTCTGGTCTAAATGAAGGGCAAATTTCCAATCCTCGCACTGGTTTAATTATGGGCTCTGGTGGTGCTTCCAATCAAAATGTCATTGAATCTGCTGATATTCTCAGAGAAAAAGGTATAAAACGCGTTGGACCTTATCGCGTTCCTCGTGCTATGGGCTCTACCACTTCTGCCTGCTTGTCGACGTTATTTAAAATCAAAGGTATTAATTATTCGATCTCGTCTGCTTGTTCCACCAGTGCGCATTGTATTGGTAATGCCATGGAGCAAATTCAGATGGGTAAACAAGATGTGGTTTTTGCAGGTGGTGGTGAAGAACTAGACTGGTCAATGACCATGCTATTCGATGCCATGGGCGCGCTGTCCACTAAATATAACGAATCGCCTGATAAAGCCTCTCGTGCTTATGATGCCAATAGAGATGGTTTTGTCATATCGGGTGGTGGCGGTGCCTTAGTGCTGGAATCTTTAGAACATGCTGAGCAACGTGGTGCCACAATTTTGGCAGAGCTGACTGGTTACGGCGCTACCTCTGATGGTTATGACATGGTTGCCCCCTCTGGAGAAGGTGCAAAACGTTGTATGGAATTAGCAATCTCTACAGTAGATGGGCCTATTGATTATATTAATGCGCACGGCACCTCAACGCCTGTTGGTGATGTCAAAGAATTAGAAGCGATTCGAGAAGTTTTTGGTGATGATGTGCCACACATCGGTTCAACCAAATCATTATCAGGCCATGCCCTTGGCGCTGCCGGTGTTAATGAGGCTATTTACTCGTTATTAATGCTCTCAAACGATTTTATGGCTGAGTCGGTTAATATTGAAACATTAGACGACGCTGCAGAAGGCCTACCCATTGTCAACGCCACCACTATTCAGTCACTGAATACAGTGATGTCTAACAGTTTTGGTTTTGGTGGCACTAATGCCTGCTTAGTATTCGAAAAGTTTAAAAAATAAACTGCGCGTAGTTATTAAGGCCGATTATCGACCTCTTTTGCTTCTTTCTCAGAAGGCAACATATCCTCTTTGGTAATACCCAGTGCCAAAATCATTGAACTGGCTACATAGATTGAAGAATAAGTACCTATCACAACACCAATAATAAGTGCTAAAGCAAAACCATGGATAATTTCCCCACCTAAGAAAAACAATGCCAGCAATACCAGCAAAGTGGTTAATGATGTCATGATGGTGCGCGAGAGCGTTTGATTGAGTGCGCCATTGGTTATTTGTGCTGGATCGGTATGACGAGTCGCCAAAAAATTCTCTCTAATGCGATCAAATACAACAATGGTATCGTTAAGTGAATAACCTATCACAGCAAGAATAGCTGCCAATATGGTCAAATCAAACTCAATTTGCAAAATCGAAAATACGCCCAAGGTAATAATTACATCGTGAATCAGTGCCGAGATTGAACCCAATGCAAAACGATACTCAAATCGCACTGCCACATAAATCAAAATTCCAATCAAAGCGTACAACATTGCCAAGCCACCATCGTTAGTGAGTTCTTCGCCAACTTTAGGGCCAACAAACTCTACACGACGGATATCTACGCCATCTCCAAGAAGCAGAATAATGCTAGAACTGAGTTTGGCACTGGAGATTTTTTGTGGCTTTAAACGAATCAGGATCTCTTTGGTTGAACCAAAATACTGAACATTTGCATCTCCAAACTCTGCCTCAAGTAGAGTGTTACGTACTTCAGTTAGGTTAACCGGTTTTTCATAACCTGCTTCAATCAAGGTGCCACCGGTAAAATCTATACCAAACTTTAAACCTTGTGTGGCCAATGAAAATAGCGACACAACCATTAGCAAAGCAGACAAAGCCATAGCATACTTACGCTTGCCAACAAAATTAATGTTTGGAATGTTTAATGCTCTTAAACTCATATTGCCAACTCCTGTATTTTCTTACCGCCGTAAATTTTATTGACAATAGCGCGTGAAACAATAATGGCTGTAAACATCGAAGTCAAAATACCAATCGAAAGAGTCACTGCAAATCCTTTAATTGGGCCTGTTCCAAAACTAAATAAAACCAATGCTGCAATCAGTGTGGTGATGTTTGCATCGGCAATGGTCAGCAGTGCTTTTTCATAACCACTGGAGATGGCTTTTTGTATACGCATGCCAGTATTTAATTCCTCTTTAATACGCTCAAAAATAAGCACATTAGCATCTACCGCCATACCCACAGTAAGCACGATACCGGCAATACCTGGCAAGGTTAAAGTGGCTTGTAGCAACGACAAAACAGCAACGATCATGACCAGATTAAGCGTCAAAGCTATGTTAGCAACCATGCCAAATACACGATAACGAACCAACATAAATATCAAAATTAAAACAAAACCGACAATCACGCTCATCAAGCCTTTTTCAATATTTTCTGCTCCAAGGCTTGGCCCCACAGTACGCTCTTCAATAATCTCAATTGGGGCAGAAAGCGAACCGGCTCTTAATAACAACGCTAAGTTGGTTGCCTCCCGAGTGCTGTCTAGGCCTGTAATTTGAAAACGAGAAGAGAAAACACCTTGAATGGTAGCTGCATTAATCACATCTTTGGTTGTGCTACGCTTTTTAAAAGTTTCTCCATCTTGAGAAACAGTTTCCACCTTGTTTTCAATAAAAACAACGGCCATACGATGGTGCAAGTACTTTTTGGTTGTGTCAAGCATCGCGCGCCCGCCTGCACCGTCTAAAGTAATATTCACCAATGGTGTGTTATTTTCTTGGTCAAAACCAGAAGCAGCACCGGTGATATTTTCACCCGTTGCGATCACACGCGCTTTTAATAGCAATGGCCTGCCGTCTTTAAAATAAAATAATTTTGAACCAATTGGAATCTTGCCAGATTGAATGGCCGTTTGTGGATCGTTTTTCTCATCCACAAGCCTAAACTCTAAGGTAGCCACTGCACCTAGAATCTCTTTAGCACGCGCGGTATCTTGCACGCCAGGTAGTTGCACAACAATTCGATCAATACCTTGCTGTTGGATAACCGGCTCCGCCACACCCAACTCATTCACACGGTTTCTTAGCGTGGTGATATTTTGTTGTAGGGCATTTTCTTTGGCTTGTTTTTGCGCATCTTCACTTAAACCAACCGAGAGTGTCAACTCATCTTCATTAGGCATCTCAACAACACTCAAATCTGGTAGTTCGTTTCTAAGTAAACGCTTGACTTGATCTTTTCCCTGAGGCTCCTTTAAGCTAACAACAATATGCTCACCCTGTTTGTTAATTTTTTTGTAAAGTCTGTCTTTTCTAAGCGTCGTTCTGAGTTCGTTATAAGCCTTGTTTATTCGCGTGTCTATTACCGAATCCATGTCCACTTCAAGTAAAAAGTGTACCCCACCTCGCAGATCCAATCCCAGTGACATGGCTTTGCCACCTAAGTCAGATAACCAAAGTGGTATGGAAGGTGCTAAATTAAGCGCAACCACATAATTACGACCCAATTCTTGTTTGAACATATCTTTGGCTGATAATTGTGACTCGCTGTCGTTAAAACGAACCAAAATACGTCGATTGACTAATCCGGTAGATTTAAAATCAATGTTATTTTTCTTTAGCGCAGACTCAACCTTTTGTAAATCATCTTCAGAGACAAAGTTGGTCTGATCGGAACTGGAGATTTGCACTGCCAAATCCGAGCCAAAAACATTTGGCAACGCATAAAAAAGTGAAACAATTAGGACAAACGCAATGAGTGCGTTTTTCCAGCCGGGGTATTGATTCATAGGTTTATTGTTTTATATCAGCACTGCCTTTAGGCATTTTTTGGTTAATACCTTGCTTTTGCATCTTAACCACCACGCCTTTAGCAACTTCTATTGTGGCAAATGAATCGTCAACAGACTTCACCACACCAATCACACCCCCATTAGTGACCACCTCGTCACCTTTTTTCAATGCTTCTAGTAGTTTCTTGTGTTCTTTAGCGCGCTTGGTTTGTGGTCGTATCAATAATAAATACATCAACACCACCATAATCACCATAAATAACCAAGGTGGTAGTGCACCGCCGGAATCTGATGCAACGGAACCTTCGGCAAATGCCGGTGATATGATTAAATCTAATAAACTCATCTGATCTCCTTTTCGTTGTTCATATATTTTTGTAAAACTTTAGGTATTTTAATACTTCCCTCAGCTGTTTGATAGTTTTCCATCACTGCCACTAATGTTCTGCCAACAGCAAGGCCCGAGCCATTTAGAGTGTGTAATAATTCTGTTTTGTCAGTGCTTGGATTTTTCCACCTAAGCTGCATTCTCCTTGCTTGAAAATCTTCAAAACACGAACAACTAGATATCTCTCGATAAGTATTTTGCCCTGGTAGCCAAACTTCTAAATCATAAGTCTTGGCTGCAGAAAAACCCAAATCTCCTGTGCATAAAATCACTTTTCTGTAAGGCAGTTCTAAGGCTTGTAGAATGCCTTCAGCATGAGCGGTTAGCTCTTCTAATATTTGGTATGAATCTTGCGCCTTTGCCACTTGCACTAATTCAACTTTTTCAAATTGGTGTTGGCGAATAAGCCCCCTAGTGTCTTTTCCATATGCGCCAGCCTCTGATCTAAAGCTTGGTGTATGTGCGACAAATTTTAAAGGCAAATCTTGTTCTTTTAAAATACAGTCACGCACAAGATTGGTCACAGGTACCTCGGCGGTTGGAATCAGATAAAGTGCTTTAGCCTCACCTTGTTCGCCATGCAGATGGGTTTTAAACAAATCTTGCTCAAATTTAGGCAATTGCCCAGTACCCAATAGCGAATCGCTATTGACCAAATAAGGCACATAAACCTCTGTGTAGCCATTTTGTGTTGTATGCTGTTCAAGCATAAACTGTGTCAGTGCTCGATGCAGTTGCGCAATCTTGCCTTTCATTACTGAGAATCTTGCACCTGAAATTTTCGCAGCAGTGGAAAACTCTAGCCCCAGTGTATCGCCCAAATCCACATGATCTTTAACCTCAAAATCAAACTCGGTTGGTTCGCCCCATCGACTGATCTCTACATTGTCTTCTTCCGACTCACCTTCTGGCACCGATTCATGCGCAATATTCGGCATAGAAAGCTCAATGGCTTGAATCTTTTGTTGAATTTGTTGTAATTCGGTTTTGGCTTCATCCAATGCCTCACCCAGATTCGCCACCTCAGCTAAAAGTGGGGCAATATCTTCACCGGCTGCTTTGGCTTTACCAATCGATTTAGACTGTGTGTTACGTAGGTTTTGTAGCTCTTGTGTTTTAACCTGATTTTTTTTGCGTAATTTTTCTAAATCCGATAATGCATTGATATCAAAGGAAAAACCACGTTTTTTTAGCGCTTTAGCTACCGTCTCAAGGTCGTTTCGGAGTTGCTTTTTGCTTAGCATTAGTATATAATGTTTCCCTAATATAGATTGTGCTCCATTCTAGGATTGCACACAGACAAAAAATTACTCAGGAAATTATACTATGTTCAACGCTTTTACAGGCAATGATGCTTGCAAACTATTGGCCGACGGGGCCCAGTTGGTAGATGTTCGCTCTTCTGCGGAATTCGCACGTGGCGCTCTGCCAAACGCCGTTAATTTGCCACTACAAGCCATTATGTCTGCCGATCGTGTCATTAATCGAGACAAAGCCATTATTCTTTACTGTGTAACGGGTGCACGCTCCTCCACAGCAAAAAACTACCTCACCCAAATGGGTTTTGAGAATGTTTACGATTTAGGCTCGTTCAGAAATTACACCTGCGAGTAATACCGATTAAAACAAGGCAATAACCCAAATAAGCTTGCTAAAATTAGTGTATCTATAATTAAGGCCCAATCCTTAGGTAGCTAAGCACATGAGAGTTAAAAGCAAGTGGTATAAAACCCAAGTTAAAACCATCGAAGATATCTCCAGTGCTTTGGCGTTTAACTCATGGCGTATCACCAAAAATCAACTTGAAGACTTAATCAACGAAGGTTTTGTGATCGAAAAGGAACAGGTGTTTGATGTGATTAAAGAATATTTGTGTTTTTTGGTTCAATGCGTGGATCGGCTCATATTTAACAAACTCACCATTGAACAAAGACAAGAATTAATTAACAATCTTGCCAAGCAATTGGCCTTTTATTACCAAGAAAATAAATCAGAGCGCATCGGCGAGGGCAATCATTGGGTGCCCTTTGTTGAACTTTACAATGAGCGTTCCAAAGATTATGCAGAGTTCGATTTTATTGGTGGTGAACCTGACTATCGTTTTTTGCGATATTTTGGTGAGAAGGTCAAGTCTGCCATGACTGATGTAGACGAAAAATGGGTGGTGCAACAAATGGTTGAAATCCAAGC
>CAZYIW010000029.1:0-16701 GCA_964647705.1 uncultured Piscirickettsiaceae bacterium
TTTTATCCACTTGAGGTACGCTCTGTGTGCCGTACGCAAGCGCAGCCACAGCTTGAGCACCACCGATGGTAAATACTTGATCAACACCAGACAAATAGGCAGCTGCCAATACCAATTGATTGGTTTGACCACCTGGCGTAGGTACCACCATGATTAATTCTTTAACACCAGCAACTTTGGCAGGAATGGCATTCATGAGAACTGACGAAGGATACGCAGCTTTACCCCCTGGTACATAAAGCCCAACGCGATCCAATGGTGTGATTTTTTGCCCCAACATGGTGCCATCATCTTCAGTATAACTCCAAGTGTCTTGAACTTGTTTTTGGTGGTAGCTACGAACTCGGTCTGCGGCAATTTGTAGCGCTGAGCTTTCAGCTATAGCTAAAGTATCAAACGCTTCCTTAAGCACTGATTTGGATAAAATTAATTCTTGCATTGAATCGATACTCATCGCGTCGAAGCGATTGGTAAAGTCAACCAATGCTTGATCACCATTTGTGCGAATGCTGGAGATAATACCATCAACGGTATTTACTACTGTTTTGTTAGACACACTTTCCCAAGCTAACAAGTCAGAAAGTTTGTCTTGAAAGTTTTTTTGTGTGGATGAGAGCTTGGCAATCATAGTGAATTTTCAATTCTAGAAACCCATTCCTTAATTTGAGCATTTTTGGTTTTGAATGAAGCGCTATTAACCACTAATCTAGAAGAAATATCTTCAATGTGCTCAAGTGGTTTTAGGCCATTGGCTTTGAGTGTATTGCCAGTATCCACCAAATCAACAATACAATCAGCCAGACCCACAACAGGGGCAAGCTCCATTGCACCATAGAGTTTAATCACCTCAATTTGTTGATTTTTTTTCTCAAAATAGTGTTTGGCTGGATTCACATATTTGGTCGCAATTCTCAGTGTATTGCGTTCTAAGTTTTTTTCAGATTGAGCAGCCACCATCAACTGGCATTTAGCAATACCAAGGTCTAATAGTTCAAACAAACCATTGGCACCATGTTCAAGTATCACATCTTTACCAGCAATACCCATATCAGCAGCACCGTGTTGCACAAAAACAGGCACATCAGTAGCTCGAATAACAATCACTTTCACAGCATCTAGATTGGTGTCAAGAATCAGTTTTCGAGAGTTGAGTTCATTCTCAGAGATCTCTAGCCCCGCCTTTTGAAGCAACGGTAGAGTCTCTTTTAAAATTCTTCCTTTAGATAGGGCAATGGTTAACATATCAGTCTTGTATTCGTTCAATATTCGCGCCTAATAGTTGTAGTTTTTCCTCAATGGTTTCATATCCACGATCTAGGTGATACACGCGATCAATAGTTGTGGTGCCATTTGCAGCTAACCCCGCCAATACCAAAGAAGCCGAGGCCCTAAGGTCAGTTGCCATCAAATTCGCACCTGTGAGCGATTTTACACCTTTGCATACCACAGTGTTGCCTTCAAGCGAAAGGTTAGCCCCCATACGAGAGAGTTCTGGAATATGCATAAAGCGATTTTCAAAGATTGTCTCAGTGATGGTGCTATGCCCATCTGCAATGGAATTAAGAGCGGTAAATTGTGCTTGCATATCGGTTGGAAAATTAGGGTAAGTTCCAGTTTTAACACTGACCGCTTTAGGTCTTCTTCCCCGCATATCCAGAGAAATTGAGTTTTTTCCAGTTTTGATGTCAGCGCCAATTTCAATTAACTTGCCAATAATACTGCGCATCGACTGTGGACGAATGTTTTTAACTGTCACTGAGCCGCCAGTAATTGCAGCTGCAACTAAATAGGTACCAGCTTCAATTCTATCCGGACAAACATCATGAGTAACACCACTGAGTTTTTTTACTCCTTTGACAGTCAAAGTAGAAGTGCCTTCACCAGATATTTTTGCCCCCATTTTTTTCAAACAGAGGATTAAATCGGTAATTTCTGGCTCTTGTGCAGCGTTATAGATAGTAGTGGTTCCTTTGGCAAGCGTTGCAGCCATAATAATATTTTCGGTTGCTGTTACCGAGATTTGGTCAAAGCTGATGTTGGTGCCAATTAACCTATCTGCCTGAGCATAAATATAGCCATTTTCCACTTCAATAGTTGCACCGAGCTCTTCCAAGGCTTTCAAGTGTAGGTTAACAGGGCGAGAACCAATGGCACAACCACCAGGCAAAGAAACTTTAGCTTGTTTATATTTGGCCAACATTGGGCCTAGCGTTAAGATTGAGGCTCGCATGGTTTTTACCATAGCGTATTCTGCCACTAAAGTGGTAAGATTTGATGAATCAACAAACAAGGAGCCGTCAGACTCTAAAATGAATTCAGCCCCCATATCCATCAACAATCTAAGCGTGGTAGATACATCAGAAAGATGTGGAGTATTGGTCAATTTAATAGGTTCATCTGCAAGAATTGAAGCAAATAAAATCGGCAGAGAGGAATTTTTTGACCCTGCGATATTGATACTACCCTCCAGAGGTGTACCACCATTAATAACCAATTTATACATTGCTCAACCCAAGAACTTTAAGCACTATATTTTACTTGAGTGTTTTATTTTAGTTTGGCCAATCTCTCAGTTGTTTTGGTAACCAAGCTATCCAAACCTTTGCGTTTAATGTGTGAATCAAACTGTGCACGATAGTTTTTCATCAAGCTTACCCCTGAGAATATTAGGTCGTAGACTCTCCAATGACTCGAGCGAATCATTTTTAAGGTTATATTAAAAGGCTTAGGGTCGTCGTTAAGGTTGATAATCAATTTAACAATGGCTTTATTGTCTTTTCTTTTAATCTCTGGATCAACCGCAATATTAACACTATCAAGCCTATCATAAGTAGACAAAATACCAGCATAATCTTTGATGAGTGAATAGGTGATATAGTCTTGAAAAATTAATTGTTGATTGGGATTGAGCCCAGCCCAGTGTTTTTTAAGCGCCAGTTCAGTGGATACGTCCATGGCGATGTAGGGCATAAGCTTGATTTGAATTAAGCTTTTAACATTCTCCAAAGAATCTTTTTTTTGTTTTTTTAGCTCTTTTAAAGAGGAGAGTGCATCCACCATAATGCTCAGGGCTGCAGTGCCTGGCGGGTCGATGATCTCAATCACAGAATCGTTCATGGCCTTGATTGGATTTGGCATAGGGGGAATAGGATTGGCAATTGCCCAGTTCATGCAAAAAATACCCAATATAATGACAAAACGTTTCATCATGTTTCCTGTACCAAAATAAGACATTATATTTTACCTTTTCTTGATGATAATTAAAGAGAAATTAAAAACTTTAACCACTGCCCCAGGTGTGTATCAAATGATAGACAAACAGGGTCAGACACTGTATATCGGTAAGGCCAAAAACCTAAAAAAAAGGGTGTCTAGTTACTTTACCAAAACACACTCAGATAAAAAAACCCAGGTCTTGGTAGCTAATATTAATGATTTTGAAGTGTTGGTGACCAATACTGAAACACAAGCTTTGTTATTAGAAAATGAGTTAATAAAACAAAACAAACCTCGTTATAACATTTTGTTAAAGGATGCCAAAAGCTATCCTTATATTTTTATCAGCGATGACAACCACCCAAGAGCAGGTTTTTACCGCGGAAAAAGAGACAAAAATTTTGAGTATTTTGGTCCTTACCCTTCGGCACATGTGGTGCGAGATTCTTTAACACTGCTAAAAAAGATTTTTAAAGTTAGACAGTGTACAAACAGTGTTTACCAATCAAGATCAAGGCCTTGTTTAGAATATCAAATTGATTTTTGCAGTGCGCCTTGTGTCGGCAAAATCAAAGACGAGGATTATCAACACGATGTGGAGATGATGTCATTGTTTCTCCAAGGTAAGGGAACAGAAATCTTAGATAAGGTTTCACAAAAAATGCAAGCTGCATCCAAAAACCTAGATTTTGAGTTGGCAGTACATTATCGGGATCAGCTTATTGGGCTTAGAAGCATTCAGGAACAACACAGCTCGCAAACCATGGACAATATGGACGTTATCAGTGTGGCACAAAAAGACACCACCTGTGCAGTAGAGGTGATTTTTGTGCGTTCGGGCAAGCAGGTAGGACAGGAATGTGTTTTTCCGAAAAATACAAAATTTGCAAGCAAAGATGAGGTTTTGATGGCTTTTTTGTCACAATATTATTTTGATAAGGATGTGCCGAAACAAATTCTACTCAATCAAAAATTAAAAGAAAAAGCCTTAATGGCAAAGGCACTTAATACCCGTATTATTGATAACCCAAACAAAGACAAGCAACATTTTTTAAATATTGCTAACTTGACAGCCGAACAAAATCTCAAACAACGTATTGAATCCAAATACACAAAGCTTAAACAGTTAAAAGCACTACAAAAAACATTGGCCTTTAAAGAGTTGCCAGAGGTTATTGAATGTTTTGATATTTCGCATACATCAGGTGAAGCTACCACCGCCTCTTGCGTGGTGTTTGAAAAGGGTATAGCTAAGAGGAGTCGCTATCGTCAGTTTAATATTAAAGACATCAATCCAGGAGATGACTATGCGGCTATTAATCAAGCTGTCTATCGTCGCTATTCACGTTTATTAAAAGACAAAAAACCCATGCCACATTTGATACTCATTGACGGCGGAATAGGTCAGCTCAATCAGGCGATTATGGTAATGGATTCAATCGGCATAGAATCAGCAAAACTTGTTGGCGTTGCTAAAGGAGAAGGGCGTAAGGCAGGGCTTGAAACACTGATTATGAAAAATTTCGCAAAAACGCAAAAAATCAACCTAGCACCCCATGACCCAGCACTGCTGTTAATTAATCATATTCGTGATGAGGCGCATCGTTTTGCCATTCAAAACCATCGCAAAAAACGCGGAAAAAAACGCAACCAATCGCCTCTAGAGCAAATATCCGGTGTAGGCAAGCAAAAACGCCAAGCATTACTCAATTATTTTGGTGGATTACAAGAGATAAAAAAAGCCTCGGTTAATGAGCTTGTAAAAGTCAATGGTATTAATAAAGTTTTAGCGACTAAAATAATGGATAGTTTTAAATCATAGGTAGGTATGGTAAGAATTTTATTAATCATTTTTGGGTTTGCATTGGTTATTTGGTTTATCAGTAATAAAATCCTAGACAAGCACTTGCCTTTGGCCCGTGTAATGGCCACAGCTATCGTTATTACTACGGTATTGGTGGTAATGTCTTATTTGTTTGAATAGTTATTTTTTTGACACCAGCGTAACGTTGAGATGGCGAGTTTTGTCAATTACGCGTTTAGAGGCGTTAACCAATATGGCTGTATCGGCAGCTTCCCATACTGGCATATCTCGCATATGATCACCCATATAATCAAAACCTTTACTGCCAAAACGCTCAATGAGCTTTTTGGCCTTATTATGCGAGGAAAGGTTGAACTCGGCATTTGAAGCCATCACATCATCGAAAAGAGATTGATTCGCCGCTCGTGTGTTCACAGCAGTTTGCTGTTCATTGAATAAGTCCAAATTTTGTGCACTGCTGGCAACAGTCTCTTGATTGCCAACGGTTTGAAAATATTTAACCACAGCAAAAGCATAAGTCTTATGAGAGGCTGTAGCCAAGACTACTTGAGTGTATTGATCCTTGTGTTCATTAATAAAATCAATAACTTGCTTATTATAGGGCAGTGTTTTGACGTCAATATCAAAACGCCTAACCAATTGATCTTTTAGGTAGCCTTTGCCACGCATAAACCAATAGGGGAAAAACAAAATAAGAAAAGGGTTTTTTTTCAAAACCCCAAGCGAAGATTCAAATAATAAATCAGTGTGAATCAATGTGTGATCCAAATCCACCACCAGTACTTTTTTATTCATCAGTGGTTTTCAAGTTCACTCCATTTTTCATAAAGTATCTCAAGCTCAGATTCTAATTTGGCCAATTTTATCATTTCATCTTGCGATTCGTTGGATTGATAAAATTCTGGATCGGCCAATCGCAATTGTATCTCACCAATATTAATTTCTAATTTTTCAATTTTTTCAGGTATTTTTTTTAATTCTTGTTGTTCTTTATAACTGAGTTTCTTTTTTTGAAGGTTTTTCTCATTACTAATTTGTTTTTTATTTTTCTTAACTTTATTGCTCTTATCTTTTTGTTTTTGCAAGAGATAATCGTCATAACCACCGGCATATTGATTAACAACAGCATTGCCATCCATGACTATGGTAGAGCCTACCACGTTGTTGATAAACGTTCTATCATGAGAGATAAGAATCAATGTGCCGGTATAGTCCACCAACATCTCTTCTAATAACTCTAACGTTTCAACGTCTAAATCGTTGGTGGGTTCGTCCAACACCAAAAGATTGGCTGGTTTGGATAGGATTTTTGCCAACATGAGTCGATTTTTCTCTCCACCGGAGAACATGCGAATTGGCGCCATGGCTTGCTTGGCAGTAAAAAGAAATTGGCGCAGATAGCCAATAATATGCATATTTTTCCCACCCACTTCGATACGTTCTCTGCCTTCAGAGACAAAATCCATGGCTTTGGTGTTTGGATTGAGTGAGTCACGCATTTGATCGAAGTAAGCCAGTTCAATGGTTTTAGATCGACGAATTGAGCCTTTATCAGGTTTGAGTTGCCCAAGTAGTAACTTTACCAAGGTAGATTTTCCTGTACCGTTACCACCGATAATACCAATCTTTTCTCCCTTCAGGACCAACATAGAGAAGTCTTCAAGCAGTTTATTTTTGCCGATTGAATAAGAGATATTTTTTACCTCGAACACCAATTTCGAAGTGCGCTTTTCATCCTCAACAACAGAATGAATTTTGACCGCACCTTGTTTTTTGCGACGACTAATAAATGTCTCTCGCATTTTCTTAAGTGCACGAACACGACCCTCATTGCGAGTTCTTCTGGCTTTAATGCCCTGACGAATCCAACTCTCTTCTTGTGCCAATTTTTTATCAAAACGTTGATTGGCAATATCTTCTGCATGAAGTAACTGATCTTTTCTTTTGACATAATCGTAATAGCCACACTCGAAGACAGAAAGATGCCCCCGATCAAGATCAAAAACTTTATTAACAATATTGGCAACAAACGAACGGTCATGGCTAATCAGAACTAAAGTGCCATGAAAATCAATCAACATTTTTTCCAGTTCTAAGATGGCGCTGATATCCATATGGTTGGTTGGCTCATCCAGTAATAATAAATCTGGTTCTTTAATCAGTGATCTGGCCAACATCACTCGCCTTCTCCAACCGCCAGATAAGGTTGCTAGACGTGTATTCGCATCTAATGAGAATTTGTCTAATATGGCATGGATTTTATGAAGATAATCCCAAGCGTTGTGATGTTCAATTTGTGTTTGTAATTCGCTAGACTGTTCAAGTTGTTGCTGAACTAAACATTTTTGATATTGGCTAATCAAATCTCCAATCTCGCCCAATCCGCTAGCCACAATCTCGAACAAAGTTTTATCACTGTCTTGAGGCAGGGTTTGCTCCAAGTAACTGATTATCGTATTGTTTTTTACCTTGAGCTTGCCATCATCTGCGTCAATTTTGCCTGCTAATAAGCGAAGCAGGGTAGATTTACCTTGCCCATTACGACCAATCAGGGCAATTTTGTCACCTTTACTGATGGTACTACTGATGCCATCAAAAATTGGCTTATCTGAAAAGCTCAATGTAATATCGTCTAATGTGATTAGTGGCATAGGTTAAAATTTATTTTTTATTGATTATTTTTACTATGCGGTATTTTATTCGTTTTGTTTTGCTTATTGGCCTGATTCAGCCAGTTTTCGCCAGTAGTATTGAGGCCAAAAGTTTTGCAAATGCTACACAAGAGTCTCGTTACCAAACACTCGTTAATGAAATTTTGTGTCCTGTTTGTCAGGGCCAAAGTATTGGTGGGTCTAATGCCGGTTTGGCAAAAGACCTTCGAGAGAAAGTCAGAGAATTGATTCTCAAAGGTAATTCAGATGAGCAAATCATCAAATTTATGACAGATCGATATTCTGATAAAGTCTCACTCAAACCACCAGTGAAGCCAAGCACTTACCCGCTTTGGTTTGGCGCTTTGGGTTTTTTGCTTTTGGGTCTGTTTTTCTTTTATAGATCTTTTAAGAAAAAGTCCAAACCCAGTGCTGACCCCATAAATACACAAAAGGCAAAGGATTTATTGAAATGAGTGCCCAAATGGCGCTCTCAGTGGCCACTAAAGATCGTGGCGCTGTTGAGATTACTGATTTAGTTAATGCTGCCATTAGCAGTACAAAACAAGATTTTCATCTGGCGCATTTATTTGTTGAGCACACTTCTGCATCGCTAATGGTTACAGGCAATGAAGACCAAGAATTACTTCTGGATATTGAAGATTATCTGCAAAATATTGTCACCGACGCCAACCCCAATTACCGACACAATAACGAAGGAGATTATGACACTTCGGGGCATATTCGAACCTTGCTAACCGGGGAGAGTAAAAGCATCCCACTTAAAAACAAAAAACTGGCCCTAGGCAAATTTCAGGGTGTATTTTTGTATGAACATCGCTCAGGTGAAAATATCCGAAAAATCACAATAACCTTATTATGACTGTAGAGCAAGAAATCAGTAATTTGATGATAGATGCCTACACACATCAAAAAAACGGCGATTTTTCAAAGGCCATACAAAGCTGGAATGCACTACTTAAACACCAAGCTTGTAGTAACGAGTTAAAGGCCAATTGTCATCTAAGCCTGGGCAATCTACATCAAGCACAGGGCAATCTTGATTTGGCAATGGAGAATATATTTGAGGCCATTAAGGCCAATCCTAACAGTTCAGAGGCTTATTTTTGCATGGCTTATATGGAGCAAGAAAAGGAGAACTTTAACAAAGCTATCGTATACTTTGAAAAAGCATTGGCTATTAAACCTGACGATGCGGGTAGTTTGAATAATTTGGGAAATTGTCACGATCGTATCAATCAGCATGAACAGGCCATTGATGCATATTCTCAAGCGCTTTTGTTGGATGACAGCTATATTGCCGCTTTGTATAATAGGGGGAATGCTTATACTAAATTAGCCAAGGATGAACTCGCCTATGCTGATTTAACAAAAGCCATTGAATTAGATGAAAATTTCTACCAAGCCTATTATAATCGTGGCACTTTGCTAAAACGTATGGGCAAAGCCACAGAATCTGAGCAAGATCTTGCCAAAGCAAAGGCATTGGCACAAGCAGAATTGGAACAAAAAACACATTAGATAGGGAACACGAGTGAGCGAACAAGACGAGAACAAACTCATAGCTGAACGCAGAGCCAAACTAACAGCATTAAGGGAATCTGGCAATCCGTTTGTTAATAATTTCAAACCAGAACATTTAGCACAAGATCTTCTACATCAATATGATGTTTTGTCTAAGGAACAGTTAGACGAAAAAAACATCAATGTTTCGGTTGCTGGGCGCATCATGTTAAAGCGAGTGATGGGTAAAGCCAGTTTTGCCACATTGCAAGACACATCTGCCCAAATTCAGCTGTTTGTAACGCGTGATGAGCTACCTGAGGGCTTTTACAACGAACAATTTAAAAAATGGGATATTGGTGATATTGTTGGCGCAACAGGTACTTTGTTTAAAACCAAGGTGGGTGAGCTTTCCGTTAGAGTTAATCACATTCAACTGCTGACCAAATCACTAAGACCTTTGCCAGAAAAATTTCATGGTTTAAGTGATCAAGAAATTCGCTATCGTCAACGCTATGTTGATTTGATTACCAACAAAGATTCACGCGATGTATTTAAGCGCCGTTCACAGATAGTAGGCTATATTCGTAACTTCTTTACTGAACATCAGTTCTTAGAAGTTGAAACACCGATGATGCAAGTCATACCAGGAGGAGCGACAGCCAAGCCTTTTGTAACACATCATAATGCTTTGGATATGGATTTGTACCTTCGTATTGCCCCAGAACTTTATCTAAAACGACTGGTGGTGGGCGGTATCGATCGTGTGTTTGAAATTAATCGAAATTTTAGAAACGAAGGCTTATCAACACGCCACAATCCTGAATTTACCATGATTGAGTTCTATCAAGCTTATGCCACATATCACGACTTGATGGATTTAACCGAATCGCTACTCAAGGGGATTGCCACTAATGTTTGTGGTAAGAACAAAATTACCTACCAAGGTGGAGAGTTTGATTTTTCTAAGACATTTGATCGACTCAGTGTTTTTGACTCTATTTTGCATTACAACCCTAAACTCAGTGCTGAGGATTTGAATGAAGATAACGCCAAATCTACTGCCGAAAACTTAGGCATCAAGGTTAAAGATTCTTGGGGGTTGGGCAAAATTCAAATTGAAATTTTTGAAGCCACAGTGGAAGAAAAACTCATTCAACCAACCTTTATTACACAATATCCAACTGAAGTTTCACCATTGGCAAGACGCAGTGACGACAACGCATTTGTCACCGACCGTTTTGAGTTATTCATTGGTGGTAATGAAATAGCCAATGGGTTTTCTGAGCTTAATGATGCAGAAGATCAAGCCGAGCGATTTAAAAAACAAGTGCTTGAAAAAGATGCAGGCGATGACGAAGCCATGCACTACGATGAAGATTACATCCGTGCTTTAGAATATGGCATGCCCCCAACAGCGGGCGAGGGTATTGGTATTGACCGCTTGGTCATGTTATTTACCGATTCGGCGTCGATCAGAGATGTGTTGTTATTCCCACACATGCGCCCTGAAGCCTAATTCGTGCAATCATCCGTTCCCATTCTAACAGTAGATGGCCCAAGTGGCGTTGGCAAGGGAACGGTCTCGCGTATTGTGTCTCAAAAAATGGGCTGGCATCTTCTAGATTCAGGTGCCATTTATCGTGCATTTGCCTTGGCTGTTAATCAACAAGGGGTAGACATTGAAGATGAAGATGCACTTGAGAATTTAGCTAAAACACTGAATTTAGAGTTTAGAACCGAGCCAGGTAAAGAATTGGTCAGCGTCTATTTAGATGCTCAGGAAGTATCTAAAGATCTGCGCACAGAAGCCACAGGCGAGATGGCATCCAAGATTGCCACCATTGCCATAGTAAGAAAGGCTTTATTAGAAAGACAAAGGGCTTTTTCCAAGCCCCCAGGGTTGGTTGCCGATGGCAGAGACATGGGCACTCAAGTATTCGCTAATGCACCTTTTAAAGTGTATTTAACTGCCAGTGCTGAAGAAAGAGCGAACAGGCGCTTAAAGCAATTGCAAAGCGCAGGATCAAAGGGTATAATTTCCCAGATTCTTCAAGAGGTCAAAAAAAGAGACGAGCGTGATTCCACGCGAAAGAGTTCTCCTTTAAAACCTGCAGAAGATGCACTTATCATTGATACAACTGATTTATCAATTGATGAGGTCATTACCAAGGTAATGGCACTAATAGAAGCTTGAGCGGCAAGCTTTGTGAATTTAATTAACCCGATAATGATTAATGCTCATACCGCATTGGCTTAAGAATTACCGGTCAACATCTAAACAATATGTCAGAATCATTTGCTGAGCTATTTGAAAATAGCATCGAACAACAAAACGTAAAAATTGGTAGCCTTGTTATGGGCACCGTCGTTAGTATTAATCGTGAGAAAGCCATCATTAATGTCGGACTTAAATCCGAAGGTTTTATTTCACTGGATCAATTTAAAGACCCTAAAGGCGAGTTAGAAATCGCCGAAGGCGATGTCGTTGAGGTTGCCCTAGAGTCTATCGACGACGGCCTAGGCCACACACTCCTATCGCGAGAAAAAGCCAAACGCATTAAGTTATGGCAGGAGCTTGAAGCAGCAATGAATTCTAAAGAAGTGGTCACAGGTGTGGTCACTGGCGCAGTGAAAGGTGGCCTAACAGTTGATATTGGTGTTGTTAAAGCATTCTTGCCAGGCTCTTTGGTTGATATCAGACCTGTTAAAGATTTCTCTTATTTAACTGGTGAAGAAATAGAAGCCATTGTTATTAAGATGGACGAAGTTAGAAATAATATTGTGATTTCTAGAAAAGCGGTTCTACAAGAAGCTAATTCTGCTGATAGAGAAGCGTTACTTGAAACCTTAGAAGAAGGTAAAGAAATCGAAGGTGTGGTTAAAAACTTGGCCGATTATGGTGCCTTTGTTGATCTTGGCGGTGTTGACGGACTTCTACACATTACTGATATTTCATGGCAACGTGTTAACCATCCATCTGAAAAGCTTGCAATCGGCGATAAGATTACCGTTAAGATTCTAAGTTACGATAAAGAAAAAATGCGTGTTTCATTAGGCCTTAAACAGTTAACAGACAGCCCATGGAGCAATATCTCAGAACGCTTGCCAATTGGTAAGAAAGTCACAGGTACAGTTTCTAATCTAACCGATTATGGTGCGTTTGTTCGAATTGAAGATGGTGTTGAAGGTTTGGTTCACGTCTCTGAGATGGATTGGACTAATGCCAATGCACGTCCATCTAAAGTGGTGAAATTAGGCCAGGAAGTGGATGTTGTTGTTCTTGATGTTCAAGAATCTAAGCATCGTATTTCATTGTCTATGAAACAAGCACAAGAAAACCCATGGGAGGCTTTCGAGGCCACTCATAACAAGGGTGATAAGATTACCGTTAACGTAAAATCAATTACCGATTTTGGTATCTTTGTTGGCTTGCCTGGCGGTATTGATGGCCTTATTCACTTGGCTGATATCTCTTGGGAGAAGCAGTCGGTTGATGATGTTGTGGCCGGTTATTCTAAAGGGCAAGATCTTGATGTTGTTATCTTAAATATTGACGCAGAAAAAGAGCGTATTTCTTTAGGTATTAAACAACTCTCAGAAGATTCATTCATGTCTTACGCCTCTTTGAATAAGAAAGGCTCAATTGTTAAAGCCACTGTTGCTGAAGTCAGTGCCAAAGGTGCTGTGGTTGAATTAGCCAAAGATGTTACCGGCTATCTAAAAGTTAGTGAAATCTCACAAGAGCGTATTGACGATGCATCATCGGTATTAAAGCCAGGTGATGAGATCGAAACAGTGATTATGCAAGTAGACAGAAAGTCTCGCAATATCAATGTCAGTATCAAAGCTAAAGACTCAGCGGAAGAAAAAGCAGCAGTAGCTAGTTACAATAAGCAATCTGATGAAGCAGCTGGTTCAACTTTAGGCGACATTCTTAAAGAAGCCAAAGACAAATAATTTTCATGCCCTGTGCCTTAAACACAGGGCAAATACTTAATGAAAAAGACAGATTTAATTCTCCAACTTTGTGAAGATGCCGATTTATCTAAACAAGAGGCAAAAGATTGTGTTGATCTAATCATACACGAACTTTCAAAAGGCATTGTTTCTGGAGAAGGCGTTGAAATCAGAGGCTTTGGGGGTTTTTATAAAAAACACAGAAAGGCGCGTTTGGGTATTAACCCAAGAACCAGTGAACGCACACAAGTTGAAGAGAAATATGTGCCATTTTTCAAACCAGGAAAACTATTAAGAGAACTGGTAAATAAAGCGTAATTTTGTTTGATTGAAGTAGGGTTATTTTGTATAATTCTCACTTTCTTATGGGTTGTTAGCTCAGCTGGTAGAGCACCGGACTTTTAATCCGTTGGTCGAGAGTTCGAATCTCTCACAACCCACCATATTTTTTAAAGGGCTTACTGCGGTAAGCCTTTTTTTCGTCTGGTTACAAGTGCAAATCTCAAAAATACAATAATCTACAACTGTTTTCCATCAAAAACAACCCCTTCGCAGGTAAAGTAGATATTGAGTTCTTCAAGCGGAGATTTTCTTTGAGAAGCGTTTGAAGCTTTAGAAGCTTGCACAGTAGAACTGTTACTCAAAAGATTCATAAAATCACTTACGATAGTTTGTTTAGCAACTTCTTGGCTTTGATTCATGCCTTCGGTTTCAAGTGCAAAAAGGCTTGACTGAGTTAAAAATAAAAATACTAAAGCCGATAATGTTTTTTTAATTTTCATAATTGATATTCTAATACATTCCTGATCCTATAAAAGCATAAGGTTTGACTCATTCAAAAAAATAATGAATTAGATTCTGTGTTTTAGAAAGAGTAATTAAAGTTTAAATTAAAAGAGTTACGATAATTAGACTCTGGGAATTGCTCTGTTATAAATTGGAAAGAAGAATCTCTGAGCTAGAAGATGAGGTCGATGCAACCATATCTGCTGAAGAGTTCGGTGCTGATATGTTAATGGATGTGGCCTAAACTTACTTTTCTCCAGTAAAAACCCTGTCATTTGACGGGGTTTTTTAACACCTTTTAAACACGATTGCGATATACTTAAAAAATATTAATAAATAGGATTAAAGATGAAAACATTAAAGTTATTTGTTGTATTTGCACTGGTTTCATTTCATTCTGTTTGGGCAAATCAAAACGACACGAGTAGCAAGTTAACATGCGCTGCAGATGCAATGTATATCTATAACTTCCCCCTAGCAATGGCGAGAAGCATTCCTGGACAAACCAAAGAAGTTGAGAAAATTCAATCGATCCAATTAGGTTGGTATAAGTTTATACTGGCTGATCTATTGACCAATGGTAAATCAGCCGAACAAGCTCAAGCAATTGTCAAAGCTCAGATTGACAAATCCACCACCAAGATCGATGCTTTGTTAAAAGACGCCAATCAGAAAAACTTCAACGAAATATTTGAAACCAAAGTATTGCCTATTCAAGTTGCTTGTAACGACAAATTCATGCAAAACAACTAAATCAACTGCTTATTGCTAATTGGGTAAAATGAGCGAAGAGGTGTTGAAGCTTAATATTTTGTCAGCACCCACCATTTAGGAGCTCAAATGACAGTAAAAAAAGACAAAGTAGTTGAGATGCACTACACCTTAAAAAACGATTCAGGCGAAGTTATCGATTCGTCAAAAGACCAAGACCCAATGCCATTTTTGCATGGTCATGGCAACATTATTCCAGGTTTGGAAAAAGCATTAGAAGGTATGAAAGTTGGAGAAAGTTGCGACGTTTCTATCGAACCCAAAGAAGCTTATGGAGAGTATCGTGATGATATTATTCGTGAAATTCCAATGGATGCCCTACAAGGCATTGATGATTTGCAAGTAGGTATGCAACTTCAATCACAAGATGAAAACGGCAACCCATTCATTGTCTCGGTTAAAGAGATTAAAGACAACAGTGTTGTGGTAGATGGAAACCATCCATTGGCGGGTGAAACGCTTCATTTTAGCGTGAGTATTGAGAATGTCAGAGACGCTTCACCAGAAGAAATTGACCACGGCCATGTACATACTGGCTCTCATTCACACTAATTATCTAAATATTGAAACGCACAATGGCTAAAAATTGCCCATTGTGCGCATTTGAAAATTCCAATTTTTTTTATTCTGACCAAAAAATCACTTATCTGCATTGCCCGAGGTGTGATTTGGTTTTTGTGCCTAAAGAGTATCACTTAAGCACAAAAGAGGAAAAATCTCGATACGATCTTCATCAAAACGACCCACACGATCAAGATTATCGAAAGTTTTTATCGAAACTAACCAAGCCTTTGTTAAAAAGAATTAAGCCTTATTCACAAGGCTTAGATTTTGGTTGTGGACCGGGCCCAACACTAAGTTTAATGCTCGCAGAATACGGACATAAGATAGATTTATACGATAAATTCTATCAAACAGACACCAACATTTTTAATAAAAAATACGATTTTATTACTGCTACTGAGGTTTTTGAACATTTGTCAGAGCCAGGAAAGCAGATTGCTCAATTGATTCAAATGCTCAATGCAAATGGCGTGTTAGCAATGATGACAAAGATCAGAAATGAGAAGACTGATTTTGCGTCTTGGTATTACAAAAACGACCCAACACACATTGGGTTTTTTTCAAAAAACACTTTTGATTATTTGGCCAAAAAATACCAAGCAAATCTGAGCTTTTTTGGAGAAGATGTGATTATTTTGTCTTTGGGTGATGCTGAATGAATATTGCCATGTTGGGATATTCACTCATGATTCAAATCTATTAAAAATAAAATAAACACCACTAAAGCTTATCTTTAAGGCGTAGAATCAAAAATTTTTCAAATTTAAAAAAAATGATTTGGTTATTTATTGCAATCAGTGGCGCAATTGCTGTGATTATGGGCGCGTTGGGTGCTCATGCTTTGATTGGCGTTATCGACGCTAAAGACATAGAAAGGGTTGTTACTGCCAGCACCTATCAAATGTATCACACGATTTTACTTGCAGTGTTAGCGTCTTTTGAATATCGGCTCAACAATGCTCGAGCAAGTATTTGGATATTTTCAATTGCCATTGTATTGTTTTCTGGCAGCTTGTATCTTTTTGCGTTCACGCAAATTACGCTTTTTTCTTATGTTACCCCGGTTGGTGGGTTGTTGTTTATCTTAGGCTGGTTAAGTTTGGTTAGACTTAAAAACAGATTTTAAAAAAAGGCCCGCAACAGCAGGCCTTTTACTTTGAATAATTTAGCCTTAGAAAGAGCCTTCTTTTGCACCTTCAAGAATATTATTCATTTTTTCTGCCACGTCCATGGCAGGGCCTAATGCATCCTTGGGCAGATTCATGGCTTGCATCACATCAGGATTCATACTAATCATACGAATTTTGCCATCTTTGCCTTCAACCACGGCGATACGACAAGGCAAAATTACCGCATATCGATCATCAATATCGGCAATCTTACCTGCTGTTGCGGCATCACAAA
>CAZYIW010000030.1:0-14574 GCA_964647705.1 uncultured Piscirickettsiaceae bacterium
TGGAGCGGGAAACGAGGTTCGAACTCGCGACCTACACGTTGGCAACGTGTCGCTCTACCAGCTGAGCTATTCCCGCAGAAGTGTGAAATTATAGTGTTTTTTTGCTAAGAGTCAAATGTTTTTATGCCGGCTTTTAAGTAGATAAATCCAGACCAAAGTGTTAAAAAAGTCGCGATTATCAGTAATGTAACCCCTATTTCAAAGCTGGGCAGCCCAAAAAATGGTTGTTGATAGAGTAAAAATAAAATGGCAAAAATTTGTACAAAGGTTTTAACCTTGCCTATAAAAGAGACATTGACATTAGACCTTTTCCCGATTGTACCCATCCATTCACGGAGAGCCGAGACCAAGATTTCTCGAGAAATAATGATCAGTGCACAAACACTAATATACCAATGCGAGTCTGATGGGTAAAAATCAACCAATAAAACCAAAGCCGTGGCCACCATCAGCTTATCAGCGACGGGATCAAGAAAAGCCCCAAGCTCAGAGGACATATTAAGTTTTCTGGCTAGGTAACCATCTAAATAATCGGTAATACTAATCAGTGCATAGGTGCCGGTTAAAAAGAAATTGGTCCAAGTAAACACAGGTGTTTCACTATAAGCAGGCTGCCAAAAATACAAAGTCACGAATACTGGAATGAGTAGAATTCTTGAAAGTGTGATAATGTTTGGCAGTGTCATCATAGGCATGCATTCTATCAGATTAACAATAATATTGGCTTGTAGATATCAAGCTTTAAAGCCCTTAGAATGATAGAATAATCCTCATTCAAATAAATAAGTAACAACCGTGCCAATCAGCTATAAAAAACTCGGTGAGAGTGAATTAGAAGTTTCAAACATTTGCCTAGGCACCATGACTTTTGGTGAGCAAAATACTGAGTCACAAGCACATCAACAGTTAGATTATGCGACAGATCAAGGTATTAATTTTATTGACACCGCAGAAATGTACCCATTGCCAAAAAGCGAAAAAACAGTTTATAGCACTGAAAAGTTCGTTGGTAGTTGGTTAAAAAATAAACCCAGAGATCAAATCATCTTAGCCAGCAAACCTACCGGAGGCTCACGCGGTGTCGATTGGGTGCGTGATGGTAATCTTGCCTATAATAAAAACAATTTACGCCAAGCATTAGAAGGTTCTTTAAAGCGTTTAAAAACCGACTATTTGGACTTGTATCAACTACATTGGCCCGAGCGCAATACCCCAATGTTTGGGCAGTATTTATTCAATCCTGAGCATGAGTGTGAATTCACACCGATTGTGGAAGTGCTTGAAGCGTTATCAGGATTTATTGACGAGGGCAAGGTTCGCTATATTGGTTTATCTAATGAATGGCCGTGGGGCGTGATGAAATATTTAGAAGCTGCCAAAGTGCATAACTTGCCACGTGTGGTTAGCGTACAAAATGCATACAGTCTAATCAATCGTACTTTTGATAGCGCCTTGCGAGAGGTTAGCTATCGTGAAAATATTCCTCTGTTGGCTTATTCACCACTTGGCTTTGGGCACTTAAGTGCTAAATATGTACGCGATCCTAAGGCCCGAGGAAGAGTAAACATTTTTGATGGTCTTGCTCAAAGGTATGAAAAGCCCATGGTTGAGCCTGCTGTTAAAGCCTATGCAAAACTTGCTGATGAACTTGGCATTAGCCCAACAACATTGGCTTTGTCGTTTGTTTATTCAAGGTGGTTTTGTGCTTCTACTATTATTGGTGCAACCACTATGGAACAACTCAGAGAAAATATTAAGGCGGTTAATTTTCAGTGGAGCGATGAACTAGAAAAAGCCATAGAAGAAATTCATTTGCGGTTTTTCAACCCTGCGCCTTAATCTAAGCAATCCTTTAAGTCTAGAAGTGTTTCAATGGTTGCGGTGGGTTGGAATTCCCAGGGATCAAAAATCTGTTCAGCATGGCGTTTAAGCCAAACACTTTTAAGCCCTGCTGAGATTGCACCTGAGACGTCAAATGGATTACTAGAGATGAGCCAAGTGTGATCCGCTTTGGTGCCCGTGGTATTGAGTAGATGTTGATAAACCACAGGGTTGGGCTTGAAACTCTGCACTGCGTCAACACTGATTATGCCGTCAAATAAGTGCACCAAATCAGCTTGAGTGAGCAGTGATTTAACAGCATGAGTAGTGCCATTTGAAAAGGCATAAATCTGGTAATTTTCATGCTTAAGAATGTTTAAAGATTCTCTGACGTCATCAAAGGCAGGTAACACTTCATAGCTTTTCATTAATCGAGACTTTTGTTGTTCATCAAGTTCGCAATTTAGTTGTTGATCAACGTAGTTTAGAGCTTCTTGTGTGCATACTTCAAAAGTTTCGTAGCGTTGCATTAACCCTCGACGAAATGAATATTCCAATTGTTTTTCACGCCAAAGTTTGGCGAACAAAGTTGCCTTATCCCCACATAACTTTGAGAGCTCATGGGTGAGTCCTTGAGTGTCAATCAATGTGGCATAAACATCAAAAGCAAGAATTTGTTGAGGTTTTGTCATGACAAATGGTATGGATGATGATAGTGTTAATTTTATAACACTTGTCTAGAGGAGATGGCGCGCTCGGCAGGAGTCGAACCTGCAACCGCTCGGTTCGTAGCCGAGTACTCTATCCAGTTGAGCTACGAGCGCAAATTTGTCAACAGTTTAGATAAAATTACCATTGACGGTAAAGCGCGTAATTATCGCCATATTTTGTTAAAAGGTCAAGCAATTAGAGGTTTTATTTTTGTAGTTTGGCGACTAAATTTTCCAAATGGGCTGAACGAGATGCTTTAATTAATACGGTTGCCTTTTGATGCTTGGCTTTGATGTGATTGGCCAATTCGTCTAAGTTTTCAAAATGTGTTGTGTTATAACTTTTTGCGCCATGACCACACGAATAAAAATAATCCGAAACCTCCTTTGCCATATCGCCTATTTCTTGGTGCATAGACTTTGATGATTTGCCCAGCTCTGCCATGGCACCAAAAACAGCAATCTTCTCACCTGAAAAACCACTTAGGACACTTAAAGCTGAACGCATGGCATTAGGATTGGCGTTGTAGGTATCGTCAATCAAATTAAACTGTGTTGTACTGATGAAGTTGAGTCTGCCTTTTTCAGCTTGTGTTTTTTCCAATCCATTTTTGATGGTTTGTGAATCGATACCCAGGGCGTAAGCACAGGCACTGGCAGCCAATGCATTTTCAATATTATGCATACCCAATAAGGACAGTTTAATTGGTGTTTTTTCGCCATTAAAGTTAAGCTCAAAGCTTGCCCCGTCAAGGTTAGTGGCAAAAACATCGCCATTGTTACCAAAATAGATATCACCTTGGTATTGGCATTTGGTGTTAACAATATTTTTGCTTGCAGAGGAGAATATCTCACCTTTGGCTTTAACCAGATTTTCAAAGCCACCAAACTCCCCAATATGTGCATCGCCCGTGTTGGTAACCACAGCCACATCTGGTTTGGCAATTTGGCGAAGGCGGTTAATCTCACCTAAATGATTGGCACCCATTTCAATCACAGCATATTGGTGCTTCTTTTTTAGGCGCAATAAAGTCATAGGCACGCCAAGGTGATTATTCAAATTGCCTTGGGTGGCGAGTGTTGGTGCCTTAAGCGAGAGAATATTTTTCAGCATATTTTTTGTGGTAGTTTTGCCATTACTCCCGGTGATTGCCACCACTGTGGGCGCAATATTGTCTCTGTGCCAAGTGGCGATTTTAGCCATGGCCAATTGCGTGTCTGCCACTTGAACAACTGGCAGAGTGCTTTTTATGTGGCGACAAGCCAGTATGGCCACAGCGCCCATCTCCTTCGCTTTATCAATGTAGTTATGTGCATCAAAATTCTCACCAATTAAGGCTATAAATAACCCACCTTGCATTGGCTCTCGAGTATCGGTGTAGACGCCAGTAAAGTTTACTTGCTCGATTGAACCAATATCAACTTGCAATAATTTGGCAATGGTATGGGTACTAGTTGAGAGCATTTTTTGCAACTTGTAAATCGTTAAATGACACAATTTTATCTCTAAATTGTTGTGTGGATTCGTGCCCTTTACCGGCAATTAATAAACATTCGTTTTCGCTTAAATTTTTAATCGCATTTTCAATTGCCGCTTTTCTATCGGCAATGATACAAACCTTATCTTCATTACTGATACCAGAGACAATATCGGCAATAATCTGCTCAGGGTTTTCATCTCTTGGATTGTCGTTGGTCAGTGTAATTTGATTTGCAAATTTAGAAGCAACAGCCCCCATTTTTGCGCGTTTGTCTTGATCTCGATTACCGCCACAGCCAAAAAGCACATGAATGTTATGCTTTGGGAAATGAAGTTTTAGCGTTTGTATGGCTTTATCAAGCGCATCGGGTGTGTGAGCATAATCCACCCAGGCTGTGAGGTTTTCTACTTGTTGCATTCTGCCATTCGGTGTTAATAGTTTTGGCAATAGTGGGATGATTTCTTCTCGATCAAAGCCCAGTGCTTCGACACCGGTGAGTGCGCACAACAGATTACTTAAATTAAATTCTCCCAGAAAAGGTGCCTCAAATACAAAATCATCCAAATGCAATAAAAAGCCGTGTTCATTGGCTCTAATCTGCTTAAAGCTGTTCAAGTCATAAGTCAGTTTATTTGTACAACTGGCCTGGTCTAAAAAATAACGCCAATGCTTATCGTCTTTATTAATAACAACAGTTTTCAGCGATGGCCAATGAAATAATTTGGCTTTGGTTTGTTGATAATTTTCGAAATTTTGATGGTAGTCTAGATGGTCTTGAGTGATATTGGTAAACAACGCTTGCACAAGGTTAATGCCTGCAATTCTTTGTTGATCGAGGGCGTGAGAAGAAACCTCTAAGACAACCGTATCTGTATTGTTTTTTGCATATTCATCAAGGGCTCGATATAAGGTTAGAATATCCGGTGTTGTGTGGTTGATTTTGATGCGACTGTTGTGAATACCTAAGGTGCCAATTAGCCCACAATTCACGCCCAAGTGTTTGAGCAGTTGTTGGATAAAAGAGCCAACAGTGGTTTTACCATTGGTGCCTGTAACACCAATGACATCTACTTTTTGTGCTTTTGGATAGGCTTTTGATGCCAATTTTGGTAAATGTTTTTTCAGGCTGTTGATACGAATACTGGGCACTGCACATGTGATTGTTTGGGTATCCACCAACACACAACTACAGCCATTTTTAATTGCTTGCTCAATGTAATTAGCGCCATGTTCTTTTGTGCCTTTCAGTGCCACAAAAACATCGTCTTTTTTTATTTGTCTGGCATCTAAACAAAGGTGATTAAACTCAACATTGATTTGAGTTTTGACAATCCCAGCAAGTAAGTGCGCAATATTCATGAGCACATTATAAAGTTTATTAGTAAAAACCTTAACGGCTTTAGCAGTTAGACCATTTTTTAAATGCTTGATAATCGTTTTGTGATAATTTAGTTTATAATTTGGATTCGATTATTTTGTCGACATGAAATATTGACTTGGCTTTTGGATTGATCTGATGCAACCAATAGCAAAGTTTTATTACTTATTAAATGAAGGGAGAGTGTAATGGCGTTAACACGTAGAGATTTTATTAAAGTATTGGGTGCGGGTGCTTCAGCTGGGGTGATTGGTACAGGTTATGCTTATAGAGACAGTTTATTTGCTCAAGACAACATGTATGAGATTGCCAGATCAGGCAATGCGCGAATCTTGCACATTACCGATGTGCATGGAAACCTGTTGCCTAATTATTTCCGTGAGCCAAATGTAAACCTTGGATTGGGCGACACTTTTGGCAAATTACCGCATGTGGTTGGTAGCAAGCTATTAAACAAATTAGAAAGTATTGGTATTAAACCTGGCTCACCCGAAGCTTATGCATTTGCATATAACGATTTTGAAGAATTGGCCCATAAGTATGGCAAGACAGGTGGATTTGCTCAACTCAAAACTGTATTAGACTCTCTACGAGACAGTGCAGGAGGTATTCAAAATACACTGACCGTTGACGGCGGTGATACTTGGCAAGGTTCGGGCACATCACTTTGGACACGAGGTGCAGATATGGTTGAGGCCTGTAATATCTTGGGCGTGGATGTCATGGTCGGCCATTGGGAATTCACCTATAAAGAGGCCGAAACACTCAGAAATATTGGTTTCTTCAAGGGCGACTTCTTGGGTCAAAACGTACGTATCTTAGAAGATGCCTTAATGGGTGATGAGTATTTTGCGATGACAGAGAAATACGATGGTAACGGTTTATACAGTGAAGACGATGCCTTACCGTTTAAGCCTTATGTGATTAAAAATGTGGGCGGTAATCGCATTGCGGTTATTGGACAGGCATTTCCAAGAACATCCAATGCCAATCCACAAAAATATTTCTTCCCAGATTGGTCGTTTGGCTTAAGAGAAGACGAAATGAGCGAGTTGGTTGCTGACATCCGTGAAAATGAAAAGCCTGATGCGGTGATTGTGGTCTCCCATAATGGTATGGATGTGGATAAGAAGATGGCTTCTCGCGTCGTCGGTATTGATGCTATTTTTGGTGGACATACGCACGATGGTATGCCAATTCCAGTTGAAGTTAAAAACCCTGGTGGCACCACGATTGTAACTAACGCAGGTTGTTCGGGCAAATACGTGGGTGTAATGGACATGGATCTGCGCGATGGTAAGTTGCATGATTATAAATATAAGATGTTGCCAATCTTAACCAATATGATTAAACCAAACGCTGAAATGACTTCATTTATCAACCAAACAAGAAGCAAAGTTTATGATACGGATGTGATTGAAGCGCGTAGTTCAACAATGAGCAACAACCCAGACAGAGTCGGTAAAACTTATGATTCTATTCTTACTGAGAAACTTTGTACCACAGAACAAACACTCTACCGCCGTGGCAACTTTATGGGTACTTGGGATCAGGTGCTTGTTAACTCATTAAGAGAAGAACACGATGCAGATTTTGCCATGTCAGCAGGCGTGCGTTGGGGTACATCGGTGTTGGCTGGTCAAGACGTTACCATGGAAGATCTCATGACCAACACTTCAATGACTTATGGCGAAACTTACGTATCAGAAATGAAGGGTTCACAAATCAAAGATGTGCTTGAAGGCATTGCTGAGAATTTATTTGTGCTTGACCCATATCTACAGTCGGGTGGTGATATGGTGAGAATGGGTGGACTGGACTACACCATTGATCCAGCAAAAGGCTTAGGTGAGCGCATTACAGATATAAAAGATGATGAAGGCACAGCAATTGATCCAAATAAATCTTATAAGGTTTCTGGCTGGGCGCAAGTTGGCTCTGTGGGCAATGGACGCTTGATGTGGGACGTGGCTGCTGATTATCTACGTCGCCAAAAGCACCTAGATCTGAAGAAAGTCAATCATCCAACCATCAAAGGAGTGAAAGACAATCCAGGTATTGAAGATTATGCTGGTGAGTTAATTTAGTTCTAGTCTATAGTTTTACAAGCCCCGGTTTCCGGGGCTTTTTTATGATGAAAATATTCAGCCTACTGTTTTTTTTATTTTCCGGTTTTGCCCACGCAGATGTCGTGAAACCCGCATTGGTAGAAATCTCGATCTTTAATGATAAAAAGGTAGAAATCTCGATTGATTTAAGTATCGAAGCAGTAATGACAGGCATTGGTACGCAATACAAAAATACCACCGATGCACCCAATTCCGATCAATACGATGAGTTAAGGGCATTGGAAGCAGAAGCCTTGAGAGAACGTTTTAAGGGTTTTGAAAATGATTTTCTAAAACAGTTTCGTTTTTTGGTCAATGGTGAGAAAAAACCACTAACACTAAGCAATGTCTTTATTGATATTATTGGTTATAAACAACGTCCAAGAAAATCCACTCTAACTTACACTACCCAGCTCAAACAATGGCCTAAAGTTTTGTTTTGGCAGTATCCCGAGGTCTATGGAGATAGCGCACTCAGGTGGCGAATCTACGAAAAAGACAAATACACATGGAGTGATTGGAGTTGGTTAAGGGATGGAAAACCCAGTGGCAATATTGTCATTGATCACCCAGAACCCATGAGCGGCATGGATCGATTTAACCAATTTGTCTCGATAGGTTTTGATCATGTTATCCCATTGGGTTGGGATCATATTCTGTTTATTGTCGGCATGGCACTGTCTTCATTGCTATGGAAAAGGTTGTTGCTATTGGTGACAACATTCACCTTGGCACATACATTCACCTTAGGGCTGGCTACCTATGGTTTGGTAGACGTACCTGCACGAATAGTAGAGCCATTAATTGCTTTTTCTATCGCTTATGTGGCAATAGAAAATTTAATCAAGCAGTCCTCCAGTCGACGCCAAAATATTATTGTATTTATTTTTGGTTTGATACATGGGCTTGGTTTTGCCAGCATGCTTAAGACTTTTGAAATGCCAGCACAACACTTCTTTGTCACCTTATTAGGTTTTAACGTGGGTGTTGAAATTGCGCAGATTGCCATCGTTTTATTTGTGGTTAGTATCGTGCTCGGCGCCAAAGCACTCAAACTCAATTACCACCAATTGCTGGTAACACCTATTTCGATTGTAATTGCGCTTATTGGTGTTTGGTGGGGTATAGAAAGAATAATTGCTTAAGTTGTAACTTGAGCGATATAAGTAAAGAAATTTTTTAGATAATCTTTGCTTGCATCAGTGTGTGGGTATTTATCGCCCCGACCACCTGATTTTTATCATCCACCACAGGCAAAGAATTAAGATTAAACTCATCCATCATTTGCACGGCGACCACGGCCGGCTTATCCGCAGAGATTGACTTGCAATTAGCCGTCATCACCTCACCAATAGACAGACCTTGAATATCATGATTGCTCTCAAGTACACGGCGCAAATCACCGTCGGTAAAAATCCCTAATAACTGTTGATTATCAACAATTAACACCATGCCCAATGCTTTTTGACTCATGATAAGTAGTGCATCCAAAAGCTTGGTGTTTTGATCAACAGTTGGAATATCATCACCAGTTTTCATGATATCTTTTACATAAGTTAAAAGGCGCCTGCCCAGTGCTCCTGAAGGGTGTGACCTAGCAAAATCATCCGAACTAAAGCCTTTATCGGTTAAAAGACTCACAGCAATTGCATCACCCATGGCCAAAGCCACGGTTGTTGATGAGGTGGGTGCAAGGTTGTGTGGGCAAGCTTCTTTCTCTACAGTTACATCCAAGTGAACATCAGACGCATTGCCAATTGATGATTTTGGGTTGCCAGTCATAGCGATAATCGCCACGCCTAATCGTTGAATGACCGGTATCACTGTCATAATTTCATCGGATTCACCTGAGTAGGAGATGGCAATTACCACATCACCCGGCTCAATCATGCCCAGATCACCGTGCCCCGCTTCACCCGGATGCACGAAAAAGGCAGGGGTGCCTGTTGAAGCCAGTGTTGCGGCAATTTTATTACCAATATGCCCAGATTTGCCCATGCCTACCAATACCACTTTGCCTGAGCATTTTTGAATGAGTTCACAACTTTTGACAAAATTATCGTCAAGTTTTTCTGCCAATTGTGAAACTGCTTGAGCCTCAGTGAGAATTACCTCTTTTGCGGTATTGATAAGCAAATTAGACACGATCTAGTGACCTCCATTTTTGTGGAATACATTTAAAATCAGCCAAGCTGGCCATTAGGGCTTTAATAAAACTGGCTTCATCTTCATAGACCAACTGATAATAACGAATCTTCATGGTCAGAGCAGAACCAAAGATGATAAAACCCAGGGTAATCATTGAGCCCAGAGAAAGTGTGGACACACCAGAAACCCCTTGACCGATGGTGCAGCCCATTGCCAACACACCACCAATACCCATTAACAATCCACTGATGATATGATTGAAAAAATCACGCCAAGAACTAAACCATTCGATGCGTAAAGACTTACTAAAGAGTGCGTAGAAGAATGAACCTAACAAAACACCCAAGCCTGCAATCAGTGCGAAGGTAATATAAGTTGTTTCAAGTGCATTGCTAACCCAAGCGGAAAAATGCCCGGACGGTGCAACAAAAGTGAGTGACTGAGCACCCAGTGCGTAAGGTCGCTCATCCATCATCTCAGCTTCTTCTAATAGCTCCTGCCCCATGGATCCGGCAGAGATACTCCAAGCAATAGCCACACAAACACCTATGGTTAAACCTGCCAAAATATTGTGTTTGTCCTTTCTAAAGGCGTCGGTTTTAAATAAATAAGCAATCAAACCCGCAGAGATAACAAAACCTAAGACCAGTTTGGTATTCAGTGCATCGGTTTGAGTAATACTGGCTGTGATTGCGCCCAAATCTTGTGAATAAATTTCATATTTGGTTAAGTCGATATCTAAAACACTGCTCCATTGTAAAAAGACAGTATGCATAAAATCGGTAAACATCATCAAATATGCACCAAACGCCATCATCAGAAAAATAACAACCGATTTAAGATTGCCTGAGCCAATTCGGACCAAGGTTTTGTTACCGCAACCCGAGCCAATGGTCATGCCAACGCCAAAAATAAAACCGCCTAAAACATAACGTAGCCAAGCAAAATTTGGTGTGTTGTAGGGCGGACTGGCGGTATCGTTACTTTGTGTTAGCGTCGAATCAATTAATGCCAAGTAAGAAAGGATGGTTACCAAAAATAAGGCCGATGCACTGGCTAAAAACCATGATTTGAGTCGAGCTGTTGAACCCATGTTAATCCAATCAGACACTGCTCCCATGGTGCAAAAATCAGTTTTACTAACCACCCAGCCCATAATAAAAGTTGTAGCAAAAATCATCCACAGGATATTTTGATAAAGTTCAAGTTCCATACAGTCTCCCCAGTTATATGATTAAGCAACATTATAAGTGAAGTTGATTGGAATTAACGATATAATCAGCAAATTTCAATCGCTTAAAATAGCCATGTCAAGGTATAAAATTTTGTTCGTTTGTATGGGCAATATTTGCCGTTCACCTACAGCCGAAGGTGCTTTTAGGAGTCAGGTAGAAAAACAAAATGTGGCAGAATTATTTGAGATTGATTCAGCCGGCACCCATGCCTATCATATTGGCAAACAGCCACACCAAAAATCGCAAAACAGCGCCTCTAAATATGGTGTTGATTTGTCTTACCAAACAGCACGACAAGTGCACGAGAGTGATTTTGAATATTTTGATCAAATTATTGCAATGGACAGTTCAAATCTTCAAGATCTTGAATGGATTTGCCCAAAAGAACATCAACATAAGCTCTCACTATTGCTTGATAATTTACCTGATTCAAACGGTCAAAGCGTGCCAGATCCATACTTTGAGGGGGGTTTTGATCATGTATTTGAGCTGGTAAATCAGGCCAGTGGTTTTTTGCTTAAAAACCTATTAAAAAAACTCTAAATCTTGTTGACATAAACACTCTTAGCACAGTATAATTCCCGTCTTTTCTGCGCCTGGAAATCGGCGCAAAATTTTTAAGAATATAAACTTGGAGTAAAAGCATTTATGTCAACGATTAATCAATTGGTACGTAAGCCTAGAAAGAAAAAGATTTCTAAGAGCGATGTACCCGCATTAGACAGCTGTCCACAAAAACGCGGTGTTTGTACGCGTGTTTACACCACAACACCAAAAAAACCAAATTCTGCACTGAGAAAGGTTGCACGTGTTAGGTTGACCAATGCTAATGAGGTAACTACCTACATTGGTGGAGAGGGGCATAACTTGCAAGAACACTCAGTGATTCTCATTCGTGGTGGTCGTGTTAAAGACTTACCAGGTGTGCGTTATCACACAGTTCGTGGCACACTCGATACAACAGGTGTTGAAGGTAGAATGCAAGGGCGTTCTAAGTACGGCACACGTAAGCCTAAGAAATAAAGGAAAGCATTATGAGAAGAAGATCCGCACCCAAAAGAGAAATTTTGCCTGATCCTAAATTTGGTGATTTGGTATTGGCCAAGTTTGTAAATATCTTGATGCTTGATGGTAAAAAATCTGTTGCCGAGAGAATTGTCTATGATGCACTTGATACCATTGAATCAAAAGGCAACCCTGAGCCAATTGATACCTTTAAGCAAGCGTTAGACAATATTGGCCCTCAAGTAGAAATTAAATCTCGCCGTGTTGGTGGTTCAACTTACCAAGTACCGGTTGAAGTCAGAGCAGATCGTAAAATGGCATTGGCCATGCGCTGGATTATTGAAGCGGCACGTAAGCGTGGTGAAAAAGGCATGAAGCTGAGATTGGCAGGTGAAGTATTAGATGCTGTACAAAATCGTGGCAGCGCTTTTAAAAAGAAAGAAGACACACACAGAATGGCCGAAGCTAATAAGGCATTCGCTCACTTCCGTTGGTAATTCAGAAATAAGGACACAGGCATGGCAAGACAAACTCCACTTAATCGTTATCGTAATGTCGGCATCATGGCACATATTGATGCAGGTAAAACAACCACGACTGAGCGTATTCTTCTATACACAGGTCGCACACACAAAATTGGTGAAGTGCATGATGGCGGTGCAACCATGGACTGGATGGAGCAAGAACAAGAACGCGGTATTACCATCACTTCAGCAGCCACGACTTGTTTTTGGCGCGGTATGGATAACCAATTTGATGAGCACCGTATTAATATTATCGACACACCAGGCCACGTAGACTTTACCATTGAGGTTGAACGTTCACTAAAGGTTTTGGATGGTGCGTGCGCAGTATTTTGTGCAGTGGGTGGTGTAGAGCCTCAGTCTGAAACAGTTTGGCGTCAAGCCAACAAATACAATGTACCACGAATTGGTTTTGTCAATAAGATGGATCGTGCCGGTGCAGATTTTTTGCGCGTTTGCGATCAAGTGAAAGAACGTCTGGGTGGCAACCCAGTACCTATGCAAATTGCCATTGGTGCTGAAGATGCGTTTGAAGGTGTTGTAGATTTGATTTCCATGAAGGCAATCTATTGGAATGAAGCCGATCAAGGCGCAACATATGAAACCAAAGATATTCCTGATAATTTAAAAGATTTAGCAGAAGAAAAACGTGAATTTATGATTGAATCTGCTGCTGAGGCATCAGAAGAATTGATGGACAAATACCTAGAAGAAGGCGAACTAACGGCCGATGAAATCAGACAAGGTATTCGTATTCAAACCATTAATAATGAAATTATCCCAATGTTTTGTGGGTCTGCATTCAAAAACAAGGGTGTACAGGCTGTGTTAGATGCGATGATTTCATATATGCCTGCACCAACAGAAGTTGATGCAATTGAGGGTGTAAAGGAAGATGACAGCGAAGCAAAGATCATTAGAAATGCTGATGATAACGAACCATTTGCAGCATTGGCGTTTAAGATTGCAACCGATCCATTTGTGGGGAATCTGACGTTCTTCCGTGTTTATTCGGGCGTACTCAACTCAGGTGATTTTGTATATAACTCATCTAAGGGTAAGAAAGAACGTATCGGTCGTATTGTGCAAATGCATTCAAATGATCGTGAAGAAATTAAAGAAGTGCGCGCTGGCGATATTGCTGCTGCCATTGGTCTTAAGGATGTAACGACTGGTGATACGCTTTCTGATATGAAAGATAAAGTTGTACTAGAGAGAATGGAATTCCCTGAGCCGGTAATCGCTTTAGCAGTGGAGCCAAAATCGAAAGCTGATCAAGAAAAGATGGGTATTGCGCTTGGAAAACTGGCGAATGAAGACCCTTCATTTAGAGTATCAACCGATGAAGAATCAGGTCAAACCATTATTGCTGGTATGGGCGAGCTGCATCTAGACATTATTGTTGATCGTATGATTCGCGAATTTGATGTTGAATGTAATGTCGGTGCACCACAGGTGGCGTATCGAGAAACCATTACATCGATGGTTGAGCATGAGCACAAGTTTGCCAAACAATCTGGTGGTCGTGGTCAATATGGTCATGTTTTCCTACGTATCGAGCCACAAGAAGCAGGTGCTGGTTATGAATTTGTCGATGAAATTAAAGGTGGTGTGATTCCTAAAGAATACATCCCTGCTGTGAACAAAGGTATTCAAGAGCAAATGGAAAATGGTGTTTTGGCTGGCTTCCCATTGGTGGACATGAAAGTGACTGTTTATGATGGATCTTATCACGATGTGGATTCAAATGAGATGGCATTTAAGATTGCTGCATCAATGTGTGTGCGCGATGGTGTTAAACTTGCCAAACCACAATTGCTAGAGCCTATGATGAATGTTGAGGTGGTTACGCCAGAAGATTACATGGGTGATGTGATGGGTGATATCAATCGTCGTCGTGGTATTGTAGGATCAATGGATGACATTCCATCAGGCAAACAACTTAAAGCAGAAGTACCATTGGCTGAGATGTTTGGATATGCCAATGATTTGCGTTCAATGACACAAGGCCGTGCAAACTATTCTATGGAATTTGCAAAATATGTGGCAGCACCAGGTAATGTTGCTGACGAGGTCATTGCAAAACTAAACAAGTAAGGAGATCTTAAGATGTCAAAAGAAAAATTCGAAAGAACCAAACCCCACGTTAACGTGGGTACTATCG
>CAZYIW010000031.1:0-14388 GCA_964647705.1 uncultured Piscirickettsiaceae bacterium
ATGTCAAAAGAAAAATTCGAAAGAACCAAACCCCACGTTAACGTGGGTACTATCGGTCACGTTGACCATGGTAAAACAACGCTAACTGCAGCAATGACCAAAGTCATGGCTGAAGTCAATGGTGGTGAGTTCAACGATTACGCCGATATCGATAACGCTCCAGAAGAAAGAGAACGTGGTATCACCATTTCTACAGCACACGTAGAGTATGAATCAGCAACACGTCACTATGCACACGTAGACTGCCCAGGACACGCCGACTATGTTAAGAACATGATCACCGGTGCGGCACAAATGGACGGTGCGATTATTGTAATCGCAGCAACCGATGGCCCAATGGCACAAACCCGTGAGCACATTCTTCTATCTCGTCAAGTGGGCGTACCTTATATCTTGGTCTACATGAACAAAGCCGACATGGTGGACGATGAAGAATTGGTAGAGCTGGTTGAGATGGAGATTCGTGAACTGCTTAACGAATACGAATTCCCAGGTGATGACACACCGGTTATCTTCGGTTCAGCACTGAAAGCTCTAGAAGGTGATACATCAGACATTGGTGTCCCTTCAATCATTAAATTGGTTCAAGCTTTGGATGACTACATTCCAACACCAGAGCGTGACACAGACAAAGACTTCCTAATGCCAATTGAGGACGTGTTCTCAATCTCAGGTCGTGGTACCGTGGTAACTGGCCGTATTGAGCGTGGTATCGTCAACGTTAACGATGAAATTGAAATCGTTGGTATCAAGGACACACAAATAACAACCTGTACAGGTGTTGAGATGTTTAGGAAATTGCTAGACTCAGGTGAGGCAGGTGATAACGTCGGTGTACTACTACGTGGTACCAAGCGTGAAGAAGTAGAGCGTGGTCAAGTATTGGCTAAGCCAGGTTCAATCACACCACACACTAAGTTTGAAGCTGAGGTCTATATCTTAACCAAAGAAGAAGGTGGTCGTCATACCCCATTCTTTAATAACTACCGTCCACAATTCTACTTCAGAACAACCGACGTAACCGGTGCGGTTGAACTGCCAAAAGATGTCGAGATGGTAATGCCAGGTGATAACGTGAAGATGAGTGTAGAACTGCTTGCACCTATCGCCATGGAAGAAGGTTTAAGATTCGCCATTCGTGAAGGTGGCCGCACAGTAGGTGCGGGTGTGGTTTCTAAGGTGACGGATTAATTCTGTCATTATTAAGTTATCAAGACGTAGATTGACTCAGGCGTATAACGTCTGAGTCTTTGAGTTTTTAGGCGAGTGGCTCAATTGGTAGAGTGGCGGTCTCCAAAACCGTTGGTTGGGGGTTCGAGTCCCTCCTCGCCTGCCATGTTAAAGGTGTAGAGTGGTACAAACAACAGAAGGAAAAACAAAGCAAGAATCAAAAGTAGGGATGATAATATCCGCCCTTATACTTTTGGCTTCAATGGCGTTGTTTATTATTGATCCATTTGTCTTAAAGACCTTATATAGGGCTTTAATTTTATTGGCTGGTGTGGTTATTGCTGGATTTGTGTTTTTCAAATCGCCACAAGGTGTTCGGTTCTATGCTTTTGCACAAGAAACCAAAATCGAGCTCAAAAAAGTTGTTTGGCCAACCAAAGATGAAACACTCAAAACCACAGGCATGATTTTGGTTGCTGTTATTGTGGTTTCCATATTTTTATGGATGGTGGATGCGTTTTTCACTTGGGCTGTTAAGTTACTCACAAGTTAAAGGATTCAAATGTCTAAAAGATGGTACGTGCTGCATGCAAGAAGTGGTTATGAAGCCAAGGTTAAAGCAGCAATTGAAGAAGCAATAGAACGAGAAGGTTTAGAAGACCAGATTGGCGAAGTTTTAATTCCGACTGAGCAAGTTGTGGAGTTAAAAGGTGGACAAAAGAAAACCCAAGAGCGAAAGTTTTTCCCAGGCTATATGCTAATTAATATGGAGCTCACTGAAGCCAGTTGGTTGTTGGTTAAGAATACCACTAATGTGATGGGATTTATTGGCGGTTCATCCGGAAAACCATCACCTATTACTGAGCGTGAAGTCGACAAAATTATGGCGCGCGTGCAAGAAGGTGCAGACAAGCCAAGACCGAAAGTTGCCTATCAAGCTGGTGAGGAAGTGTTGGTGATTGATGGTCCTTTTAGTGATTTTGCAGGCACCATTGAGTCAGTGAATTATGAAAAGAATTTATTGAAAGTGGAAGTGCTTATTTTTGGGCGCACCACTTCAGTAGAGTTAGAGTTTTCTCAGGTTGAGAAAGCATAAGATAAAACGGGGAGCTTAAACTAGATTTAAGCGCTTGCACCCAAAGGAGAAAAAAATGGCTAAAAAAATTGAATCATATATCAAGCTTCAAGTGCCTGCACAAGAAGCCAATCCTTCGCCACCGGTAGGCCCAGCATTGGGTCAACACGGTGTTAATATCATGGATTTTTGTAAGGCGTTTAATGCACAAACTCAAGAGATTGACAAAGGCATGGCAGTGCCCGTCATCATTACAGTCTACAACGACCGTAGTTTTACTTTTGTTACCAAAACCCCGCCTGCAGCAAAATTAATTTTAAAGGTAACAGGCATTAAAAAAGGTTCTGGAGAACCACATCTTAACAAGGTCGGCAAAATCACTCGTGCACAAATGGAAGAGATTGCCAATATTAAGATGAAGGATTTAAATGCCAACGATATGGATGCAGCCGTGAAAATTATCGCTGGTACGGCTCGTTCAATGGGTATTGAGGCAGAGGATTAATATTATGGCTAAATTAAATAAAAAACAAAAAGAATTAAAAGCCAAATTATCACAAGGCGAACGTTATTCTTTGGCCGATGCATTGAATCTTGTAAAAGAGCATGCAACTGCAAAATTTGATGAGTCAGTTGATGTCAGTGTAAATTTAGGTGTTGATTCAAAGAAATCAGACCAAAACGTGCGTGGCGCAGTGGTGCTACCAAATGGCACGGGCAAGACAGTGCGTGTTGCAGTTTTTACACAAGGTGATAACGCACAAAAAGCAACTGATGCCGGCGCGGATGTTGTTGGCATGGAAGATTTAATGAAATCAATGCAAGATGGCGATCTAGATTATGATGTGGTGATTGCATCACCGGATGCAATGGGTGTTGTAGGTCGTTTAGGCCAAATTCTTGGTCCTAGAGGACTGATGCCAAACCCTAAGGTAGGCACAGTAACACCTGATGTTGCCACAGCAGTTAACAATGCAAAAGCGGGTCAGGTGCGTTATCGTACAGATAAGGCAGGCATTATCCACGCTGGTGTTGGTAAAGCCTCATTTGATGCTAAAGCATTAGAAGAAAATATCTACGCTTTGCTAGAAGCGCTTAAAAAAGCAAAACCATCTTCAGCAAAGGGCACTTATTTCAAAAAAATGAATGTGTCATCTACCATGGGTCCAGGCCTAGGTGTTGACATGTCAACTGTAGATATTTAAAAATTTATAGAATTCTTTGGGTCGCTTAGAGTTAACGCTTAGTCGACCTCAAAGACCATAGGTGCAAATTCTCCTCCTGGAGTTTTTGTTTAAGTTAGTGGTAGTACGCTAAGCCTATGTAGAGGGTATGTAAATACTCTGGGCGAAAGCACAAAATATATTGCGCTTTCTTTTTATAACTGTTCAAGGAGAGAGAAAATGGCTCTAAATCTTGAAGCAAAAAAAGCCGTTGTCAAAGAGGTCAATGCAGTTGCTGAAACTGCAGTGTCTGTTGGCGTGGCAGAGTATCGCGGATTGACGGTTGAACAGATGACTAACTTGCGAGCTGCTGCACTTAATGCGGATGTAACTTTGCGTGTTGTAAAAAACACCTTGGCCAAACGAGCGTTAGCAGAAACTACATGCGAGTGTATTGTTCCACAACTTTCTGGCCCTGTTGTGTTGGGTTTTTCACAGGAAGATCCAGGAGCGGTTGCACGTGTGTTTCGTGAATTCATTAAAGAAAAAGAAAATGAAGCGTTAGTTGTTAAAGGTTTGGGAGTTTCGGGCGAATTTGTAGATGCAGATCAGCTCAAGCGTATCGCAGACCTACCAACCAAAGATCAAGCAATCTCAATGTTGATGGCGCTTATGTTGGCTCCAACTGAGAAACTGGTGAGAACTTTAAATGAAGTTCCAACGAAAGTGACTCGAGTGGTAGCGGCTGTTCGTGATCAAAAACAATAAAAAATAAAGGAGAAAATATCATGGCAAAACTAAGCAACGAAGATATTTTAAATGCAATCGCAGACATGTCTGTAATGGATGTTGTTGAATTGGTTTCAGCAATGGAAGAAAAATTCGGTGTATCGGCCGCAGCAGTTGCTGCAGCGCCTGTAGCCGCTGCCGGTGGTGACGCTGGTGCAGCAGCAGAAGAAAAATCAGAATTTGATGTTGTTCTTACCAGTTTCGGCGACAAAAAGGTCGGCGTGATTAAAGCTGTTCGTGGCATTACAGGTCTGGGCCTTAAAGAAGCCAAAGACATGGTAGAAAGTGCACCTGCACCAATCAAAGAAGGTGTTGATAAGGCTGAAGCTGAAGACATCCAAAAGCAGCTTGAAGAGGCTGGTGCAACTGTAGAGCTTAAGTAAGCTTAACAGTTAAAAATATCAAAATCCCCGTAAGGGGATTTTGGTGTTTAAAAAATAAAGGCATTTAATGTGCCTTTAATATAAAGAGTTTGGCCAAGGGTCAAATTCTATGAATTGCAAGAGCGATTCAAACAAAGAAAGATACAAGGCAACTAATACGAGGTATTCATGGCTTATTCATTCACCGAAAAAAAGCGAATTAGAAACAATTTTGGATCAAAAGGCTCAATTCTAAAAGAGCCAGATTTATTGGCAATCCAAATCGACTCATTTGATGATTTTATTCAAAAAAACGCCAAAACTAAAGAAGATATAGGGCTGCATGCTGTATTTCAGTCTGTATTTCCAATTACAGCGGTTAATGGCTATGCTGAGATTGAATATGTTGACTATGAACTACAAGAACCTAAGTTTAATGTAGAAGAATGTAAATTAAGAGGTGTGACATTTGCCTCAACATTGCGTGTTAAGCTAAACCTTGTTTTGTTTGATAAAAATGGCTCAAGTACTAAAAAGAAACGTCGTGTTAAACAAGTCATTGAAGAGGATGTTTATTTGGGCAATTTGCCTTTGATGACGGATACAGGTACTTTTGTAATCAATGGTACAGAGCGTGTTGTGGTGTCTCAACTGCATCGTTCACCAGGTGTTATTTTTGAGCATGACAAAGGAAAAACCCACTCGTCTGGAAAAATTCTATTCTCTTCACGCGTGATTCCTTATCGTGGATCTTGGCTCGATTTTGAATTTGATCACCACGAGCACTTATATTGTCGAATTGATCGACGTAGAAAACTACCTGTAACCACGCTACTTCGCGCAATGGGGCTAAACTCCAACGAAATGTTAGAACTTTTCTATGACAATATTGGCGTTAAATTAAAAGCCAAATCTTGTGATATTGATATAGATCCGAACCGCTTGCGTGGATCTATTGCTGAGTTTGATATTAAAGTAGGTAAAGAGGTCTTGGTTGAAAAAGGCCGTCGAATTGTAGCAAAACACATCAAGACGTTAGAAAATTCTGGTGCTAAACAAATTAATGCACCACTAGAGTATTTGCTTGACAAAGTTGTGGTTGAAGATTTGATTGACAAAGAAACAGGCGAGATTTTGGTAGAATCAAATACTGTCATTAATGCTGAGACTTTAGAAGCATTTGCCAATCATAAAATCAAAAAAATTAACATTCTTTATATTAATGAGGCAGAAGGTGGAGCTTATATTTCAGATACACTACGCCTAGATGAAACACAAACTGAACTTGAGGCTCGCACCAATATTTACCATGTGATGCGCCCAGGTGAACCAGCCACTGAAGATGCAGTCAATACACTGTTTACAAACCTATTCTTTAAGAATGATCGTTATGATTTGTCTAAAGTGGGTCGTATGAAACTTAATCGTCGTCTGGGTATTGATTCTGAAACCGGTGAACATGTTTTGACCAACGAAGACATTATTAATGTTTTAAAACTTCTTATTGATATTAAAAACGGTAATGACCAGGTGGATGATGTTGATACATTGGCGAATCGTCGTGTACGTGCTATTGGTGAGATGATTGAAAACCAATTTAGAATTGGACTGGTAAGGGTAGAAAAAGCGGTAAAAGAAGGGTTAAATCTGGCTGAAACTGATGAGTTAACACCGCAAGATTTAATTAATTCTAAGCCAGTATCGGCAGCTGTTAGAGAGTTCTTTGGTTCTTCACAATTGTCACAATTTATGGATCAGGTAAATCCACTCTCAGGAGTGACGCATAAACGTCGTATCTCAGCACTAGGTCCTGGTGGTTTAACCCGTGAACGTGCTGGTTTTGAGGTGCGCGATGTACACCCATCACATTACGGACGTTTGTGTCCAATTGAGACACCAGAAGGTCCAAATATTGGTTTGATTAATACACTGGCGGTTTATTCTAGAACCAATAGTTATGGATTTTTAGAAACACCTTATCAGGTAGTTAAAAATGGTTTAGTAACTGATGAAGTGGTTTATATTTCCGCTATTGATGAAATCAATCATGTGATTGCACAAGCCAATGCGACGGTTGATAAAAAAGGCAAACTGATAGACGATTTGATTTCTTGTCGCCATAAAAACGAATTTGTTTTGGTTGATGCATCTGAAGTTAGTTTGATTGATATTGACTCTAAACAGATTTCATCGGTGGCCGCATCACTGATTCCTTTCTTAGAACACGATGATGCCAACCGCGCACTGATGGGTTCTAACATGCAACGCCAAGCAGTACCAACATTACGTGCTGAAAAACCATTAGTGGGCACAGGTATTGAGCGAGTCGTAGCGACTGATTCTCGCGTTTGTGTTACTGCTAAGCATTCTGGTGTGGTAGAAACAGTGGATGCTTCTCGTGTTGTAATTCGTGTAGATTCAAAACAGACCAAAGCCAATGAGTTGGGTGTGGATATTTATAACCTAACCAAATATTCTCGTTCTAACCAAAACACCTGTATTAACCAGAAACCATTGGTCAAACCAGGTGATAAAGTTGCAGCAGGAGATGTTTTGGCTGATGGCCCGTCAACTGATTTAGGTGAATTGGCACTTGGTCAAAATATGATGATTGCTTTTATGCCTTGGAATGGATACAACTTTGAAGATTCAATTTTGATTTCAGAGAAGGTTGTTCAAGAAGATCGTTATACCACAATACATATTGAAGAGCTAACTGCTTATGCGCGTGACACTAAACTAGGTCCTGAAGAGATTACAGCAGATATTCCAAATGTCAGCGAATCTGCATTAAGTAAGCTTGATGAAGTGGGTGTGGTTTATGTAGGTGCCCGCGTTAAAGGTGGAGATATTTTGGTCGGTAAAGTCACACCAAAAACAGAAACAGTTCTCTCTCCTGAAGAAAAACTATTACGTGCAATTTTCGGTGAAAAAGCAAACAGTGTTAAAGATTCTTCATTACGAATGGGTGCATCGAAATCTGGTGTGGTAATTGACGTACAAGTCTTTACTCGTGATCGTGTAGAAAAAGATGCACGTGCAGTGAGCATTGATGAAGAACATTTGGCTAAGATTCGTAAAGACATTGATGATGAATTTGGCATTATTGAAGGTGATATCTATCGTCGCATTCGTTTGAAACTCTCTGGTAATGTTGTTAGTAAGGGTATTGGTTCAATCAAAAAAGGCGATAAATTAAACGCCAAAGCATTTAAAGGCCTTGAAAACAGTGACATTGCCAAAATCAAAGTTGAAGATGCAAATATTAATAAAGAGGTCCAAGCTTTGGTTAAGCAGGCCAAAGCCAAGCAAGTTGAATTTGACAAATTCTTTGAAGAAGAACGCGGTAAGGTAAATGAAGGTGCTGAATTGCCACCGGGTGTTTTGAAGATGGTGAAAGTTTATGTTGCCACACGCAAAACCTTGCAAGTGGGTGACAAGATGGCGGGTCGTCATGGTAATAAAGGCGTCATTTCGAGAGTCTCGCCCATAGAGGACATGCCGTATCTTGAAGATGGAACGGCAGTTGATGTGGTTCTAAATCCATTGGGTGTGCCATCACGTATGAATGTTGGCCAGGTATTGGAAGTGCACTTAGGTTGGGCTGCTAAAGGACTGGGTCACAAGATTGGTGCTATGTTGGAACAGAAGAAAAAGGACATGGTCAAAGAGATTCGAGCGTTCTTAGATCAAGTGTATAACTCATATGGCAAACAAGAAGATTTATCCAGTTTAACGGATGATGAAGTAATTGAGCTGGCACGCAATCTAAAAGGTGGAGTACCAATGGCAACGCCGGTATTTGACGGCATTAAAGAAAAAGATGTGAAGTTGCTTCTGAAGATGGCAGATCTGCCAGAATCAGGCCAAGCACAACTCTACGATGGCCGTACAGGCGAAGCTTTTGATCGACCAGTGACCGTGGGTTATATGCACATGCTCAAACTTAACCATTTGGTTGACGATAAGATGCATGCACGTTCAACAGGCCCGTATTCATTGGTAACGCAACAACCACTCAGTGGTAAAGCACAATTTGGCGGTCAGCGTTTCGGTGAAATGGAAGTTTGGGCGCTGGAAGCCTATGGTGCAGCACACACACTTCGTGAAATGCTAACAGTGAAATCTGATGATGTCTCTGGACGTGCGAAAATGTACAAAAACATTGTAGATGGTGCTAACTTGACAGAGTCAGTTATGCCAGAATCCTTTAATGTGTTAATTAAAGAGATTCGCGCCTTGGGCATTGATGTTGAACTAGAGCAACACTAATTGGGAGAAAACAATGAAAGATTTATTAAAAATTCATAAGTTAGAGCAAAAAGAGCAAGATTTTGATGCTATTAGAGTAGGCTTGGCTTCTCCTGAGAAGGTTCGTTCTTGGTCATATGGTGAGGTGAAAAAGCCTGAAACTATCAACTATAGAACATTTAAACCAGAAAGAGAGGGTTTGTTCTGCGCGAAGATTTTTGGTCCGATGAAAGATTTCGAATGTTTGTGTGGTAAATACAAACGCATGAAGTTTAGAAATGTGGTTTGTGAAAAATGTGGTGTTGAAGTAACACTATCAAAGGTGCGTCGTGAGCGTATGGGGCATATTGAATTGGCAGCACCTGTGGCACATATTTGGTATTTGAAGTCACTACCATCACGCCTAGGATTGCTCATGGACATGACTTTAAAAGACATAGAACGTGTGCTTTATTTTGAGGCATTTATGGTGACAGATCCAGGTTCAACGCCTCTGATCCATAAACAGCTTTTGACTGAAGAGATGTATTTTGATGCCTTAGATGAATATGGTGATGATGAGTTTGAAGCCAAGATGGGCGCGGAAGCGATCTATGATATTTTGAAAGAGTTGCAGCTTGAAAAAGAAGCGGCCAATTTGCGTGAAGACAGTTTGAATACCAAGTCTAAAACCAAACTCAAAAAATTCAACAAACGTTTAAAACTAATCGATTCTTTAATTCAATCTGGCAATAAACCAGAATGGATGATATTAAAGGTATTGCCGGTGCTACCACCAGACCTGCGCCCTCTGGTGCCATTAGATGGTGGTCGTTTTGCCACTTCAGATTTAAATGATTTGTATCGTCGTGTTATCAACCGTAATAATCGTTTGGCTCGTTTATTAGAGCTTGACGCACCTGAGATTATCGTTCGTAATGAAAAACGTATGTTGCAAGAAGCTGTAGATTCATTGATTGATAATGGTCGTCGTGGTCGTGCAGTAATGGGCAATAACCGTCGCCCTTTAAAATCTATTGCAGATATGATTAAAGGTAAGCAAGGACGTTTCAGACAAAACCTACTGGGTAAGCGTGTTGATTATTCGGGACGTTCTGTGATCGTTTGTGGTCCTTATCTAAAATTACATCAATGTGGCCTACCAAAGAAAATGGCTCTGGAATTATTTAAGCCGTTTATCTACAACAGACTTCAGCAAAAAGGCTTGGCTTCAACAATCAAGGCTGCGAAAAAAATGGTAGAAAGTGAGGTGCCAGAGGTATGGGATATCTTAGAAAAAGTGGTACACCAACATCCTGTGCTTTTAAACCGTGCTCCAACACTACACCGTTTAGGTATACAAGCATTTGAACCACTGTTGATTGAAGGCAAGGCCATTCAATTACATCCTTTGGTTTGTGGTGCTTTTAACGCTGACTTTGATGGTGACCAGATGGCGGTTCACGTTCCATTATCAGAAGAAGCACAATTAGAAGCCAGAGCATTAATGTTGGCTTCGAATAATGTGTTGCATCTGGCCAGTGGCGATCCAATCATTGTGCCTTCTCAAGACGTAATCTTGGGTCTGTATTACATGACTCGTGAGAAGCTCAATCAACATGGCGAAGGCATGGTTTTTGCCAATGCAACTGAGGTGCTAAATGCATATAACGATGGCTCCGTATCATTGCATGCACAAATCAAATTACGTATTCAAGACTACCAAAAAAATGGTGATAAGTTTGAAGCGTCAGGTACACGTATTGTTGATACGACTGTAGGCCGTGCAATTTTTTCAAGAATCTTGCCAGCAGGGTTGTCTTTTGACTTAATCAATCAGGCTTGTACTAAAAAGGTAGTGTCAAATTTGATTCACGTGTGTTACCGTACACAAGAATTAAAAGAGACCGTTGTTTTTGCAGACCAAATGATGTATTTGGGTTTTGAGTATTCAACCAAATCAGGCATTTCTTTCTGTTCCAACGACATGATTATTCCTGATACTAAATTGGGCATGATTGACAAAGCTGAATCACAAGTAAAAGACGTTCAAGATCAATTTTCTAAAGGTGTGGTAACCAATGGTGAGCGTTATAACAAGGTGATTGATATTTGGTCACGCACTTCAGAAGAAGTAGCCAAAGCAATGATGGATGAAGTTGGCTTTGATGAGGTGACCAACTCAGAAGGTAAAAAAGAAAAGAAAGCATCGTTTAACTCAATTTATATGATGGCTGATTCAGGCGCTCGTGGTTCACCTGCGCAGATTCGTCAGTTGGCTGGTATGCGTGGTCTTATGGCCAAACCTGACGGTTCTATTATTGAAACACCAATCACATCAAACTTCCGTGAAGGTTTGAATAATATGCAATATTTCATCTCCACTCACGGTGCACGTAAAGGTTTGGCTGATACAGCACTTAAAACGGCAAACTCAGGTTATTTGACACGTCGTTTGGTGGATGTCGGCCAAGACTTGGTTATTACTGAGGATGATTGTGGTACCGAGCATGGTTTGATTATGAAGGCTGTAATTGATGGCGGTAATATCGTTCAGACTTTAGGTGAAGCGGTGTTAGGACGTGTAACTGCAGAGCAAGTGATGATGCCTGATGGCAAAGAGGTATTGTTTGAAAAGGGTCATTTAATCACTTTGAGCGATTCCGACAAAATTAATGAATTGGGTATTGAATCCATCAAAGCACGTTCGGCCATTACCTGTGACACCAGTTATGGTGTGTGTTCATCTTGTTATGGTAATGATATGGCGCGCGGCCATAAGATTGGTGTTGGTGAGGCTGTCGGCGTTATTGCAGCACAGTCAATCGGTGAACCAGGCACACAGCTGACAATGCGTACTTTCCATATCGGTGGTGCGGCATCTGCCTCTACAGCGGTCAACAGTATTAACATTAATACCGATGGTGTGGCTAATTTTGAAAACATGAAGTCGATCACCAATGCTAATGGCGACTTGGTGGTTATTTCACGTTCTTCAGAGGCATCCATTCGAAATGACAAAGGTCAAGAAGTTGAGCGTTACAAGATCCCATACGGTGCAATTGTGCACGTGCAAGATGGTGGTGCTGTTAAAGCCAAGGATAAGATTGCCGATTGGGATCCACACACACATCCAATTATTGCGGAGCAGTCTGGTAAGGTTGTTTTTGTTGATTTTGTAGAAGGTGTGACGGTGATGAAAAGCTCAGATCCATTAACCGGTCTTAGTTTCTTTGAAATGATTGACGAAGCAGAAAGATCTGCTGCAGCGAAAGGTTTAAAGCCACTGATTAAGTTGGTTGATGAGAAAGATCCAGAAGTAGTCTTGTCAACCCATTACTTACCATCAGACGTGAAAATTCATCTAGAAGACAATCAGGTTATCCAAGCCGGTGAAGTGTTGGCTAAAATTCCAAAAGATGTATCAAAAACCAGTGATATCACCGGTGGTTTGCCACGTGTTGCTGATTTATTTGAGGCGCGTAAGGCCAAAGACCATTCAATTTTGGCTGAGGCTTCTGGTGTGGTTAGTTTTGGTAACCCAACCAAATCTAAAGATCGTCTGATCATTACCAATGAAGAAGGTGAGGCCACTGAGATGATGATTCATAAATGGCGTCAAATTAATGTTTACGATGGTGAAACAGTAGAAAAAGGTGATGTGGTATGCGATGGTCCATCCAATCCACATGATATTCTTCGTCTATTGGGTGTTGAGGCTTTGGCGCATTACGTAGTCAACGAAGTGCAAAATGTTTATCGTTTGCAAGGTGTAAAAATCTCAGATAAACACATTGAGGTGATCGTTAAGCAAATGTTGCGTAAAGTTGAAGTTCTTGATGCAGGTGATTCTTCATTTGTGAATGGTGAAACTGCAGAATATGCCCGTGTTATTGAAGCCAATAAACAATTACAGGCACAAGGCAAGGAGTTGATTACCTATCAACGATTACTCATGGGTATTACCAAAGCATCATTAGCAACAGAGTCGTTTATTTCAGCAGCTTCTTTCCAAGAAACCACTCGTGTTTTAACTGAAGCTTCAACCACAGGCCGTGTGGATTCACTACAAGGACTTAAAGAGAATGTGATTGTGGGACGATTAATCCCTGCTGGAACAGGATTTGCACACCATCAAGAGCGTAGAGCTCGTCGTATGGAAAATATGATGCAAACTGCAGATGCTCAAGAAGCGCTCTCAGCTGAGCTTAGTGAAGCAGACATTGCGGACTCTGAGGCAACAGTTGAAGAGTAAGTAATCACTTATCAACAAAAAAAACCGCATTGAGCAATCAATGCGGTTTTTTTATGTCCAAAATTGGCAAACGGTATAAAATGCGCTTATGAATAATGCACGCTTTGAACAGTTAATTGCTGATGGTTACAACCATATTCCCGTTTTTAAACAAATTGCTCTGGATACTGATACTGCATTAGGGCTTTATCTTAAGCTGGCAAACAAACCTTACTCTTATTTATTTGAATCGGTCCAAGGCGGTGAAAAGTGGGGACGTTATTCAATGATTGGTCTAAGCGCTAATACTGTGATCAAAGTGTTTGATTACGAAGTTCAAATCCACAACAACAAGCAACTTGTTGAGACTATAAAAACACAGGACCCACTAAAGTGGATTGAACAGTATCAAAACCAATTTAAAGTTCCAAAGCTTGAGGAACTACCCGATTTTAATGGCGGACTGGTGGGGTATTTCGGCTATGAAATTATTCGCTATATAGAGCCACGACTTGCCAACATAAATAAAAAAGACGAGTTAGGCACTCCGGATATTCTTTTGATGCTATCAAATGATTTGGTGGTCTTTGATAACTTGGCCAACACAGCTTTTGTTATTACTCATATTAATCCTTCTGAGCAATCAATAGATGAGGCCAAACAAAGGTTAGAACAAATGACAACCGATATTGGTGAATGTATGCCTAAGTCAGATTATCAATCAAACTCTATTCATGAGTCTGATTTTGTCTCTAGTTTTGGCGAGGAAGCGTTTAAACAATCGGTAGAAAATATCAGACAATATATTATCGCTGGTGATGTGATGCAAGTTGTGCCTTCACAGCGTCTCAGTTGTGAATTTAAGGCACCACCCATTGAATTGTATCGTCATCTTAGACGCTTAAATCCATCACCTTACATGTACTATCTGAATCTTGGAGATGCACATGTGGTTGGTTCATCACCTGAAATACTAACCCGTGTTGATGCCAACCGTATTGCCACAGTCAGGCCTATTGCTGGTACACGTTCTCGTGGTAGCAACGAACAAGAAGATTTGGCACTTGAAAAAGATCTACTTGCCGATGAAAAAGAAATTGCTGAGCATTTGATGTTGATTGATCTTGGTCGAAATGATTTAGGAAGAATTGCCAAAACAGGCACTGTGGTATTGACCGATAAAATGTTTATTGAGCGTTATTCACATGTCATGCATATTGTATCCAATGTGGAATGTGAGCTAAAAGACGCCATGTCTGCACTTGATGTGCTCAAAGCCACTTTTCCAGCTGGCACACTCTCAGGAGCGCCCAAGGTGCGTGCAATGGAGATTATTGATGAGGTAGAACCACTCAAACGCAATAT
>CAZYIW010000032.1:0-14319 GCA_964647705.1 uncultured Piscirickettsiaceae bacterium
AAGCACATGAGCAATCAAAATATTAGAATTAAATTAAAAGCATTTGATCATCGTTTAATCGATAAATCAGCTACTGAGATTGTGGAAACTGCAAAGCGTACTGGTGCAAGTGTTAGAGGTCCAATTCCTTTACCAACAAAGAAAGAACGTTTTACGGTATTGATCTCTCCACACGTTAACAAAGACGCTAGAGATCAGTATGAATTGAGAACCTATGTTCGTTTGATGGACGTTATCAGTCCAACAGATAAAACGGTAGATGCACTCATGAAGCTAGATTTAGCAGCGGGTGTTGATGTGGCAATTCAATTGAATTAAGTATAGGTAAGTTTTTAGGATAGAGAATCATGGCAATTGGTTTAGTTGGACAAAAAGTTGGAATGACTCGCGTACTCTCTGATGATGGATCAGCGACTGCTGTTAGCGTTATCAAGATCGAAACAAATCGTGTGGTTCAGACCAAAACTGTTGAAAATGATGGTTACAGCGCTGTTCAAGTCACAACAGGCGAGAAAGTTAATAAAAAAGGCGAAGCAAAGATTCGTCGTGTACCAGGTTCTATCAAAGGCCATTATGCCAAAGCAGGTGAATCAATAGGTATGGGTCTATGGGAATTTCGAGCCGATGCCGATACTATTGGTGAGTCTAAAGGTTTTGATATTTCTTTATTTGGAGAAGGTCACTTTGTTGATGTGACTGGCCAATCTAAAGGTAAAGGTTATCAAGGTGGTGTAAAACGCCACAATTTCCATATGCAAGACGCTACGCATGGTAACTCAATCTCACACAGAGCGATTGGTTCAACTGGTCAATGTCAAGAGCCCGGTCGTGTGTTTAAAGGTAAAAAGATGCCTGGACAAATGGGCGATGCTCAAGTTACTCAAGAGTGTTTAGAAGTGGTTCGAGTTGATAGCGATAAAAATATTATTTTAGTTAAGGGTGCAATCCCTGGTGCTAACTCTGGTTTTGTTAAGGTAACTTTATCTGAGAAAAAGAATAAAGTGAATGCAAACATCTCCAAACAGATTGAAGAACAAAAAGCACAAGAATTAGCTGCAAAAGAGCAAGCAAAAGCCGAAGCCGAAGCCGCTAAAGCACAAGCAAAGGCAGAAGCTGAAGCTGCTAAGGAAGCCGCTAAGGCCGACAAAAACGCAACCAAAGAGCAAGACAAAACTGACAGTGCTCCAGAGGCTGAGAAAAAATAAGGTTTCCAGATGAAAGTAAAAGTATTAAATATTAGTACCAATAAATCGACTTCATTAGAAGTATCTGATGCGATTTTCGCAAGGGATTACAACGAGTCTTTGGTACATCAAATTACAACCAGCTATATGGCAACTGGACGTCAAGGCTCAAAAGCTCAGAAAAATCGCTCAGCTGTGAGCGGTGGTGGTAAAAAACCATGGAATCAGAAAGGCACAGGTAGAGCTCGTGCAGGTACAACCCGTGGCCCAATTTGGCGTAGTGGTGGTGTGACTTTTGCAGCACAACCTCGTTCATATGAAAAAAAGGTCAATAAGAAGATGTATAAGGGTGCAATTAGCACAATCATCTCAGAACTACTTCGTTCTAAACGTTTAACAGTGGTTAAAGATTTTGGCGTTAAGGATGCAAAGACTAAAAATATTACAACTTTGCTAAAGACACTTGATATGAAAGATGCTTTATTAATGACAGATGAATTAGATGAGAATCTGTATCTTTCGGCACGCAACTTATATCACGTTGGTGTTTGTGATGCACAAAGTATTGATCCGGTTAGTTTGATTGGTTATGAAAATGTAGTGGTTAATGAAAAAGCACTAAAAAAGATTGAGGCAATGCTATGAACCAAGAAAAGGTTATAAAGACATTATTAGCGCCGATCGTTTCTGAAAAAACAACCTTGTTGTCTGCGCATAATCAATACGTATTCAAAGTACGTAAAGACAGCAACAAGAAAGAAATTAAAGCGGCTGTTGAAACATTATTTGGCGTTGTTGTTGAAAATGTTACAACTTTAAACGTCAAAGGCAAGAAAAAAATGTTTAAAGGTAAATCTGGAATGCGCCCTGATTGGAAGAAAGCAATTGTACAAGTTTCTGAAGGTCAAATGATTGACGTGAGCGCTCAATAGGAATTATTATGGCACAAGTAATTAAAAGAAAACCAACTTCAGCAGGCAGACGTTTTGTTGTTAGTGTGGTTGATAAAGATTTGCATACAGGTGCACCTTTTGCATCTTTAACGCAAAGCAAAAACAGAATTAGTGGCCGTAATAATCGCGGTAAGATTACCGTTCGCCATAAGGGTGGTGGTCACAAGCGTCGCTATCGCGTCATTGACTTCAAACGCAACAAAGACGATATTATTGCTAAAGTAGAGCGTTTGGAATATGATCCAAACAGAAGTGCCAATATCGCTTTAGTTCTTTATGCTGATGGTGAAAGACGCTACATAATTGCCCCTAAAAATCTCAAAGCTGGTGATGAAGTTGTTTCGGGTTCAGCTGTGGCGATTAAAGTGGGTAATGTCATGCCATTGATTAATATCCCTTTAGGTACTGTCATTCATTGTATTGAGCTTAAACCAGGTAAAGGCGCCCAAATGGCTCGTAGTGCTGGTACATCAGCACAATTAGTTGCAAAAGAAGGTGCTTATGTCACATTGAGATTGCGATCGGGCGAGGTAAGAAAAGTTTTAGCAGAGTGTCGCGCTACAATTGGCGAGGTTTCTAAGTCTGAACACAGTCTTAGAAAATTAGGTAAAGCTGGTGCAACTCGTTGGAGAGGTGTTAGACCAACCGTTCGCGGTGTGGTGATGAACCCAGTTGACCACCCGCATGGTGGCGGTGAAGGTAAAACCAGTGGTGGACGTCATCCTGTATCACCTTGGGGAGTGCCGACTAAAGGCTTCAAGACACGTAGTAATAAGCGCACTGATAAGTTAATTGTGCGTCGTAGAAAATAATAAGGGTTAATTTATGCCAAGATCTTTAAGAAAAGGACCATTTGTTGATGAGCACTTAATTCAAAAAGTGTTGAAAGCTCAAGAGAACAATGACAGAAAACCAATAAAAACTTGGTCGCGTCGCAGTGTGGTAGTGCCTGAAATGATTGGATTAACGATTGCTGTTCATAATGGGCATGCACACGTTCCTGTTTCTATCAATGAAAATATGATTGGTCATAAATTGGGTGAATTTGCAGCGACTCGCACTTTTAAGGGTCATTCTGGCGATCGTAAAGCGTAATAGGGTAATTAATGATGAAAGAAGTAAAAGCCATACATAAATATGCAAGAACTTCAGCTTTTAAAGCGAGATTAATTGCGGATCAAATTCGTCAAAAACCTGTTGAAGAAGCATTAAACATCTTGTCATTTAGTAATAAGAAAGCTGCACAATTAGTAAAAAAAGTACTTGATTCTGCCATTTCAAATGCAGAACATAACGAAGGTTTGGACATTGACGAATTAAAAGTAAGCAGTGTATATGTAGACGAAGGGTCAACCTTAAAAAGAATTCGTCCACGTGCTAAAGGAAGAGCAAACCGTATTTTAAAAAGAACAAGCCACATTACAGTCGGCGTAAGTAAGTAGGATTAGTATGGGTCAAAAAGTAAATCCAAAAGGTATTCGATTAGGCGTTGTTAAGGATTGGGATTCTAAATGGTATGCCAATAGTAAAGACTATTCTAATTACCTATTGTCAGATATTGAGGTTAGAGACTTTTTATTTGAAAAATTAAAATCTGCTTCTGTTAGCCGTGTGAGCATTGAACGTTTGGCCAGTAATGCCAAAGTGACTATTCATACAGCACGCCCAGGTATTGTTATTGGTAAAAAAGGTGCTGATATTGAAAATTTAAAGAATACCGTAACTAAGATGATGGGTATTCCTGTACATATTAATATTGAAGAGATTAAAAAACCTGAGTTGGATGCACGTCTGGTTGCAGAAAATATTGCACAACAATTGGAAAAACGTGTGATGTATCGTCGCGCTGTTAAACGCGTATTGGGCAATGCAACCCGCCTAGGTGCTCAAGGTATTAAGGTGATGGTTAGTGGCCGATTAAATGGTGCTGAGATTGCCAGATCTGAGTGGTATCGTGAAGGTCGTGTTCCATTACACACATTTAGAGCGGATGTAGATTATGCATCTTATAGTGCGCATACACAATATGGTGTGATTGGTATTAAGGTTTGGATTTTTAAAGGTGAAATACTAGACCACAAAAAAGGCACGTTGGATGAAGTCGCACGTCGTGGTGCAACAAACCAGCTGGCAAAAAAGTAAAAGGATTATAGATGTTACAACCTAAACGTACAAAATACAGAAAGCAAATGAAAGGCCGTAATCGCGGTCTTGCAACTGGGCACAAAGTGAGTTTTGGTGAAATCGGCTTGCAGGCAAAAGGTCGTTGTCGTATGACTGCCAGACAAATTGAGGCAGCGCGTCGTGCGATGACTCGCCATGTTAAGCGTCAGGGCAAAATATGGATTCGAGTGTTTCCAGATAAGCCAATTACCAAAAAGCCACTTGAAGTACGTATGGGTAAAGGTAAAGGTAGTGTTGAGTATTGGGTTGCTCAAATTAAGCCTGGACAAATGCTTTTTGAAATGCAAGGTGTTGAAGATGAAGTAGCACGCGAAGCGTTTGCATTGGCAGCTGCAAAGCTACCAGTTAAAACAACGGTAATTAAAAGAACGGTGATGTAATGGATTTAAAAGAATTAAGAAAACAAGATAATTCTGCACTAAACGAGACGCTGATGGATCTTTTAAAAGAACATTTTGAATTGCGTATGCAGCATAAGTCTGGCCAATTATCTGACACTTCAAAACTGGGTCAGATGAAAAAAACCATTGCTCAAGTTAAAACAATTATGAGAGAGAAAAGCGCATGAGTGAGAATAAAATTAAACGCGAGTTAGTGGGCAAAGTTGTTAGTGCCAGTCGCGACAAAACTATTAGTGTGCTAGTTGAGCGTAAAGTTAGACACCCAATTTATAAGAAATATATTAAACGTAGCACCAAAGTTCACGCGCATGATGATAAGAATGAGTGCGGTTTGGGTGATACTGTCAGAGTGTTAGAGTCTAAGCCTTTTTCTAAGACTAAACATTGGGCATTAGTGGAAGTGATTGAGAAATCAGTCGCCATCGATTAATCACAGAGTTTGAATAGAGAGTAGAAGATGATACAAATGCAAACAAAACTGCGTATAGCAGATAACAGTGGAGCCGTTCAAGCACAATGTATCAAAGTGTTGGGTGGGTCTAAACGTCGCTATGCAAATATTGGTGATGTCATCAAAGTAAGTATTAAAGAAGCATCTCCACGCGGTAAAGTTAAAAAAGGTGATGTTTATGACGCAGTGGTTGTTCGTTCTGCCAAAGGTGTGCGTCGTAATGACGGTTCGTTGATTCGTTTTGATTCTAATGCAGTTGTATTGTTAAACTCAAAATTAGAGCCTATTGGCACTCGTATTTTTGGCCCAGTGACTCGTGAGTTACGTTCTGCGCAATTTATGAAGATTGTGTCATTAGCTCCAGAGGTGTTGTAATGAAAAAAATTAAACAAAATGACGAAGTTATAGTGATTGCCGGAAAAGACAAAGGTGCAATCGGTACTGTGACTCAAACTCAAGGTTCTAAAGTGATTGTTGAGGGTTTGAATCTGGCAAAAAAACACGTGAGACCAAATCCTAATACAGGTGTTCAGGGTGGCATTGAAGACAAAGAAATGCCAATTGATATTTCCAATATTGCGATATACAACCCTGAAAGCAAAAAGGCAGATCGTGTAGGCATCCGTGTGGATGACAAGGGTAATAAAGAGAGATTTTTTAAGTCAAGCGGTGAAGCAATCGTTTGATACTGATTAATAAGGAATATTAAAGGTGGCAAGACTACAAAAAAAATACAAGGACGAGATCCTACCTGCTTTGCAAAAAGATCTAGGGATGAAAAACCCTATGGCTGTACCAAAGCTTGAGAAAATCACCATTAATATGGGGCTAGGAAGTGCTTTGGGTGATAAAAAAATCCTGCAAAGTGCTTTAGAGGAAATGTCACTTATTTCAGGGCAAAAGCCACAAACAACAATGGCACGTAAGTCAGTGGCTAGCTTTAAATTAAGAGAAGGCAACCCTATTGGCTGTAAAGTAACTTTACGCCGAGAAAAAATGTATGAATTTTTAGATCGTTTGGTAAATATAGCTATCCCACGTATTCGTGATTTTCGTGGTTTAAACGACAAATCCTTTGATGGTCGTGGTAACTACAACATGGGTATTACTGAGCAATTCGTATTTCCAGAAATCGATTTTGAAAAGGTGACCCAGGTGCGTGGTATGGATATTGCTATCACCACATCGGCAACCAATGATGATGATGCTAAGAAACTATTAGCAATGTTTAACTTTCCATTTAAAGGATAAGAAAATGGCTAAAAAGTCTATGATCAATAGAGACATTAAGCGTGCAAAGCTGGTTGAAAAATACCGTGCAAAACGCCTTGAATTAAAAAAGATAATTAAAAGCGTTCATTCAACTGATGAAGAACGTTTTCGTGCGACCATTAAGTTGCAAGCATTGCCACGCGATGCTTCCCCAACTCGTCAGCGTAATCGTTGTGGTTTGTCGGGTCGTCCGCACGGTTTTTATCGTAAATTTGGTTTGGCTAAGACAAAACTTAGAGAACGCACCATGAATGGTGAAGTACCTGGTTTGTCTAAGGCTAGTTGGTAGGAGGTTGTAAGATGAGTATGTCTGATCCTATCGCTGATATGTTAACCCGCATTCGCAATGCGCATGCAGTTGATAAAAAAGAAGTTTGTGTTCCAGCCTCTAATTTAAAGTCTGCGATTGCAGATGTGATGCAACAAGAGGGCTATATTGAATCGTTTGATGTTGATGGCGATGGTGCACAAAGAACATTGACAATTCAACTTAAATATTATGACAACAAGCCTGTTATTGATTCGCTTAAACGCGTTTCAAAGCCAAGTCTTAGAGTTTATGCCAAGAGTACCAACATGCCAAAAGTAATGAACGGATTAGGTATTGTTATTGTTTCAACACCAAAAGGTGTAATGACTGGACAACAAGCCAGCGCTGAGAATGTTGGTGGTGAAGTGCTATGCAGCGTTTCATAATTTGGGAGTTTTAAAATGAGTAGAGTTGCAAAAGCACCAATCACAATTCCAGCTGGCGTTGAAGTTTCAATAAACGGATCTGAGATGTCTGTTAAAGGTAAGCTAGGACAAATGAGTATGAACCTACATCCATTTGTTGCCATTGACAATGCAGATAATACATTGACTTTTTCTACAACCAAGGTAGATAAAAAAGAAGAAAAAGCAGCATGGGCACAAGCAGGGACTGCTAGAGCCAATACTGCAAATTTAATTCAGGGTGTATCAGAAGGTTTTGAAAAAAAATTAACACTTATCGGCGTGGGTTATCGTGCACAGGCAAAAGGAAAAGTACTTGATTTGACTTTGGGTTTTTCACATCCTATCAATTACAACTTGCCAGAAGGCATAACTGTTGAGACACCTTCACAAACAGAAGTGGTAGTTAAAGGCATTGATAAGCAAAAAGTAGGTCAAGTGGCCGCTGAAATCAGAGCTTATCGTCCACCTGAGCCATATAAAGGCAAAGGTGTTCGCTATGCTGATGAGCAAGTGGTTCGTAAAGAAGCTAAGAAAAAATAATTAAGGGTTAGCAAGATGAAAATTTCTAAAAAACAAGCTCGTATTAGAAGAGCAACAAGATTTAGAGCTAAGAATAGAGAATCTGGTGTAGAGCGTCTTTGCGTTCATAAAACTTCTCAACACATCTATGCACAAATTATTAGCCCTTGTGGTTCTAAAGTATTGGCATCAGCTTCATCACTGGCTACAAAAATGAAAAATGGTAGTAATAAAGATGCAGCGACCAAAGTTGGCGCACAAATTGCCAAAGCTGCCAAAAAAGCAAAAGTCACCAAAGTGGCCTTTGATCGCTCAGGTTTTAAATATCACGGCCGTGTAAAAGCATTGGCTGATGCCGCGAGAGAAGGTGGCTTGGACTTCTAATTTATTGAGATATAAGGTTTAAATAATGGCTGAATATAATAACAACAATAATAATAAAGACGAAAGCGAGTTTATTGAAAAATTGGTCAATATTCGACGCGTTGTCAAAGTGGTTAAGGGCGGTCGAATTTTTGGTTTCTCCGCTTTGGTGGTTGTTGGTGACGGCAAAGGTAAAGTTGGCTATGGTACGGGTAAGGCTCGTGAGGTGCCTGCAGCAATTCAAAAAGCCATGGACAAAGCCAGAAGATCAATGAAGAGTGTTCCACTTAAAGATGGCACATTGTATTATCCAGTGAAGTCTCATGTGGGGGCAGCAAAAGTTTATATGCAACCAGCCTCTGAAGGTACCGGTGTGATTGCAGGTGGACCAATGCGTAGTGTTTTAGAAGCGGTAGGTGTTCATGACATCTTGGCTAAATGTAACGGTACGCGTAACCCAATCAGTGTGGTACGCGCAACCATTGACGGTTTGACCAATATGTCTTCTCCACAGTCAGTTGCGGCTAAACGTGGCAAAACACTCGAGCAGATTACGGGAGAAGTGTAATGGCTGATGAAGATAAAAAGGTAGTTAAAAAAGCACCGGCTAAAAAAGCAACTGTTGCTAAGAAAACAACGACGGCTAAAAAAGTAACTGCCACTAAGAAAGCAGCAACAACTAAAAAAACCACTCCAAAAAACAAAACATTAAGCATAACGTTGGTAAAAAGTTTCCATGGCCGCCTACCATCTCATCGTGCAACAGTAGCTGGTCTTGGTTTGAAAAGAATCAATCACACGGTCGAATTGGTGGATACACCACAGGTGCGTGGCATGATTAACAAAGTAGCTTACTTACTCAAAGTAAAGGGTTAAAAAATGATATTGATGCAATTAAATACATTGGCTCCAGCGCAAGGCGAGAAAACAACAAGAAAACGTGTAGGTCGAGGCATTGGCAGTGGCTTTGGCAAGACCTGTGGTCGTGGCCATAAAGGTCAAAAATCACGCTCTGGAGGTTTTACTAAAGTTGGTTTTGAAGGCGGGCAAATGCCCCTACAACGTCGCCTACCAAAAGTAGGATTTAGTTCAAGAGTTTCAAAGGTTACTTCTCAAGTAACACTTTCTGAAATTAACAAGTTAGAAGAAAAAAACGTTACCATTGATGTACTTAAACAACACAATCTGGTCAATAAAAATATTCAACGTGTTAAAGTCATATTATCAGGTGAAATTACCAGGGCAGTAAAATTATCTGGCATCAAAGCAACCAAAGGTGCAAAGGCGGCAATTGAAGCTGTTAAAGGTTCTGTGAGCGAGTAATGATATGAGTCAACCTCTTGGTCTATCTGAAGATTTAATAAAGCGCATCCTCTTTTTATTGGGTGCGTTAATTGTTTTTAGGCTAGGGACACATATCACTATTCCATTTATCTCGCCAGTTGCACTGGCGTCCTTAGTGCAGGATCAACAAGGCACAATTTTGGACATGTTTAATATGTTCTCTGGTGGCGCTTTGGAAAGGCTATCAATTTTTACTTTGGGTATCATGCCCTACATTTCTGCATCGATTATTATGCAACTGATGACTTCGGTTGTACCGAAGTTGGAACAACTTAAAAAAGAAGGTGAGTCAGGTAAGCGTAAAATTACACAATACACGCGTATTGGTACTGTATTACTGGCGACTTTCCAGTCTTATGGTATCTCAGTTGCTCTTCAATCACAAGATGCTGGTGGTGTTTCATTGGTAACCACACCAGGTTTTGTGTTTATTTTTGTGACCGTAGTCACCCTAACCACAGGTACTTTATTTTTGATGTGGCTTGGCGAACAAATTACCGAAAAAGGCATTGGTAATGGTATTTCAATGATTATTTTTGCCGGTATCGTTTCTGGACTACCTTCTGCTCTAGGCCAAACACTTTCTCTAGTTGCCAACGGTACTTTAGGCGTGATTACTGTGGTAATCATCCTAGCAATGGCGTTTTTAGTTACAGCTTTTGTGGTCTATGTTGAGCGTGGTCAAAGGCGAATTACAGTCAATTATGCCAAACGCCAACAAGGACGTAAAATGGTTGGCGGACAAAGCTCATACTTGCCATTAAAAATTAATATGGCCGGTGTGATTCCACCCATCTTTGCCTCGAGTATTATTCTTTTTCCTGCAACACTAGGAGGTTGGTTTACTTCTGATGGCGGTGATGTGACACTCATCGATCAGATTATTGCTAGCTTATCGCCGGGCAACCTGCCCTACATTGTGTTTTATGCAGCAGCAATTATGTTTTTTACCTTCTTCTATACTGCTTTGACTTTTGATGCAAAAGACACAGCCGACAATCTAAAGCGCTCAGGTGGATTCATTCCAGGTATTCGTCCAGGACAACATTCAGCGGATTATATTGACACAGTGATGTCAAGATTAACATCAGCAGGTGCAGTCTATATTACTGCCGTGTGTCTACTGCCAGAGTTTTTGATTTTAAATTGGGATGTACCGTTTTATTTTGGTGGAACCAGTTTATTAATTATTGTGATAGTGGTAATGGATTTTATTGCTCAGGCACAGTCGCATTTAATGTCAAATCAATATGAGTCATTAATGAAAAAAGCGGGTTTGAATTAATTCAATAAGGGTAAGTATTATGAAAGTAAGAGCATCGGTAAAAAAAATCTGTAAGAATTGTAAAATTATTAAGCGTAACGGCGTTGTACGCGTAATTTGCAAGGAGCCAAGACATAAGCAAAGACAAGGTTAATACGATTGACAGCAAAAGAGTTCAAAAGTATAATTGCGGGTTTTTTAAATTTTTAATTTAAGGTAATTTTTTTTAAGAAAAACATAGACCATTAGAGGACAAAAAAAGGAAGTTTATGGCACGAATAGCAGGAATTAATATTCCAACACACAAGCACATTGTTATTGGCTTGCAATCAGTTTTTGGTATTGGTAATACCAGAGCGAAAGAGATTTGTAATGCGACAAAATTAGATCCAACAACCAAAGTTTCTGATTTAACTGAAGATCAGTTGGAAAGCTTGCGTTCTGCAGTGGCAAAGTTTGAGGTTGAAGGCGACCTTCGTCGACAAATTGCCATGGACATTAAACGTCTAAGAGACTTGGGTTGTTATCGTGGTATACGCCATAGAAAATCACTGCCCGTCCGAGGTCAAAGAACTAAGACAAATGCGAGAACCAGAAAAGGCCCTCGCCGTCTCATTAAATAATTTATAGGTAGATTAAATACTATGGCTAATGCAGCAACTAAAAAGAAATCAAAGAAAGTCGTTACAGATGGTATTGCGCATATACATGCGACATTCAACAACACAATTGTGATGATAACCGATCGTCATGGTAACGCACTTTGCTGGACAACATCTGGCGGTTCAGGTTTTAGAGGTTCTAGAAAATCAACTCCTTTTGCTGCACAAGTTGCAGCGACCAATTGCGCAGATAAAGCCATTGCCTCATTCGGCATGAAAAATTTAGATGTACGAGTCAAAGGGCCGGGCCCAGGTCGTGATTCTGCTATTCGTGGACTCAATGCACAAGGTTTAAAAATTCAATCAATCACAGATGTGACACCTATTCCTCATAATGGATGTCGTCCTTCTAAAAAACGTAGAGTATAAGGAACAATTATGGCAAGATATACTGGACCAACTTGTAAATTAGCACGCCGTGAAGGCACAGATCTCTTCTTAAAGAGTGGTGTTAGGTCACTTGATTCTAAGTGCAAAGTTAATCAACTACCTGGTATGCATGGTGCTACAGCTCGTCGTGCAAAAGGTTCTGATTATGGTCTACAACTCCGAGAAAAACAAAAAGTTCGTCGTATGTATGGATTATTGGAAAAACAATTCCGCCTATACTACAAAAAAGCTTCACAAAAGAAAGGCTCAACCGGTGAGAACCTACTTTCGTTACTAGAGTGTCGTCTAGATAATGTGGTTTATCGTATGGGTTTTGCTTCAACGCGAGCTGAAGCACGTCAGTTGGTGTCCCATAAGGCTATTCTAGTCAATGGTCGAGTCGTTAATATTCCTTCATTTCAAGTGAGTGAAAATGACGAAGTTGAAGTGAGAGAAAAAGCAAAAAAACAATCGCGTATCCAATTAGCATTAGAGCTAGCTGAGCAAGCAGGTCAAGCTGAATGGGTGGATGTAGATAATAAAGCACTTAAAGGTGTTTTTAAAAATATTCCAGCACGTGATGATTTATCATCAGATATTGAAGAACACTTAATTGTGGAATTGTACTCTAAGTAAAGGAAAAATTATGCAAGGTAGCGCAAGAGACTTTTTAAAGCCAAAGTTAGTTGAAGCATCAGAAATCGGTAACAACGAATATAGAATCATACTTGAGCCACTTGAAAGAGGTTTTGGTCATACATTAGGTAATGCTCTTAGAAGAACATTGCTCTCTTCAATAGTAGGATCAGCCGTGACTGAAGTCGCCATCGATGGCGTAATGCATGAGTACTCAACCATAGAAGGTGTACAAGAAGATGTTTTGGATATTTTGCTTAACCTAAAAGAAGTATCTGTTGCACTCAATACAACAGATTCAACTGAAGTTGTGATAGAAAAATCCGGCCCTGCTGAGATTACTGTAGCGGATATTGAGTCAAACGGTACCGATATTTCAGTTTTTAATCCAGAAAAAGTTATCGCCACAGTTAATGAAGGTGGCAGCATTCGTATGACTTTAAAGATTTCAACAGGTCGTGGCTATGACACAGCCATTACTCGTGATGAAGAGGCCTCAACTATTGGGGGTATGCAACTTGATGCAAGTTTTTCTCCAATCAAGCGCGTAAGCTTTACTGTTGACGCAGCACGTGTTGATCAAAAAGTGAATTTAGACAAGCTCAATATCAATATGGAGACAAATGGTTCTGTAGATGCCGAAGAAGCGATCAAACGAGCAGCGACAATTTTGCAAGACCAGCTTTCATCTTTTGTTGAGTTAGAGATGGTTGAAGAAGAGGCACAATTACCAACCTCAGATGACTTCGATCCACAATTATTAGCAGCAGTTGACGAATTGGAATTGACTGTGCGTTCAGCCAACTGCTTAAAAGCAGAGCAGATTTACTATATTGGTGATTTGATTCAAAAAACTGAGCAAGATTTGCTTAGAACACCAAACCTAGGTCGTAAGTCGTTAAACGAAATAAAAGAAGTATTGACAGAAAAAGGCTTGGAATTGGGAACAGAGATTGAAAATTGGCCACCCGTTGACTTAATGAGTGAATAATAAAACCAGGACACTAAAATGAGACATAGAAAGTCAGGCAAACAACTTAATCGTAATGCATCGCACCGTAAAGCGATGTTCAAGAATATGGCAAATTCGTTGTTTCAGCACGAAATGATTAAAACCACTTTGCCTAAAGCTAAAGAGCTACGCCGTGTGGTTGAACCGTTAATCACCAAAGCAAAGTCCGACAGCGTTGCTAATCGTCGTTATGTGTTTGCAAAATTACGTGATGATTCTTCGGTGGCAAAACTTTTTACCGAGTTAGGTCCCTTCTATAAAGATAGACCAGGCGGTTATGTGCGTATTTTAAAAGCCGGTTTCCGTACAGGTGATAAAGCACCTATGGCCATTGTACAATTGGTTGACTTTGACAGTGACGATACCACTGAAGCAACACAAGATTCATAAGGATAAATTATTTATGCCATCAATTAAAGTAAGAGAAAACGAACCTTTTGACATTGCACTAAGACGCTTTCGTCGTTCTTGTGATCGAGCCGGTGTAATTACCGACGTGAGAAAAAAAGAATTTTACGAAAAACCAACATGGGTGAAAAAACGTAAAAAAGCAGCTGCTGTTAAACGTACACACAAAGAGATGGCGAAGAATCGCGTTCAACGCAGACGTCTATACTAATTTAAAAAACTATCCAATGTCTGATTTAAAAAATCAAATTGTCGAAGACATGAAATCGGCAATGAAGGCAAAGGACACACAAAGCCTTAAAGCCATTCGCATGCTACTTGGGGCTATCAAACAAAAAGAGATTGATGAACGCATCGAGCTGGATGATGCAGCAGTTTTGAGCGTGGTTCAAAAAATGGTCAAACAACGCAAAGACTCAATCTCACAGTTCAAAGATGCTGGCAGAGATGATTTAGTTGCGGGCGAAGAAGCGGAGCTAGTGGTTATTAATAACTACATGCCAGCACAAATGAGCGAGGCAGAAATCGAAGCCGCGGTTGATCAGGTAATCTCCGATATAGGCGCCAGCTCAATGCAAGA
>CAZYIW010000033.1:0-14246 GCA_964647705.1 uncultured Piscirickettsiaceae bacterium
TTGATTGGCGTCTTTACTGGCCAGATCATCGGCAAAAGTCCGTACATGTTCGGGTCTAAAATCAAAACCCCTGCCCACACCAGGATAGATAATTAACTTGGCCTCTTTACCCTGTTCTTGCAAGGATTCAATGCCCATAAGAATCGGGCGCAATCGCTGATATTGATCGTGTTCGCCAACAAACACCAACACAGGCACATCTAACTCATCCACTTCGGGTGCATATTGATAAATCTGCATGGGTTCTGGCAGATTAGGATCTTGCCAGTGCGGATAATAAGCCACATAACAACCCACTTTGTTGTTTTGTTGTTGATGAGTCACTAAGGCTTTTAGTGCCATGTATCCACCACGTGTGTGCGAGACAATGCAGGCTTTGTCGCCAATCACGTCTTTTCTACCTAAAAGTGCATCTATGCCTTTGGCAGTATGAGAGTCATATTGATAATCGTGCTCCATTGGAAACGGCTCTTTCATGTGCGTGCCAAACATATCAGGCGCTAGAACCACAAACCCTCTGGCCGCGAGACGTTTAATCCTTGGCAAGGTCCATGCATCCAAACCACGACGCCCATGTTGGAACAAAATAGGCAAATATTTACCCGGTTTAATAGGCTTGAATAAATAAGCCTCAACTTCAAAATCATCATCGTTATAAGTGATATTTTGCATTTCAACTTCATGGTTTTCTGGCGTCTCTAGTTGGCCTTTTTTCCACCAGCTGTCGTCCCACCAAAATTTATCCTTGTCTTGAGGATATTCTATATTTATCCATGGTTTTGAAGGGTGTGGGGATGCTGTTGCAACGCCCAAATATAAACTTGAGATTAGCAAAATCAGTAAATACCTCATAGCGCTAGTCTTTCCAATGTTTTTGCATTTCGTAGAATAAAAAAGAAGCCGACCAAGTAATCAAAACAAAGCCAGCCAAAGCCTCCATTCCCACCAAAAATCGAATATTACCAATGGGCTCTATATCACCAAAACCCAAGGTCGAAAAGGTAGTAAAAGAGAAATACACGCTGTCTAATAGAGAACCATCAAAATTACCTTGTAAATAACCCCATCTTTCATTGCCATGTAGCCAAAAATAACTCAACGCATAGATCCAAACCTCAATCACGTGAGCAATCAGTGCAATAATCACAACCACTAAAACCCTAGCTCGGTGTTTGATATGAAACATTGGCAAGAGTTTAGTCGACTGATGTAGAAATTCATAATGCACCAACACACTCAGTGCCACAATTAAGATATTGATCAGAACAACAATTAACATCGGTTTTTGTTATTTATAATTGAGCGCATATTCTACTGGAAAAATTTTGGATTTTTTACAAATGGGCTGTTGTAACAATCAAACACAAGAAAAACTGCTTTGTTATTGCTTTAACATCACTGAAAATGCCTACAAAAACGCCTTAAAACAAGGAAAAAATGCTGTTTTAAAGGATTTTGTTGTCTATCAAACCAAAACCAAGCAATGTAATTGTGAAAACCTCAATCCCTCCCAACAATGCTGTCTTAAAGACTTTAAAAAATTAGAAAATTTAGAAAAAAACCCAATTCAAGAAAATTAAGCTTGTTTGATGTAGATTTCACTGTCATTTTCTAAAAATTCCTGGGATTTTTGTTCCATCTCCACTTGAATGGCGTTAATCTCTTCAACTTGTTTTTCGTCCAAACCTTTGATCTCTTGCGTGATTTTCATGGAACAGAACTTTGGCCCACACATAGAACAAAAGTGCGCAGTCTTGGCTGCTTGCTTGGGTAAAGTTTCGTCGTGATATTCACGCGCGGTGTCTGGGTCGAGTGAGAGGTTAAATTGATCTTCCCATCTAAATTCAAATCGTGCTTTAGACAAAGCATTGTCTCGAATCTGTGCACCTGGATGACCTTTGGCTAAATCTGCTGCATGTGCGGCAATCTTATAAGCAATGATTCCTTGCTTAACATCGTCTTTGTCAGGCAAGCCCAAATGTTCTTTTGGTGTGACATAACAAAGCATGGCAGTACCATACCAACCGATTTGTGCAGCACCGATGGCTGATGTAATGTGGTCATAGCCCGGAGCAATGTCAGTGGTTAGTGGGCCCAGAGTATAAAACGGTGCTTCTGAGCATTCTTTCAGTTGCTTTTCCATATTGTCTTTTATCATGTGCATAGGTACGTGTCCTGGGCCTTCGATAAAAGTTTGTACATCGTGCTTCCAAGCAATCTTGGTCAGCTCACCCAGTGTTTCCAATTCACCATATTGCGCAGCATCATTGGCATCAGCAATTGAACCTGGGCGCAAACCATCGCCAAGTGAAAAGGTCACGTCATAGGCTTTCATGATCTCGCAAATTTCTTCAAAATGAGTATAGAGGAAATTCTCCTTATGATGAGCCAGACACCATTTGGCCATGATTGATCCGCCACGAGAGACAATGCCGGTGACTCGCTTGGCAGTTAATGGGACATACTTAAGACGCACGCCTGCATGAATGGTGAAGTAATCGACGCCTTGTTCGGCTTGTTCGATGAGTGTGTCTTTAAAAACTTCCCAAGTCAAATCTTCTGCCACACCATTGACTTTCTCTAAAGCTTGGTAAATAGGCACAGTTCCAATCGGAACGGGTGAATTACGAATGATCCATTCTCGAGTCTCGTGGATATTTTGTCCTGTGGACAAATCCATGATCGTATCTGCTCCCCAGCGAATCCCCCAAACCATCTTGTCAACTTCTTCCTCTATTGAAGAACCTAAGGCAGAATTACCAATATTGCCATTGATTTTGACCAAAAAATTACGCCCAACAATCATTGGCTCTGATTCTGGATGATTGATATTATTCGGAATAATTGCACGGCCACGAGCAACCTCGTCACGCACAAATTCAGGGGTGATAACATCAGGAATTGCTGCGCCAAAACTCTCTCCCTTGTGTTGGCCGATTTGATCTTTGTATTCTTGCCAACGACAGTTTTCACGAATGGCAATGTATTCCATCTCGGGTGTGATAATGCCTTTTTTAGCGTAATGCATTTGAGTAACATTTTTGCCCTTTTGAGCGCGCCTAGGCTTGCGAATGTGCTCAAAACGCAGTTCGTCTAAATCATTGTTAGACAAACGTTTGTTGCAAAAATCGGAGCTAAAATTCTCCAAGACTTGGGTATCGTCTCTCTCATCAATCCAATTTTGACGAATCGGAGCCAGTCCTATGCGAAAATCAACATTGGCATTGGGATCGGTATAAACACCTGAGGTGTCATAAACGCAAACCGGATCATTTTTCTCAGCCAAGTCACCAATAGTATCAGTGAGAGTAATTTCACGCATGGGAACTTGAATATCCACTCGAGAACCTTCGACGTATATCTTTGTGGAATTAGGGAAAGGTTTGATAAATGCCTCAGATACATTAGACATGTTCTTTAACGTTTCGCTGGCTTGGTTCATTGTTGTATAATCGCTGTTAAATTGTTAATATAAAAAACGAATGTCCATTTTAACTCAAAGACCTCGTCGTATGAGAAAACACGCAAATACCCGTGAATTAATGCGTGAAAACACTCTTAGCACTGACGATTTAATTTTTCCGATTTTTGTGATCGAAGGCGAGAATCAGCGTGAGCAAATTGACTCAATGCCAGATATTGAACGCTTAAGTGTCGATCAGTTAGTCAGTGAAGCAAAAACATTGGTTGAGTTGGGTATCCGTGCAGTGGCATTGTTTCCAGTTGTGCCTGAAGAAAAAAAATCTCTAAATGCGAAAGAATCTTATAATGAAGATGGCCTAGCACAACGCGCTGTTAGAGCTTTAAAGAGCGAATGCCCTGAGATTAGTGTTATTACCGATGTGGCGCTCGACCCTTTTACCACGCATGGACAGGACGGGCTTATTGACGACTCTGGCTATGTGCTCAATGATGAAACCGTTGAGGTGTTGGTCAAACAAGCACTCTCACACGCCAAAGCAGGTGCTGATATTGTTGCCCCTTCTGATATGATGGATGGGCGTATTGGTGCAATTCGTGATGTCCTAGAAGAAAATGGTTTTATCCATACCAATATATTGGCTTACTCAGCCAAGTATGCATCTAACTATTATGGACCATTTAGGGATGCCGTAGGATCAGCAGCAAACCTAGGAGCTTCAAGCAAAGAAACATACCAAATGGACCCAGCCAATAGCAATGAAGCCATTCGAGAAGTGGCCATGGATATCGAAGAAGGTGCCGATATGGTGATGGTTAAGCCTGGGTTGCCCTATCTTGATATTGTTCATCAAATCAAACAAACCTTTGGCATGCCAACTTTTGCCTATCATGTGAGTGGTGAATATGCCATGCTCAAAGCCGCAAGTCAAAATGGCTGGATTAACGAACAACCTGTGGTTTTGGAAACCCTATTGTCTTTCAAACGTGCAGGGGCAGATGCGGTTTTAACTTATTACGCCAAACAAGTGGCACAATGGTTGCAAAACTAGTCATTAAACTGTTTTATATTATAATATCATAATATTCTTATATATACTTAAAATTAGTGTATAATTGGCACCCATATTAAAGCCCTTTTTTGAGAATTATTATGGAAAATAAATCACTATTTACAATCATCGCTCTATCGATCACACTGATTGCAAGTTTTTTTTTCTTTAGCAACAAAGTAGCTGAGCTGGAGAATGAGCTTTCTGCCACAACCAATGAGTTCAACTCTAAGCTTTCAGTCGTAGAAAATTCAACTTCAAATGATAATGTTGATACTAATCCAACGGTAACATTAGATGATTTGGATCAGCAAATTGTAACGTTGCAATCTGAACTGACAGCTACTAAAAAAGCACTGTCACTGGCTAATAGTAAGTCTCATGTGTTAACCGATGAAATCTCGAAAATTGAAGACGCACGTAGCGAGGTTAGCAATCTTAAAGGTTCTTTACAATCGGCCCAGCAATCGCTCAACCAAACTCAAACTCAACTTAAGATTTCAGACCAAAAATTAAACCATTTAAAAACCGTGTTTGAACAGCAAAACCAGTCTATTGTTAAAAGAAATTTTGATCGCATTTCTGCCTTAAAAGAAACCTCTACAGGGATTGCTGTCACAGGTGTTATTGTGCCTGTAATTGGTGTAGCAACCTTGGTCTCTTATACAGTAGAAGAGATTGAAAATTACTGTCAAAACATCAAAAACACAATGTCTCTTGAGAAAAAAGTACTTGGCGAGATTGTCTCACTTAATGAATCAATGCAAAAAAACTACCATGAGCAATGTGTGGTTAGCCTAAAAGACAAAGTTAAGGAAAAAATTAAAGATATACAAATCACTCAGTAGTCATCTAAGCGATTCGGTTATTAATTAGCTCCTTGACCACTTCAGGTTCTGCTAAAGTTGATGTATCACCTAAATTATCGTAATCATTCTCGGCAATTTTACGAAGAATCCGGCGCATAATCTTTCCAGAGCGTGTCTTTGGTAAACCAGGTGAGAACTGTATCTTGTCAACCGTGGCAATTGGACCAATCTCAGAGCGCACCAACTTCACCAAATCAAGTTTTAATTCATCGCTAGGCTCAGCACCCTGCATCAAAGAAACATAAGCATAAATACCCTGCCCTTTAATATCATGCGGGTAACCAACAACTGCTGCTTCAGAAACATCTTCATGAAGTACCAAAGCCGATTCAATCTCTGCTGTACCTAAACGGTGTCCAGAAATATTCAAAACATCGTCCACTCGTCCAGTGATCCAATAATAACCATCACCGTCACGTTTAACGCCATCTCCAGCGAAGTATTTACCAGGAAAAGTGGAGAAATAAGCCTCCATAAAACGTTCGTGGTTGTTGTAGAGTGTACGCATCTGTCCTGGCCATGAACGCGCCATGACTAATATGCCTTCTGCTTCACCCTCTAGAACATCGCCCTGTTCGTTGACCACTTGAGGCTCGATACCAAAAAATGGTCTGGTAGCAGAACCTGGCTTGAGTGCTGTGGCATAAGGCAGTGGCGTAATCATGTGCCCCCCTGTTTCAGTTTGCCACCAAGTATCAACAATTGGGCAACGATCTTGTCCTACTGTGTGATAGTACCATTCCCATGCTTCTGGGTTAATAGGTTCGCCTACGGTGCCTAAAATTTTAAGACTTTGACGTGAGGTTGAATTAACAAAACCATCGCCAGCACCCATTAATGCTCGAATGGCAGTAGGCGCCGTATAAAAAGTATTAATCTTATGTTTGTCGATCACCTGCCAAAAACGTGAGGCATCTGGATAAGTGGGGATACCTTCAAACATAACTGTGGTCGCGCCATTTGCCAACGGCCCGTATACGATATAAGAATGTCCCGTAACCCAACCGACATCGGCTGTACACCAATATATATCCCCTTCTTGATAATCAAATGTGTATTTGTGTGTCATGGCTGCAAACAAGAGATAACCGCCTGAGGTATGTAAAACACCCTTAGGTTTTCCAGTTGAGCCAGAAGTATAGAGAATAAACAATGGAGATTCGGCGTCAAAATTCTCATAATCACAAGTACTTGGCATATCATCCGTAAGCTGGTGATACCACACATCACGATCACTCCAATTAATATCCCCTCCTGTGCGTTTGACCACTAATACATGCTCAACACAGTCACAATTTGCCGTGGCTTTGTCAACATTGGCCTTGAGTGGAACCGATTTTCCTCCACGAACACCCTCATCTGCAGTAATCACAACCTTACACTGCGAATCTAACACACGGTCTTTGAGTGCTTCAGGTGAGAAACCACCAAACACCACAGAGTGAATCGCACCAAGTCTTGCGCAAGCCAACATGGCATAGGTAGCCTCAAGCACCATTGGCATGTAAATACAAACGCGATCACCAGCGACAACGCCTAATTTTTTCAAACCATTAGACAATTTTGCAACTTCGTCATGCAATTGTTGGTAGGTAATATGTTTGGATTGATTGGGGTCATCTCCCTCCCAAATAATGGCAGTTTGATTGGCACGCTCTGGCAAATGCCTGTCTATACAATTGTAGGCAACATTTAACTCTGCGCCTTTAAACCACTCGATTAACCCTTTATTGTAATCAACATTGCTAACTTTATCCCAATCCTTTCCCCAGTCTAGAAATGTTTTCGCCTGATTTGCCCAAAATTCGTCAGAATTCTTGATTGATTCTGCATACATTGTCTGATAGGTTTTTTCATCGCACAATGGCTTTCGATCAGATTCAATTATCGGATACATAGTTATCTCCAGCAAAAAAAATAAAAATAAGATTCTTCATAATACCAAAAAAAGTATTTTCCAAGAAAAATATTTTTAAAGCAATTCTTTAAATTTACTATGTGAATTTTTTTTCATTGATGCAATCTGTGCAAGAAACAATTCGGCTGTTGAAATGGCATCTTGCATTGCATGATGGGCTTTGTATCTTGGTAGATTGTACTGCTGAATTAAATTAAACAGTCTAAGGCTTTTGCCATTGACGAAGCCTTGTGTTTTTTGTTGCTTATCAGACTCGATTTTAAGTGTATCTAGTAGCTGAAATGGCAGGGGATCAATATCATAGAGTTGTGCGCTACACTTATTAATAAAATTGCGTTCAATCTGATCAAAATGCACCACTAAAACACGCCCTTTCATGATTGAAAGTAAATGTTGCATCATGCTTGAAACTTTCACACCTTGACTCACTTCATCGTCAGTTAATTCGTGAATAGCGACGTTTTGTTCATCCATGGTTTGTTTTGGGTTTACGACAATGTGCCTACTCTTAGACAATGCAATATGCAAATCTTTAATTAGTGTGTATCCCAAGCTAACAATTCGATCTTTTTTGATGTCTAACCCTGTTGTCTCAAAATCCAATACTAAAAATTCAATTTGCCCTAAAGGAGTATTAGGCTTAACCAAAGGTATCGATAAATAATCTTTAAGTGCCCTAGGCAGATTTTTATGCTGAGAAAGTTTTTTGCGCTTTTTTTCTAATAGGTGATAGCGAATCAAATCTTTCATGGAAGAATGGCTGTTTGGTATTGCGAACCCATTGCATTTTGCATTTTTAAGATAACATCAAATGCATCTTTTAGATGCTTTTTATCAAGCGATGATATCTCACTTGGCAAAATGTAGTTGTCTGGCTCTTGCTCTTGTTTAATTTGCTGTGCCTGATGACGAATGCGAAGCTCGTTGATAAATTTATAGGCATCTAGAAAATTTTGCGCGCCAGATTCACTCAGACCGCCCATATCTGCTAATAGACGTAAACGATCTATGGTATTAACGGCCGAGATCTGGTTTGATAAAGCATACACACGAGCGCAATCAATCACCGGAACCACACCACGTTTTTTCATATTAAGTGCTTTTTCATGAGGCCCATGCTCCTCTAGGATAAAGTGCCTAAAAAACCCAAGGGGTGGCTGATAATGCTGAGCATTACTTGCCATATGTGACAAAAAGATAGAGTTTTTGGCTGCTTTTTTTAATACCTGTGACATCATCGATTCAAACATCGCTGAATCACCATAAATACATTTCATATCAAAAAAGATACTGGCGTGCATCAGTGCCTTAGTATTAGGTGATTCAATCCAATCATCAAAATATTGTTGCCAAACAGACAACGATTGCCTCCATTTAGGGTTAGTAGCCATCACATCACCAGGACAATACACATAACCACAAGCATTCAGTCCATCGCTGACAAATTTGCTCAGTTCTTGGAAATATTGATCGTGTTCTTTGGCTTTATAATCGTCAGACAAGATAAGCAAATTATCTTGATCAGAATGCAGAATTTGCTCACTTCTGGCCATTGAGCCTGCAACGACCCATGCATATTGAATCGGAGGTTCTCCCAAAAGAGTTTCTGCCATCTTCAATAACTGTTGATTAATGGCTCGACCAATAGAGCTGATGGAGTAGGCTATATCATGTTCGTCCATGCTAGCTTCAACATCTCTTAGCAAAAGCATAGGCAGTTGGGCAGAAATCTTAACCAGCTGTTCTACAGAAGTTGAACACTGAATTTCATTAATCAAAAAAACCACATTGTGGCTTTGTTTTCTAAGCAGATCTGCTGCTGTGATAACGCCCACAACCTTGTCTTTATTGACAATTGGCAAGTGTCTAATGCGTTTTGATGCCATCAGCAACATTGCTTCAACACCACTTTTGTAATGGCCGATTGTAATTGGGTTGGGGCTCATGATTTTCTCAATTGGTGCTTTTGAATCGATGCCATCGGCAACAACTTTTGTACAAAAAGCTCTGTCAGTTACTATCCCGCATAGACGATTTTTCTTCATCACCATTACTGAAGTTACTTGTTTATCCCCCATGAGTTCTGCCACCTCTTTGATCGGCGTTGAAGACTCAACCAAATAAGGATGGTTCGCTCTTGTCATCTCCAAGACTGATTGGTTTAATAAATGTGAAGAGCTATCTGACGCAAGATTTTCTCTGCCCATACCTTGACGAGAGAAAAAATAATTATTGACTTCTGGATGATCTCCTAGCTGATCGAAAAAGGCCTTTTTTTGTATACGATAATACAGTGTGTCTTCATGGCAACTGTGTTGGAAGATATTCAACTGAGCATCGTAGCCAAACCAATCTTTTTCGCCAAGTAAGGTATATAGTTTTTCGTTTTCATCTTCAATTTGAATAGCACCCTTGCGAATAAGGTAGATAAATTCAGATTTAAGAGTAAGGATATAACCTCGTTTACGATAACCAACATCGACTATCTCAATCAATTGGTTTAGTTCGGTTTCATCGAGCGTTTCAAGAGGCAGGGTTTTGTGTAGAAATTCTCTGACCTCAAGATTTTCGACTTCCATTATTGATACACCGGTTCCTTATAGACAAATATTGTTGGCGTTTCGGCATAAAAACGACTTTGGTTGATGCCGAAGACAAATTGAAGAAATTGGTTGTTTTGAAGGTTTAGCTCATCACTAACCCATTCAGTTTGATCAGGGTTTACAGGCTTCATGGCCATTGGAGAGGAATCTTTTCCAGGTTCTGACACCAGTGCAAAGTTTAATAAATCAATTGAAATCTCTGAGCGTACCATCAAAGTGTTTTTGCCATATTTTTGATTATTGGTGGTGATGTGAATTTCTAAATCTTCATTCTCTAAAAAACAATAGCCGCTTTCCCAACGGCAATTTGATTTGGCTATTAGGTTGTAACTTTGTCCAGCCAAAGCACTTTGTGGTTTTTCAGAAACATGATCATCCACCGCAAACCAAGCCAATACTGCAAGAATTGGGGCGATGATTAAAGAAGCAATGACGTGTTTATTGGTAAAAAATTTCATACAAGCTATTATAAAAAAAAACACCCGGATAAACCGGGTGTTTTCACTAAGATTTATAAAAAATCTTAATTAGGTTGGTGCATGTTATCAACCATCTGACGGATGTTCTCAGGAGTCTTAGCAGTTTGCTTCATTACAAAGTATGCAACAGCAAAGTTAACTACGGCACCCACAGCACCAAAGGCATTAGGCTCAATACCTAAGAACCAGTTTGGTGACATATCACCCATAAATGAAGTTGAAGCCACAAACATGATACCTTTATGCTGGAACACGTATAACAGTGTTACAGTAATACCGGCAACCATACCTGCAATCGCACCTTCTTTATTCATATCTCTGAAGAAGATACCCATCATAATCGCTGGGAACAAGCTTGATGCAGCTAGACCAAAGGCTAGAGCAACAGTACCTGCAGCGAAATCTGGTGGGTTATATCCAAGATAACCAGCCAGGGCAATAGCACCGGCCATGGCTACACGACCATAGAAGAGTTCTTTGGTTTCAGATATCTCCGGATGCCAGACCCCCTTGAGTAAATCATGGGACACTGATGAGGCAATTGCCAATAATAGACCTGCCGCAGTAGAAAGTGCAGCAGCAAGACCACCGGCAGCCACCAGAGCAATAATCCAGTTAGGTAACTGAGCAATCTCAGGATTAGCAAGTACCATGATATCACGGTCTACCTTGGTCATCTCATTCTTAGCTTTATCAGCCACATATTGAATCTTACCGTCGCCATTCTTATCTTCATACTTAAGAAGTCCTGTAGTTTCCCACTTAGCAACCCATCCAGGAAGCTCGGATACTTGTGTATTATGAACCGTATCAATAAGATTTAAACGAGCCATAGCAGCAACAGCAGGCGCTGTTGTATATAGAATCGCAATAAATACTAGTGCCCAACCAGCAGACTCACGAGCCGCTTTCATGTCAGGTACAGTAAAGAATCTCATGATAACGTGTGGAAGACCAGCAGTACCAATCATTAGAGACAATGTATAGACAAATGTGTTTGTCATGTTGAGTCTAAATGCAGTGGTATATTCAGCAAAGCCTAACTGCGTTACGACTTCATCAAGCTTATCGAGTAGATAAGTATCCGTTCCAGCGAGCGTTGAACCTAAGCCCAACTGTGGAATTGGATTACCAGTTATCTGCAACGAGATAAAGATTGCTGGAATGGTATAAGCAATAATCATGATGATATATTGGGCAACTTGTGTGTATGTAATACCCTTCATACCACCTAGTACGGCATATACGAATACGATACCCATACCGATTAATAGACCATCTGTGTAATCTACCTCTAAGAATCTACCAAAAGCAACGCCAATACCTTTCATCTGACCAATTACGTAAGTAACCGATGCAATGATCAAACAGATTACCGCAACAACCCTAGCAGTCTTAGAGTAGTAACGATCTGAAATGAACTCAGATACTGTGAAACAGCCATGCTTTCTTAGGTATGGAGCTAAAAGCATCGCAAGTAGAACGTATCCACCTGTCCAACCCATTAAGAAAACCGAACCGCCATATCCTAAAAAGGCGATTAGACCAGCCATAGAAATAAAAGAAGCAGCACTCATCCAGTCTGCTGCAGTGGCCATACCATTTAACACTGGCGGTACACCGCCACCTGCTACATAGAATTCTTTAGTAGAACCTGTTCTTGACCATATACCAATACCAATGTAGATTGCGAAAGTAATACCTACAAAGAGAAACGTAAGTGTTTGTAAATCCATTTGAACGCCCCCCCTATTTGCTGTGACTTTCGTCAATTTCGCCCATTTTCTTGGCGTAATAAAAAATTAAAGCCACAAACGTATAAATAGATCCTTGTTGTGCAAACCAGAATCCGAGTTTGTAACCACCTAAAGAAACAGCGTTAAGCTGTTCGACAAGCAAAATCCCAAATACATATGAAACCACAAACCATATGATTAAACACTTTTTAATCAGTGCTAGATTTTCCTGCCAATAAGAATTGTCTTCTGACATGAACTCCCCCTCTTTTTTAGTTATCGATTAGTTATCAAAACAGAAATTTTTCTAGAAAATTAGGAAACGCTAATTTAGTTTTCTAGAAAGCTTTCTTGCAGTCTCATTATAGATAAAAAAAAAACTGTCAACTAGTTTTTTAATAATTTAATCAGCAGTGAATTAAGTTGCAAAAGCTCCTTTTTATTAAGCTTAGATTGGAAGAAGTGTTTGGCGATATTTTCAACATAAGGATAGTTCTTTTCGGTGAAAGAAATTCCATCGTCTGTCAAACGCACAATACGGCTGCGCTTATCGGTAGGGTTTTGATCTCGGGTAATGTAACCTTTATTTTCAAGTTTTATTAAAACCTTTGTTAAGCCGCCTGAAGAGACCATAAGTGATTTAGACAACCAAGAAGGTGTTAAGCGATGCGGATAAGGGAATGATCTTAAAAGCACCAAAACTTCTAATTCGAAAACTGAAATATCGCATGTTTTACAAACGAGTTCGACCTGATTGTTGAATTTTGTTGATGTCCTGCCTAAATCCAAAACCAGCATGGCAAGATTAACATCTATATCAGGCCAATTCTCATGAAATCTAATCTCAGCATTTTCGATTTTTATCAGTTCACGCATATAACTAACTCAAGGTCTAAAAAAGTTAAATTTTGACCTGTTGACGAAATTCACAATATGAATTTTTTTATTTTTTTTAAAAAAAATGACGCGAGAAAATGCGTCATTTTTTAACTATGGTTTGAATAAAAGGTTATTTTTCTTGTTCAACCTCACTCACCTCATCAGCGACATCATCAACAGCCACTTCGGAAAGTTCCTCTTCAACTTCAGCCATCTTTACTGCCTCTTGTGCTTTTTCTTGAGCGTTTAATTCTTCTTCCATGGCATAGTCTTCGGTTAAGATTGATGCATCAATTAAACCAGCCTCAATCTCTCTTAAAGCTAGCACTGCTGGTTTGTCTTTGCCGGTATCTAAGGTTGATCTAAATCCGCCTGCATTGAGTTGATGTGCACGCTTAGCTGCCACCAAAACCAACTCAAAACGGTTGTTAACAAAATCTAAACATTCTTCAACAGTAACTCTTGCCATAATCCCAAATTTTATTTGATAAAATTAAACAATTTTACACGAAAAAACACTGGTTAACATTTTGATGGAAAGACTTATTGTTCTAGATACTGAAACCACTGGCATTGAACCCAGCGAGGGGCATCGCATCATTGAGGTAGGTTGTTGCGAAATCGTCAATCGTGAAATCACCGAGAGTGAATTTCATGAATACATTCAACCCGATCGTAATGTGGGTGAGTCGGTTAAGATTCACGGCATTACTGATCAATTTCTAAAAGAAAAACCCAAATTTGAAGAAATTGCAGAAGAGTTTTTAGAATATATTGATGGTGCTACTTTGATTATTCACAACGCACCATTCGATTTGGGTTTTTTGAATCACGAGCTTAATCTGATGGGTGTAGAAGAAACGATAGAAAATCGTTGCCAAATAATTGACTCATTAGAAGAAGCCAAAACTCTTTTCCCTGGTGCCATGCACAATTTAGACGCTTTGTGTCGACGCTTTGAGATCGATGCCAGCGCCCGAACTGTTCACGGGGCACTGCTTGATGCGCAAATCTTAGCACAAGTTTATTTGGCAATGACAGGTGGACAAACCAGCTTATTCGCAGATTTTATTCATGTGAGTGATAATAATTACCAACAAAATGATGTGATTAAGATCGACAAAAATCGACCTAAGATCCCCATTGTCATGGCGACTGAACAAGAGTGTTTGGCACATGAAAGCTACTTTGAAAAAATTTGATACTCTCATAACGAACAAAGTATAATTATTGTCTTTTCGGAGTGTAGCGCAGTTTGGTAGCGTATCTGGTTTGGGACCAGGTGGTCGG
>CAZYIW010000034.1:0-12667 GCA_964647705.1 uncultured Piscirickettsiaceae bacterium
CTCAATATAGAATCTAGCCTTAACCAGAAAACAAAAGGCAATATTTACAAAGGGAAAATTTCTCGTATCGAGAAATCACTTGAAGCTGCATTTATTGATTATGGCAAAGAGAGACAAGGCTTTTTGCCTTTTAAAGAGGTTGCAGAAACTCTTCAAAGTAACACCAAAGCCAAGGGTGAAAAACCAACAATTTCTCAGGTTTTAAAAGAAGGTCAAGAAATTATTGTTCAGGTCGAAAAAGAAGAGCGCGGTAATAAAGGCGCGGCTCTTAGCACTTATATTAATCTTGCTGGTGCTTATATGATTCTGACTCCTAACAACCCCAAAAGCCAAGGAATTTCAAGACAAATTAATGCCACTGATAGACAAGCACTTAAAAAGGTTGTCAAACAAATTAAATTACCTGAGAGTGCTGGACTAATCATTCGTACAGCGGGTGCAGGCAAAAGTTTAGAGGAACTACAATGGGAGGTAGATTATCTATCAGACCTTTGGAATTCTATCAACAAAGTCTCCGAAGAACGTAAGGCACCCTTTTTAATTTACCAAGAAAGCGATATTGTTATTCGTACTTTGCGTGATTATCTAAGAGAGGATACCGACAGTGTCATTATTGACGACCTAGAAACCTTTCAAAATGCTAAAGAATTTGTTAGTTTTGTTCTGCCCCACTATCTAGACCGTATTAAATTTTTCGATACTTCTGAGCACTCTTTATTCAACCATATGGGTGTAGAAAATCAAGTTAGAAATGTCTTTAACCGAGAAGTGTCTCTGCCTAGTGGTGCTACTGTTGTTTTTGATACTGCAGAGGCATTAACCGCTATTGATATCAATTCAGCTCGTGCTACTAAAGGTGCCGATATTGAAGAGACAGCCTATAACACGAATCTTGAAGCAGCCAAAGAAATTGCAATTCAATTACAACTTCGAGATATTGGTGGTCTGGTGGTTATTGATTTTATTGATATGTCTACTGAAGAGCATCGTAAATCCATTGAAAAGGCCATGGAAAGAGCCACAAACTCTGATCGCGCGCGCGTACAAATTGGTAGTATTTCACAATTTGGACTGTTGGAGATGTCTCGTCAAAGGCTGATGAGTTCAGTCAGTGAGTCTGTTGAAAAAACCTGCTCTCAATGTCGTGGAAGAGGTATTACACCAACCATTCCAACTTTGGCACTGACAATCCTTAGGCAGTTAGAAGATGGTTGCAATGCATCAAGCCAGACTAAGCGCTTAACCATTCAATCCAGTGTTGAGGTCATTACCTACTTGCTTAATGAAAAACGCAGTGAGATTATTAATTTGGAAAATAAGCATCAGATCAAGATTACCTTATTGCCAAATCCTTATATGCAGTTCCCTAACTTTAGTATCAACAAACAAAAAACTGAGAAAAAATCCCAGCACAAAAGTTATCAAGGTCTGTCTAAACCACAACAAAATTTAGCTGAAAATGGCCTGAGTAGTGCAGTTGAAGTGCCGGCGATTAACATCAACCGCCCTGCCACACAAGTCCCTAAACAAAAAACCTCAATTATTGACAATATTAAAAAAGCTTTATTTGGCGATTCCAAGAAACCAACACCAAACAAGCAAAGTCGAGGCAATAAGGGGCGCAACAGAAATCGGTCTCGTAACAATAGAAATAATGCCAATAGACCTAGAAATAGGACTGGCAATAAACGCAAATCACCAAGTAATTCGACTCAAAAAAACAAAAGCAATACCAATAACAAGAGCAATACCAATAAGAAAAAAAATAATGGATAAATACGCCGTTTTTGGCAATCCTATAGAACACAGCTTGTCGCCAGTGATTCACCAACAGTTTGCCAAACAAACTGGGGTTGAGCTAAGTTATGAAAAAATTCTAGCGCCAAGTAATGGTTTCAAACAAAAAGCCAAGCAGTTTATTGCCGAAAATGCTAAAGGTTTTAACATTACTGTACCTTTTAAATTAGACGCACTCCAACTGGCGGATACGCTTACCCTTGAAGCTAAAACAGCAGGCGCTGTTAATACAATCAAAGTCGATAATCATCAGTTGATTGGGCACAATACCGATGGTATTGGACTGGCCAAAGATCTAACAATAAATCTGGGTATAGATTTAAAAGACAAAATTGTATTAATACTGGGTGCCGGCGGTGCAACCCGTGGTGTACTATTGCCACTTTTAACAAAACAACCTAGGCGTTTAATGATTGCCAATCGAACGGCCTCTAAAGCTGAACAATTGGCCGATGATTTTTCTGCCTATGGTAAAACTTGTGGTTTTGGTTTGGAGAAAATCAAAAACGATCCAGTAGATATTATTATCAACGCCACCAGCGCTTCATTAGATGGTCAAATGCCGCAGATTGCCTCAGGTTGTGTCAACGGTGCTGTTTGTTATGATCTGATGTACGGTACGCAAACACCTTTTATGAAATGGGCTTTGAAAAATCAAGCAAAACTTGTTGTTGATGGTTTGGGTATGTTGGTTGAACAAGCTGCAGCCGCGTTTGAATTCTGGACTGGAAAACAACCCAACACCAAAGAAGTGATTAACAAACTAAGGGGCTAGTCTCTCAATTTGCCACCGAGCTTTGTCTTTTGTGTAGATGAATCGATCATGTAGGCGATTCTCCCCGCCCTGCCAAAATTCAATTGACTCTGGTAGTACACGATAACCACCCCAAAAATCAGGCAGTGGCACTTCTCCCTTGGCGAATTTCTCTTTCATTTTTGCAAATTCAGAAAGCAAAATTTGTTTTGAATTGATTGGTGATGACTGTGATGATGCCCAAGCACCCAACTGAGAATCTCTAGGTCTGCTAGAAAAATATTGAATTGACTCTATGGCAGATAGTTTTTCAACTGATCCCGAGATCTTAACTTGTCTTTCTAATTCTAACCAAGGGAAAAGCAAGGCTGCTTTTGGATGTTTGTTTATTTGCCTTGATTTTTTTGAATTGTAATTTGTATAAAACACAAAACCATTCTCATCAAACGATTTTAAAAGCACTGTTCTAATGCCTATATCGTCACCATCAGTAGTAGCTAAACTCATGGCATTAGGCATCTGAATACCTGCTTTTTGTGCTTGTTCAATCCACCCTTCAAACTGAACAAAAGGATTTTCGTCAAGATCCTTCCTGCTAAGTCCGTCCTTGTTGTATTCCCGGCGTAGGGATCTGAAATCAATACTCATCCGAAGGGCAATAGTTTGGTTTTTTTGGCTTCAGTTAGGTGATTTGTAATCAAATACTTAATCGGCGGAAAATGCTCCGCCAGCTTTAAAACCATTCTTCTGACTTGTTTGATATAAGGTGCGTCATTGGTAAATAACGCCACAATACCATTGGTACCAAAAAACATCAATCGAGTCAGATTAATACTTTTTCTTTCAAACAACTTTAACAATTGTTCTGAGCCGATGTCTTGTCCATGCTCTATCGCTTCTTTGACCAATGTTGCAAGGATATCTTGCCCTCTGAGTCCTAAATTAAATCCATGGGCTGTAACTGGATGCATGCCCACAGCAGCATCACCCACCAAGGCAAAACGCTTAGCAATAAAAGTCTGTGCGTGAACCCCCATTAGCGGATAAGAATGTCTTTCACCCACTTGGGTCATTTGACCAAGCTCTTTTTTAAAGAAATCACTAATTTGTTGATTAAATTCAGCATCAGGCATGTCCAATATTGTTTGCGATTTATCTGTAGAGACTGTCATCACAACTGATGATTCGTTACCTTTCATAGGCAGAAGTGCCATAGTTTGACCATAATCAAAACATTCTAGTGCCACATTATTATGAGGTTTTTCATGCTCCATTTTGGTCACAATCATCACTTTGGAAAAATCTTTCATCAATGCAGGTATGCCCATTTTTCGGCGAATGGTTGAAAAACGAGAATCTGCAGCTATCACCAATTTTGTTTCAATACTCACACCATCTGACAAAATCACACTGGATGAGTTTGCTCCAGGGCTGACATTTTCAACACTTGAATCAGCCTTAATGGTGATATTTTTAGCCTGAGAAGCCCTTTGGTAAAGCGCTTTTCGAATTAAAAAATTAGGCACCAAATAGCCCAATGCATCAATATTCTTATCTGCACTGAAATTAAGCAGTGATGGTGAATCTCCATCAAAAACTTTCGCTTCTTTGAGTAAAGAGACATCATCCTTATCAATCAAATCCCAAACTTTTAATTGTTTAAGAATTTTGACAGACAGATGAGTTAATGCAATTTCCCTTCCATCTTCACCAGGGTTTTCAATGGCATCAATTTTTGACTTTTCTAATACCAATACATCTAAATTGGTCTCTATCATTGAGCAGGCAAAACTCAAACCCGCTGGACCGGCACCAATGATTACAATATCCGCTTTCATGCTAAAAAACTATGAGACAATAAGCGTTATTATAACCTTGAGGCCACCTGCATAACTATCGATGATTTATGTTATTGTTCAATTTAGTTGCATTGTCTATCTGATTATCAATACTCAAGTAGAAAACCTAAACTCTCTCTCAATCTCTCTGATTATATTTGCAATTGTCCTTGGCTTGATGGCGTTGTTTAATATAAAGCCCAGTAATCTTAATATTCTTCCTCAACTCAAGGACAAACACCAATTGATTACATCGGGTATTTATCGCTACATTAGGCACCCGATGTACACCAGTGTTATTTTGTTTTGCTTGGCACTGCTAATAACAAACGTTGATCAATTTAGTATTGTGGTTATGTTGATATTGACGATTGATTTAATTTTAAAATCAAATGTTGAGGAGATGCTACTCTCAAAACGTTTCACCAGCTATCTGAACTACCAAAAAAAGACTGGTAAGTTCCTACCTTTTTTGTAGTTTTTTTAGTTTTTCCTTAGCGCGTTTATCGCCTTTTTCTGCCAATTTTTTCAACCAATATTTTGCTTTCCATGCAGATTTTTTGGTGCCTAAGCCTCTCTCGTACATCTTAACCACTTGCACCTGAGAAGGCTGATGTCCCTTCCTAGCTGCTGCAATTGAAAAGTTATAGGCCTTGCTAAGATTTTTATCGACACCCTGCCCTAATCGATAATGTCGAGACATATCCTCGTAAGCGTCCATATTTCCCTGATTTAAGGCTTGTCGATACAGTTGGTGAGATTTGTGGTAATTCACCTGTGTGCCTAAACCTTGATCATAAAATTGGGCTAATAGATAGATAACATCTTTATCCCCAGATCGATAAGACTTATCTAGCCAATAAAATGCCTGTTTGTTGTCTTTTGGCACACCTAGACCTTGATGAAAAAGAACACCCAATTGATACTGTGCATCGGCATTACCTTGTTTGGCCGCTTTTAATAACCAAGTATAGGCCTGTTTATATTCTTCAGAATCAATATAAGCCTTAGCAAAACGATACTGCGATTCTGCGTTACCGGATTTGGCTGCCTCTAAATACCATTTATTTGCCAACACATCACTTTTCTTTGTGCCATGACCCTGTTCATACATCAGGGCCAAATTTTGCTGTGCATCAGCATAACCTTGTTGGGCTGCTTTTTTAATCCAACCAAAGGCTTGTTTTAAATCTCTTTTAACACCAATACCTAGGTAGTACATACTGCCCAAATAGTATTGAGCTTTGGGGTGTTTCTTATCAGCAGCTTGCGTTAGTAACTCAACGCCTTTGGAATCGTTTTGTTCCACTCCTTTGCCTTCAATGTACATGATAGCGAGCGCAGTTGTTGCATCGAGATTTCCGGCCTTACTAGAAACAGAGAAAGCACTTAATGCTTTGTCATAGTCTTTCTCAACACCCTGACCAAAAAAATACGCCTTACCACGATTATAAAGACCAGTATCCGCCAATAAAGAAGGTGAGACCAAAAATAATACGGCACTAAATAGGAACAATCTCATGCAGGCATTGTATAGCAGATAAACAAATGGTTGGAATTTTTCATCAATCAAACAAATAACTAAATTCTTCTATACTAAAACATCATTCTCATTCATTGGTTTACCGAGTTGAAAATTCTGTGTATTTCTAAGCGTTGTATTGGCAATATTTACTAATGCATCTTTGGTAAAAAACCCTTGATGCGATGTAATTAAAACATTCGGCATATTTGCAAGTTCAGTCAGCACCTGATCAGAAAAATCCGCACAAGACAGATCTTCAAAAAATACGTTTTTTTCATTCTCATAGACATCAATGCCCAAATAGGCAATTTTTTCTGACTTTAATGCCTCAACCACAGCGCAAGTATCAAGAACCTGTCCCCTGCTGGTGTTGATTAGCATTGCACTATTTTTCATTATTGATAACGTTTTGGCATTAATCAAATGCTTTGTATCTGCAGTCAGTGGACAATGAATAGAGACAACATCAGAATGTTTCAATAAATACTCAAAATCAACAAGCTCAATATTACTCTGATCAAACTCAATATTTTTATCAATATCGTAGACAATCACATGCATGCCCATGGCCTGGGTTATGCAAGCCAAAGTCGAACCAATCTTGCCCATACCAATGATACCAATTGTTTTGCCTGCAAAGTCAAAGCCCAGTAAGTTTTCAATAGAAAAATTATTTTCTTTGACTTGTTGATGAGCCTGGCAAATGTGTCTATTAAGTGCCAACATCAAGCCTAATGCATGCTCAGCTACTGCACTTGGAGAGTAATTACTAACCCGAATAACATGAATACCGTAATTTTTGGCTGCATCTAAATCAATATTGTCATACCCTGCACAACGAAGCGCTATCAATTTAATTTTTTGTTTTGAAAGTTGCCTAAGAATTTCTCTGTTGAGAACGTCATTAACGAATACACAAATTACATCGTATCCAGCACAAAGATCCACAGATCTTTCATCAAGCTTTTGCGCAAAAAAAGTCAGTTGCTGATTAAAACTTTTATTCGATTCAGAAAAAAATTCTCGATCATAATTTTTGGCACTATAAATGGCAATTTTCATATACTTACATACCTTAAACTATCTATTCACGTAACTTATAAAACTGCCAAATATTCAGCATTTTTATAAGTTGACACATTCAATCTATATTATCTTGTAATCTTGTTATTTGTCTACTACGAAATCTTTTTTTACAATATGAAATAATTAATCATATTTTAATAAAAATTATTTTTAATATGGAGTAAAACTATACTTTAAATACTAAACGTAACACTTTTTTCAATAGATTTAAATCTTTATCAAACATCAACTAATTGGAGGACAACATGAGTAAATACACAATCTGGTTTAAAGACTTAAATATGCACGATGTTGAGATTGTTGGTGGAAAAAATGCCTCCCTAGGGGAGATGATTAGCACCCTAAGCGACCAAGGCGTGCGTGTGCCGAATGGCTTCGCTACCACTGCCCATGCATTTAATGTTTTTTTAGAGCACAACAAGCTTAAACAACGAATCGATGAACTACTTCAAGATTTAGAAATTTCAGATATTCATGCACTAACTGAAGTGGGGCTACAAATTCGTAGCTGGATACAAGATGCGGAATTTCCTAAAGATTTGCGAAAAGATATTATTACAAATTACGAAAAAATTGAAAAAATGTTAGGCACTGAAGTTACTTTTGCAGTTAGATCTTCAGCAACGGCAGAAGATCTACCCGAAGCCTCTTTTGCAGGTCAGCAAGAAACTTATCTAAATGTGCATGGTATTGATAATATTCTTAATTCAATCAAAAAAGTATTTGCTTCATTGTATAACGATAGAGCTATTTCATACCGCGTTCACCAGGGTTTTGCACATTCAGAAGTGTCACTTTCCGCTGGTATTCAACAAATGGTGCGCAGTGATTTAGCCGCCAGTGGTGTGATGTTCACGCTTGATACTGAGTCGGGTTTTGATCAAGTAGTGTTTATTACATCCGCTTATGGACTGGGAGAAACCGTTGTCCAAGGTGCGGTTAACCCTGATGAATTTTATGTTCATAAAGGTTGCCTTGCCGCTGGAAAAAAAGCAGTGCTTAGTCGCAATTTAGGCTCAAAGGCTATAAAAATGGTTTATGCCTATCATGAACTCAAAAGCTTTGTGGCAACGGAAGACGTCTCTACAAAAGAACAAAAACAATTTAGTCTCAATGATGACCAAGTTGAAGAGCTAGCAAAATATGCTGTCATTATTGAAAAACACTATGACCGACCTATGGATATAGAATGGGCACTGGATGGAAGAGATAAACAACTTTATATCGTACAAGCAAGACCTGAAACGGTAAAAAGTCGCGTAAGCAGTTCGCAAATACAGCGTTATCAGCTAGAAGAAAAAAGCAAGGTTTTAGTTGAAGGACGCTCTATCGGACAAAAGATTGGCTCGGGAGTTTGTCGCATTATCTACAATATTTCTGAGATGGATCAAATCAAACAAGGTGATGTTTTAGTCACTGATATGACCGACCCAGATTGGGAGCCAGTCATGAAGCTTGCCTCAGCCATTGTTACCAACCGTGGTGGTCGAACATGCCACGCAGCAATTATTGCAAGAGAATTGGGAATACCCGCTATCGTAGGTACCATTGATGCCACTGAAAAATTAAAAAATAAATCGGAGGTGACTATTTCTTGTGCAGAGGGTGATACTGGTTTTGTCTACCAAGGGTTGTTGAATTTTGAGCGTCACACAATCAGCGTGGATACTCTGCCAGAGATTCCAACAAAGATTATGATGAATGTAGGTAATCCAGGTCGTGCTTTTGACTTTGCTAACATTCCAAATGCGGGGGTTGGTTTAGCACGCCTTGAATTTATTATTAACACCACCATTGGCATTCACCCTAAAGCGCTACTCAACTTTGACCAGCTTTCCAAAGACATGCAAGATGAGATTAATCAACGAAGTTCTGGGTACCCTTCTCCGGTTGAATTTTATATTGGCAAACTCACTGAAGGCATTGCTACCATAGCCGGCTCATTCGCCAACAAACCGGTAATTATTCGTATGTCAGATTTTAAATCAAACGAATATGCTAATCTCTATGGTGGTCAACTTTATGAGCCAAAAGAAGAAAATCCAATGATAGGTTTCCGCGGTACAGCCAGATATTTATCTGAAGATTTTAGAGACTGTTTTGAGTTAGAATGTCACGCCATAAAGCGTGTTAGAGGCGACATGGGTCTGAGCAATGTCCAGATTATGATTCCATTTGTACGCACTCTAGATGAGGCCAGAGAGATTACCACTTTGTTAAAAGCCAATGGCTTGGAACGTGGTGTTGATGGTCTGAAGATTATTATGATGTGTGAACTGCCTTCTAATGCACTTTTGGCCGATGAATTTCTAGAATATTTTGATGGTTTTTCAATTGGCTCTAATGACATGACTCAGCTCACACTAGGTACCGACAGAGATTCTGGTATTGTTGCTGATGGCTTCGATGAACGTGATCCGGCAGTTAAAAAAATGCTTTCTATGGCCATCTCAGCCTGTCGTAAACGTGGTAGATATGTGGGTATTTGCGGTCAAGGTCCGTCAGATCATGCTGATTTAGCCAAATGGCTATTAGACCAAGAAATCTCAAGTATTTCACTCAACCCAGATACCGTAGTTGAAACTTGGAATGCCCTAGGCAATGTCTAGTAGAACTGTTTTTTATATCTCAGATCGTACCGGTATTACTGCAGAAAACCTTGGTAACAGTCTATTAAGTCAATTTGAAGGGATTGAATTTGTGCGTGTACGCCTGCCTTTTATTGACACAATGGACAAAGCTAAAGCAGCTGTTGAACAAATCAACCAAGTATCTGAAAAAGAAAAAATGCCTGCATTGGTATTTAGCACTCAAATAACGCCTGCATATCGAGATTTAATCCAACAAAATAATTGTATATTTTTTGATTTTTTTGATACTTTTATCTCGCACTTAGAGAAGACGCTTGATTTGAAATCTTTACACAGTGTTGGGCGCTTACATGCACCAGGTGATAGCACAAATTATAACAATCGAATTGATAACATTAATTTTACTCTAAACAGTGACGACGGCTTAGGCCTTAAATATTACGACCAAGCAGATGTCATTCTAATAGGTGTTTCTCGCTCAGGTAAAACACCAAGCTGCTTATTTATGGCTTTACAATACGGCATAAAAGCAGCCAATTACCCTTTATTAGATGAAGATCTGCAAAACCCCAAATTGCCCGAGGTATTAAAACCTTATCAAAACAAACTTTTTGCTTTGACCATTAATCCAACTCGCTTGCATAAGATTAGAAATACCCGAAAAAGCAATTCCAATTACGCCTCTCTGCAACAGTGCCAGAGTGAAGTACGTCGTGCTGAGGATATGTATCGCAACAATCAAATTGCGTTTTTAGACACCACTCAAATGTCAATTGAGGAAATTAGCGCCAAAATTATTGCACATTTATCTAGCCAAAATAACTAACTATATTCTCCAATGATTCGCGTTCAGTGCGATAACTATTGATCGGGTGTTTGGTGTCTTCATAGCCCATTGCCATCCCGCAAATAACAATTTTATCGTCTGAATAACCTAATTCTTCTCGCACAATATCCGGGTATTCTCCAAGTGCCGCTTGAGGGCAAGTACTAAGCCCATGCTCTGTTGCTGAGAGCATTACCGATTGCAAAAACATGCCATAGTCTAAATATGAGCCAGTTTCCATAATCTTATCCATAAAAAACAACAACATCACCGGTGCATCAAAAGCACGGTAGTTTGCTGCCCACTGATCAATCTGTCTTTGCTTGTCTTCTCTTGCAATCTCAAGTGTTGAATACATCAAAAGACCACAAGCTTTGCGACGTTCCTTATACGCGCCTTGCCAATCCAGTGGGTAATAGAGGTAATCCATCTTTCCTTTTTGTCCTGATCGAAAAGTCTGTTCCATTTTTTTGCTCAAATTTTGCTTGGCTTTTCCTGTTAAAACAGCAACCTGCCATGGTTGAGTATTAACACCCGAGGGTGCAGCTTTTGCTTGTTCCAAGATGGTGTTGACGAGTTCAATGGGTACTTCCTTATCTAAAAATGCTCGGGTGGATTTACGTTGCTTTAAAGCGGTTTTTACATCCATGATTTTTCTCCTTATTCAAGATTGGTACAAACGTTTCTGCCAAAAAATTAAACCTTGCGTGTTCAAATTCACATCATTAGCCAGCTTCTGTTGGCATAATTTTGTATCGTCAATACCCCTACTGGTTAGTGATTGCAATAAATCTTGCATCATTAGCCTCTCAATAGTCTGTTGTGCTTTTTCATCATTGTAGTGTTTTTGTGCTAGCTCCACCATCATCACTATACCTCGTTTAAGTTCACTAACAACTTCAGGGGTTGGAGAGATGGCGCCAAAATGCGTTAGACAAACTTGTTTTGGCTGATAACTAACAATCCGATCAATGCTTTTTATCAACGCTTCAGGGTCGAATTGCACGGGTGTTGTTGTGGGAAATATAAACACCTTGTCCGCAGTATCAAATTCTCGGTATGAAATACCAAAAGTATCCCCTGTAAACATTGTAGCACTAGCACTGTCCCAAACACAAAAATGATGTCTGGCGTGTCCTGGTGTGTCTAAAAAAGTAAGCTTTCTACCAGATAAATCTAACTCAAAACCCTCGCCCGCCTCTATCACGCGACTCTCGTCCACTGGTTTAATGTTTCCATAAAGACGGTTAAATTTTTCCTCACCATAAACAGCAATTGTCCCAGCGATAAGTTTGGATGGATCAACCAAATGTCTTGCGCCACGAGGATGAACCACCAGCTGTGCATTCTCACAAACACACATCAATGCCCCAGCGCCACCGGCATGGTCTAGGTGCACATGGGTTGGAATAACATAACGCACATTTGAAAAATCAAGTCCCTGTGCATTAAGTGCTGTTTCAATATCACCCACACTATGTGATGTGCCGGTTTCAATAATGGCAACTTCGTTATTTTCTCTTAGAAGATACAAGGCCGCTACATCTTCATTGATATAGCGAGCATCAACCAAAGTTATACCTTGACCAAGGTCTATAGTTCCACTCATACTCGTTCGTCGTTTTTTTGTTTAATCTCATCTAGAATTATCGGATCATCAATAGTAGAAGGCACTACATATTCTTCACCATCAACAATCTGGCGCATGGTTTTACGCAAAATCTTACCAGAGCGCGTCTTAGGAAGACGATCAACAATTACACTTTCTTTGTAACAAGCCACTGCACCAATTTTTTCTCGCACCATCTTAACCAAGTCTTTTTGAATCTCTTCAGCATCGGTTTCAACGCCTGCTTTTAATACCACAAATCCTAATGGCATTTGTCCTTTAAGCTCATCAGTTCGTCCAATTACTGCGCATTCAGCCACAGATTCATGCTTGCCGACAATCTCTTCCATCTCGCCAGTAGAAAGCCTATGGCCTGATACATTGATAACATCATCAGTTCGCCCCATAACGAATAAATAACCATCTTTATCAAAGTAACCACCATCACCGCTCACATAAAAACCCGGAAAAGTCTCTAAATATCCAGATTTAAAGCGATCTAAATCACCCCAAATTGTTGTTAAACAACTCGGTGGCATTGGTAATTTCACAGCAATATTTCCTTGCTGCTCTGTGCCCAGTTCCTTGCCGTTGTCATCTAAAATTCGCACATCAAAGCCTGGTACTGGCACAGTGGCCGA
>CAZYIW010000035.1:0-12055 GCA_964647705.1 uncultured Piscirickettsiaceae bacterium
TTGAGCAAAAGTATATTGATGAAGATCGATCTTATATGGCCGAGTTTTCTAAAGTCACCAATGGCGCAAGAACCGTGCCGCAGTTGACGATTGATGGGAAGCATATTGGTGGATTCAACGAACTTACTGAACTTCACATGGACGGCTTCTTCGACTAAATAAGGGTTTTTTTCGCCAAACTCTTTATTGTCGAAATTCTCAAAAACAGTCACTTACTAGTTGTAAATATCCATCTGCGTTCCCCAAAAGAGGTTAATTGAGAAGTATTGTTGATGCTTATGAGGCCTCTTTATCCATCGAATTCCATTTATCTTTAAACCCTTCAGTTGGAACCAAAATTTCAAAAGAATGGTACTTAAATACAACTTCATCTAGATTGATAAATTGATTGATGATGTAGTTAAGATCTTGTGATGTCCTTGGCAATATTTGAAAATAACAATTGTCAGAATTAGAAAAAGTTTCTTTAAAAAAAGCCCCTTCAATTAGTTGATTGTTGATTTCAAAAATTCCATCTGCATCCGAGTTATCAGAGCAAGATGATATGTTGGAAGGATAAAGAAAAAAGAATATGCCTTTCTGGCGAGTACCACTGTCATAGCCAAGTTGAGCTGAAAACATTATAAATTCTCCTGGCGGATCAATATATTTCTCAGCAAGTCCATCATCCCAAATCTGTGCAAAGACTGAAATAGGAAGGAAAAATATTGTGAAAATTAATTTTTTAATCATCGATTTAATCATACATTAATACTGCTTTTTATATCCCATACAATTGCTGGAGATATAGATAAATCAAAAATTTGTGAAATTTTTAAAATAAGCCAGTTTGCCACTTAGTTGAGGCTGAATATACTATAATAAGTTGTTTAATTTTGTAAATGGAGATTGCGGTGCGACAGTTCTATGCATTTTTATTATCAGTTGCCTTATCAACTCAAATGGCATTGGCACAACAAAGCCATGTTTCAAAATATTTAGGACAGGAAAATAGACAAATTAAGAGTCTTTCGCAATCTGACATTAACGAGCTAAGAAAAGGCGCTGGATGGGGTTTGGCAAAAGCGGCAGAACTCAATGGTGTGCCTGGTCCTCTTCACATTTTAGAAATGGCAGAAAAAATTAATTTAACCACCGAACAAAAATCAAAGATAGAGGCTATCTACCAGGGCATGAAAGCCAAGGCGATTCGATTGGGTAATAGATTAATTGATAAAGAAACCCAGCTCAATGAACAGTTCGCCAATAGAACAATCAATCAAGCAACACTAGAACAATTGGTGGGCGAGATTGCAAAAATTCGCACTGAGCTTCGAGTGGTGCACCTATCCACCCATCTGCAAACACCAAACATATTAACCGAACAGCAGATTACTCTTTATAACGAATTAAGAGGTTATAAAAAAGACCCTTGCTCTCATGTTCCCGAAGGGCATGATGCACAAATGTGGAAGATGCACAACGGTTGTTTATAGCGCGCGTACTTTATCCATTAACCCCAAGCAAAATCAGACTAAAAAGGATTTTAAACCAATAAAATAGCCATTTTTATTGTTGGATCAGTCAGTGTTAATAGACAAAAATATTATTGATGAATTTTCTCATCAGCTCAGTGCACACCCTATTTATACATCTATCAATAACCTAGAAGATTTGCAGTGCTTTATGCAACACCATGTCTATTCTGTTTGGGATTTCATGTCGCTGATTAAATACTTACAAGCTGTCATTGCACCAGCAAACCAACCTTGGGTGCCAATTGGCGATGGCGATGTTCGGCGATTTATCAATGAGCTGGTACTTGAAGAAGAAAGTGATCAAACGCCTGATGGCAAAAACTACATCAGCCATTTTGAATTGTATCAAATGGCGATGAAAGAAGTGGGTGCTGATACCAGCGCTATTGAGAAATTTGTCTCTACCATCAAAGTGCAATCTATTGATAAAGCTTTGGCTTTAGATAAAGTGCCAAAGACTTCAGCTGAGTTTACTCAAAAAACTTTTAATTTTATTAAAAGTGATAAGCCACACTGTGTGGCCAGTGCCTTAGCATTGGGTAGGGAGCACATCATTCCTAATATGTTTCGATCGGTCTTATCAAAAATTAAAGTGGGCGAGGATAAGGCGCCAATTTTTCATTTTTATCTCAATCGACACGTGCATCTGGATGAGGACTTTCATGCGCCGCTGTCATTAAAACTTTTAAACAACCTTTGTGATTCGCAGGAAAAAACTGATGAGGCGATTGAAGCGGCTCAGCTTTCTGTGAAAGCACGTTTGAAGTTTTGGGATGGGGTGTTAGAAGCGATTAACAACAGCAAGAGATAAAAATTACCCCTCGCTGTTCGAGGGTGTTACATGTCTCTGGATTCAACCTCTAAGAGCATTTTATTGATGTGTCTGCCGAGTTGATCTTCATAGCCGCTCCAGCTGTGGTGACTCGCCAATCTTTTGTTGGCAAATGGCTTGATTTCATAATCGGCCAAATCTTCTTCATAGCCTTTTTTCACTTCTTCTTGGATAATGCTAAGATAACTCAGATAAGGATCAATTGCCTGTTCAACTGTGCCAGAAGGACCGTGTCCGGGCACAACTGTATCAATATCCAGATTTTTGGCATATTTTAAAATCTCAATATTATCAATCATATTAGAATCACCTGCGAACCTACCTAAACGACGATTAAATACATTGTCTCCGGTGAACAGTGTTTTTGATTCTTTGTGCTCAATCATAATATCGGAAGATGAATGAGAGGCTGGAAAGGGCGAATGAAAGACCAAAGTCTGACCCTCAATTTTTAGGGTATCTTGATGCTCAACCGAGTATTTTGGAATCACAGGTAAAGTCCCCTTCATTTTTCCTGCTGTCATTTCATTAAAAATTTCAATCCATCGGTCGCCTTCACCATATTCGGCTTCTCTGATCATATTCATGTGTGCGTAGAATTTGGCATTTGGGTATTTGTCTTTGATGGCGTGATTGGCCAACCAGTGATCGCCATGAACATGAGTATTAACAACTGCTACAACGGGCTTAGACGAGACTTTTGCAATTTCATCCACTACATTGATGCCGGTGTTTTTTGAATTGCCAGGGTCAATTAAAATCAAACCATTGTCACCATCGATAATGGCTGGATTATTAATAAAGCCATAATTTTTCTCATTTGGATCTTGCATCGGTCCGTGAATCACATGTACCTGGCTATTCAATGCTTCAAAACGATATTCACCAACGCCATCAATCACCCATGCATGAGTGAGTGTGGTTGCAAACAATGTCGACAAGATGATTTTTTTCATGATTACTTCTCCTATGTTCAAAAAACCTTTATTCTACCTGATGATATAATCGCAAGCATGCGCAAAAAACCCACCATTTTAAATATTGAAACTATTGCTAGGACACGCGTTTTTAACGTTGAGAGAATGGAGCTTGAATTCTCCAATGGAGCAAAGCGCGAGTATGAACGCCTCAAGCCTCCTGGTAATGGCGCGGTGCTAGTAGTGCCCATGCTTGATGATGATACGGTGTTAATGATTTATGAATACTCTGGTGGCACCGATCGTTATGAGTTGGCACTCACCAAAGGTAAGATTGATCAAGGAGAGACGCCGATTGAGGCAGCCAATCGAGAACTGATTGAGGAGATTGGTTATGGCGCTAATAAATTAACCTTTATAAAGACCATGACCCTAGCGCCAGGTTATCAGTCTAACATTACTCATATTGTCCTGGCGCAGGATTTGTACGAGCAAAGTGCTGAAGGTGATGAACCAGAGCCATTAGAAGTGGTTGAGCAAAAATTATCCAACCTGGAAGACTTGGTCTACCACGAAGACCTTACTGAAGCACGATCTATTGCAGCACTCTACATGGCAAGAGATATCATTAATAAACAGTGATAGAAATACCTGAGAATTTTATTCTCCGCTGTGACGACACACCATTTCCTGATGTTGAATCAGCGCTTAGTGAACCAAACGGCCTTCTTGCAATTGGTGGAAGCTTAAGCACCAAGCGTTTGATTGATGCTTATCAAAGAGGCATTTTTCCTTGGTATAGTGAGGGTGAACCGGTGCTTTGGTATAGCCCGAATCCGCGAATGGTAATCACCAAAGACAGGCTTCATATTTCTAAAAGTTTGGAAAAAATACTTCGTAAAAAAATATTTGAAATTCGCCTAGATTGTGATTTTGAAAAAGTTATTCAAAGCTGTAGAAATATTGAACGCAACCAACAATCAGGCACTTGGATAGACGATGATATGGTGAAAGCCTATTGTGAACTGCACGCTAAAGATTATGCACATTCTGTTGAAGTTTATATCGACGACGGGTTAGTTGGCGGACTCTATGGCGTTAGTTTAGGTCAGGTTTTTTTTGGTGAATCCATGTTTAGCAAAGTGAATAATGCTTCCAAAGCTGCCTTGGTACATTTGGTTAATAATATGGGCTACAAACTGATTGATTGTCAAGTAGAAAGTCAGCATCTAAAAAGCCTAGGTGCCTATAACATAGAGCGTTCTGCGTTTATCAAACTATTAAAAGATTTGATGTAAAATAAGTGTATCAAAAATAATCGGGGCAATAAGATGAGCTCAATAATCAAAACTTTTGTATTGATTTTTACAATGATCACTTTATCGGCTTGTGGCAGAATGGGTGAGTTAGAACCTGTCAAGCCCAACCAAGCGATGCTAGATAACGTATCGACTAGCGTTTATCCGGTTTGATCTGAATTGGGTTTTTCTTACCAAAATCAGACACTTTGCTGTGAGTCAACCCCTGTGGTTGATTTGCTTGCCTCCTATGGTTCGCCAATTTATGTGTATTCACAAACAGACGTTGAACAAAATTGGCACGAGTTTGATCAAGCCTTTGGCACGCATCCACACCTAATTTGTTATGCAGTCAAAGCAAATTCTAATCTGGCTGTTTTAAATACCTTGGCCAAGTTAGGCTCTGGTTTTGATATTGTCTCAGTTGGTGAGCTAGAGCGCGTACTTGCTGCAGGTGGTGAGGCAGGAAAATGTGTTTTTTCTGGTGTGGGTAAAACCACTCAAGAGATTAGCCGTGCGCTAGAAGTCGGTGTTCACTGCTTTAATATTGAGTCTGCCAGTGAACTTGATCGCATTGAGTCAGTGGCAAAGTCTTTAGCAATTAAAGCACCCATTTCGATTCGTGTCAATCCAAATGTGGATGCTAAGACACACCCTTATATTTCAACTGGACTGAAAGAGAACAAGTTCGGTGTGGATATTGACGAGGCGCTAGATTTGTATCAACGTGCCAATCAGTCTGAGCATTTGCACATAGTTGGATTAGACTGCCATATTGGCTCACAGATTACTGAGGTATCGCCGTTTGTGGATGCATTGGATAGGGTTTTGTTTCTTGTAGAAAAGTTAAGTCTAGCGGGAATCAATATTCAGCATTTGGACTTAGGAGGCGGTTTGGGCATTTGTTATCATGATGAGCAAACCATAAATATTAAGAAATATATTGATACTATTATTAGTAAAGTGGGAAATATAGAGATTATTTTGGAGCCTGGAAGGTCGATTGTGGGAAATGCAGGTGCATTTATTACGAAAGTTGAATTTTTAAAGGAAAATTCAGAACACTCCTTTGCTATTGTTGATGGCGCAATGAACGACTTATTACGCCCCAGTTTTTACAATGCCTACCACCAAGTCTTGACAATTGACGAAAACCCAACAGGCACTGAAGCTAATTGGGATATCGTGGGACCAGTTTGTGAAACAGGCGACTTTCTGGCTAAGAACAGAAAGCTTAAATTAACCGAAGGCGATTATCTGGCCATTATGTCAGCAGGCGCTTATGGTTTTAGCATGAGCTCTAACTATAACTCACGACCTCGTGTGGCCGAGGTGATGGTATCGGGCTCAGAGCATTCACTGGTGCGTGAACGTGAGAGTATTGCAGATTTATTTGCCAAGGAGCATATTGTTTCGTGAAAAAGCTAACGAACAATCAAAAGAAATTTTTACGCTCTTTGGGGCACAATTTAAACCCGGTTGTAATGATTGGACAAAACGGCTTAACTGAACCAGTATTGGCTGAGTTAGAATCCACAATGAAAAAACACGAACTTTTAAAGATTAAAATTCGTGCACAGGATAGAGACGAAAAACAAAAAATTATCGACCAAATCCTTGGGTTTTCTCATGCACATCTGGTGCAAGTGATTGGCAATGTATTGATTATCTATCGAGCTTTTGATGAGGATCCAAAAATCCTATTACCAAAAAGATGAAAATTGGCATCAGTAGCGCTGAAACTTCTGGAGATTTATTAGCCGCTGCATTAATTGAATCCATTATCAAACACTCGCCCAAGAGTGACATCGAAGGCATGGCAGGTGAAAAAATGTTAGATGCCGGTTGTCAAAAGCGTTGGGACATGAATCAAGCCAATGTCATGGGCTTTTCTGAGGTCTTGAAAAAATTACCTGCACTCATTAGTTTGAGAAAATCCATCATTCGTTATTTTTCTCAAAACAGGCCCGATGTATTTATTGGCGTTGATAGCCCAGATTTTAATTTTGTGATTGAAAATAAGCTCAAGCAAAAAGGCGTTAAAACAGTGCATTTTGTATCTCCTTCTATTTGGGCATGGCGCCAATCACGCGTTAAAAAAATCAAAAAATCAACAGATTTGATGCTTTGTGTTTTTCCATTTGAGGTTGATTTTTATCGTCAATACAATATGAATGCGATATTTGTTGGCCATCCTTTGGCAGATGTATTGTCGCCACGTAAAGCACACAAACACAATAAAAAAATATTGTTGATGCCCGGTTCTCGTGAAAGCGAAATTAAGCGTTTGTTGCCACAGATGTTGCTCGCTGCCAATGAAATGAGACAACAAGACAGCGAATATCAGTTTCATTTAGCATTGGCTAATGATAATATACTGGAGTGGGCATTGGAACAGACTATCAAGATGGATATTGAAGTTTCAACAGGTGATGCGCATGCAAGAATTAAACAGTCTGACTTGGTTTTAGTTGCTTCAGGTACTGCAACTCTAGAGGTGGCGTTAATTGGTGTACCAATGGTTGTGGTGTATAAGCTCTCAAGACTAAGTTATTGGATTGCTTCTCGTTTGGTGAAAAGTAAATATGTCTCACTACCAAATTTAATAGCTAATAAATCTCTAGTGCCAGAGCTTATTCAACATCAAGCCAATGGAAAACAAATTGCCAAAACAGCAAGAGAGGTTTTGAGCGGGGATCATGAGGTGCTTAGTGAGGGTTTTTTAGATATTCACAAACAACTCAAACACAACGCAGCTGATTCAGCTGCCAAGGCCATTATAAAGTTTGCCCATGAATGAACTTATTGAAAAAGTGGTAGCTTTGTCTTTGGCAGAGGATATTGGTACGGGTGATGTATCTGCTGATCTACTGCCAACTAAGCTTATCCAAGGAAGAATAATCAGTAGAGAGGCGGCTGTGATTTGTGGCATCGATTATGTCAATGAAGCATTTCATCAGATCAGCTCAAACACAACACTTGATTGGAAAGTTAAAGACTCCGAACAGGTTATTGCTAATCAATTGTTGTGTGAAATCCAGGGAGAAGCAGCTGCAATTGTTGCTGCTGAGCGAGTCGCACTTAATTTTCTTCAAACATTAAGCGCCACCGCCACACAAACCAGACTTTTGGTAGATGAGGTATACGACACTGGGGCAAAAATATTAGACACAAGAAAAACCATACCCGGTCTTCGAGACGCACAAAAATATGCAGTGCAATGCGGTGGCGGCACTAATCATCGCATGGGGCTTTACGATTGTGTCATGATCAAAGAAAATCATCTTGCGTCACTGGAATCAATTGAACAGGCAGTTTCATTGGCAAAAGACAAACATCCTGAAGTGCCAGTCATTGTTGAGGTTGAAAATCTAGATCAACTTAATGAAGCACTCTCATCTCAAGGAATTGAGCGCATCTTGTGCGATAATTTTAGCTTAGCGGATCTTAGGGAAGCGGTTAAACGGTGTGCTGGAAAAATACCATTAGAAGCCAGTGGTAATATCGATGAGCACAATATTCATGACGTTGCTAAAACGGGCATTGATTACATCTCTATTGGTGCTATTACTAAACACATTAAAGCAATTGATTTGTCGTTAATATTGGATCTCGCCTGATGCAAAAAATACAGGTGAGGTTAAGTCATCTTTGGTGTTGTATTTAAGCGCATTGCCCTGTTCGTCTATCACTTGTCCACCTGCGCTTTCTAAAATACATGCACCTGCTGCAGTGTCCCACTCGGAACAAGGACCAAATCTAGGGTAATAGTCGTAAGTTCCCTCAGCAATTAAGCAAAATTTCAACGCACTGCCTATTTTCTTAATTGAGTGTTTACCAATTTTTTGTAAATGTATTTGTAGTTTTTCATTATTAGAGGAATGGTGTCCTATGACAATCTTTAGCGTATCTGAGGGTTGTTTAACATGAATTTCTTGCCCTACGCCATTGGTCATCTTATAAGCAGGAAAACCTTCAGCACCATAATAATGGGTATTTTCAGTGGGCGAATAAACCATGCCAAAGACGCAACGATTGTTTTTAATGTAGCCAATACAAATACAAAATTCACCAGTGTGTTCTAAGAAATCTCGAGTACCATCTAAAGGGTCAATTAGCCAATATTCATCCCATTTTGAACGCTCTAAAAATGGAATTTCAGTTGATTCTTCTGAAAGAATCGGTGTGCCCGGTGTTAGCTTTTGTAATTCTTCGACAATCATCTGATGCGCAGTTTCATCGGCAATGGTCAAAGGTGTGCCATCTGATTTACCCTCAACTTGCATATCGGTTTTGTAGTATCGCAAAATCTCATTACCGACTTGCGTGGTTAGAACAACGAGCTTGGGTATTAATATTTCAAACATAGCAGGCTTATCATACCTTTTTTGAAAAAATATAACCGCTTAATGGTAAAGTGTTCGTGCTCATATGAGGGCAAACACAGGAAAGAATAAATGGAAGCGCTAATTTTGGTGGGCCTACTTGGACTTGAACCAAGGACCAATCGATTATGAGTCGACTGCTCTAACCAACTGAGCTATAGGCCCAAAAAGGTTTATTCTAAAAAGCTTTGTAGTTTATGCGCACGAGAAGGGTGTCTCAGTTTACGTAGTGCCTTAGCCTCAATTTGTCTAATACGCTCACGTGTAACATCAAATTGACGACCCACTTCCTCTAGTGTGTGATCGGTATTCATATCGATACCAAAACGCATTTTCAACACTTTAGCTTCCCTTGGTGAAAGATTGCCCAGCAAGTCACTGGTGGTTTCTTTTAAGCTTTCTTTTGTGGTAATTTCTACTGGAGAAGACAAGTTGGTATCCTCAATAAAATCACCAATGTTAGAATCTTCATCGTCGCCCACAGGTGTTTCCATCGACAATGGTTCTTTGGCAATTTTGAGAATTTTAATAATTTTATATTCTGGCAACTCCATCTCAATTGCTAGCTCTTCAGGAGTGGCTTCACGACCAAATTTTTGTAACAATTGACGACGCACACGATTGAGTTTATTGATGGTTTCAATCATGTGTACTGGGATTCGAATAGTGCGAGCTTGATCCGCAATTGAGCGAGTAATCGCTTGTCGAATCCACCATGTGGCATACGTAGAAAACTTATAACCACGACGATATTCAAATTTATCAACTGCTTTCATTAGACCCACATTGCCTTCTTGAATCAGATCTAAGAATTGAAGACCACGGTTAGCGTATTTCTTTGCAATAGAGATTACAAGACGCAGATTGGCTTCAATCATTTGACTCTTGGCCTGTTTTGCACGACGATCTCCACGACGATATTTTTTATTCAGTGTCTTTAGTTCCTTGATGGTAAGCTGCATATCTTCTTCATAATCAAGAAGATTTTTTTGCGCATAGTAAATTTCATCTTTATTCTTTTCAATGGCTTTGATGATTTTGTCATCTAGCTTGGCTTTTTTTAGCCAATCAAAATTGGTTTCGTTATCGGTAAATAATTCGAAAAATTGAGCTCTGTCCATGCCAGCGTTTATACAAATTTTCTGAATGGTTTTTTCTTGTTTTTTAACCTGGTCAACGCGTTCACAGATTACTTCAATCATGGTGTTGACCAGTTTTGGCGCTAGACGTAAATCGGATAAACCTTGAGAGAGTTTTTCTCGAGCTTCAATGGTTTTTTTGTCTCTAAAACCGTATTTCTCTTTGACTTTTTGGTAGCCCTCAGAACAATGTAGAACAGTGTCGAAACGTTCATAGACTTGCGCCTCATCAGGGCCAGTGTATTCCATTTCCTCCATTTCTTCATATTCTTCATCGTCGTCAAACTCACCTGCATCAAAAGCTGCTTTTTTCGCTTCAAAATCTTCAGCATCTCCTTGATAGCCAATAATGACGTCTGTCATCTTACATTTACCTTCTTCAAGGCGGGTATGTGCTCTGAAGAAATAGTCAGTGATTGTAGGGTATAGAGTAATGGCTTGCATAATCTCAAATACACCCGCTTCAATTTCTTTGGCGATACGAATTTCGTCTTCTTGTTCAAGCAAATCAACCACACCCATTTCACGCATATACATACGCACAGGGTCGGTTGTTCTACCAAACTCTGAATCCAGTGCAGCAAGTGCGGCAATGGCTGCTTCAGCGGAGGTAGATTGTGCTTTAGCACCTGTCTCTACTACCAATGTATCGGCATCAGGCACTTCGTTGGAAACCACAATATCGAGCTCTTCTAGGATAGTGACGATCGGCTCAATTTGTTCAGTGGTGAGTAAATCTTCGGGCAAAAGGTCATTGAGTTCAGCGTAGGTAAGATAACCCTGCTCTTTGCCTTTCATAATAAGCGTTTGCAATGCTTGTTTATGTGCTTTAGTGGTAGATTTCATAAGCTTGAATGATTAATACAGTATTGACGAAGCAAAGAATGCATTATACATAAGTTTATATTGAAATTTCATGGCGTTAGACAGCTGAAAATATTAATTTTTGTCAGAAAAAATAGAGCTAATTGACTGCTCTTCACTGATGCGTTTGATTACTTCAGCCATAGTAGGCGCAATAGATAATTGTCTAATCTTGTCGCATTTAACTGCAGCACCAGCCAGTGGAATGGTGTTAGTGGTTACCAATTCGTCAATTTCAGAACTTTGAATATTGCCAATGGCATTTCCCGAAAGAACTGCATGAGTGGCATAAGCCACCACTTTTTTTGCACCTTTTTCTTTTAAGATGCCAGCAGCTTGGCAAAGGGTACCTGCAGTATCGACCATGTCGTCGATAAGTACACAAGTTCTGCCCTCAACATCACCAATCACATTCATGACTTTAACCATGTTCGGCGCTGGTCGGCGTTTATCAATAATAGCCAAATCAGCATCATTGAGTCGTTTGGCTGCAGCACGTGCTCGTACCACACCACCCACATCAGGAGATACAACCACAATATCGCCATAGTTTTTGGATAGGATGTCTTCTACAAGGACGGGCTGTGCATAGATATTATCAATAGGGATGTTAAAAAAACCTTGAATTTGATCCGCGTGTAAATCTACCGTAAGAATACGATCCACGCCGGAAGCTTCAATCATCTTTGCGGCTAATTTAGCAGTAATTGGCACACGTGTTAAACGTGAGCGGCGATCTTGTCTAGAATAACCAAAATAAGGCACCACGGCAGTTAAACGAGAGACCGATGAACGCTTCAGTGCATCCACCATAATCAACAGCTCCATCAAAGTTTCTGCAGGTGAGGGACCACACGTTGGCTGAATGATAAAGGCATCACCACCACGTACATTCTCGAGGATTTCTATTTGTGTTTCACCATCGCTGAATTTGCCCACTAGCGCTTTACCTTGAGCAATTCCTAGATTAGATATGATTTCACCTGAGAGTTCAGGATTGGCATTGCCAGAAAAGATTTTAATTGTGTCGAGAGACATTAATTTGCAAAATGAATATTAAACAATTTGCCCAAATTATACGCCGATAAAAACTTATGTTTTTA
>CAZYIW010000036.1:0-2251 GCA_964647705.1 uncultured Piscirickettsiaceae bacterium
CCACCATTGAACTAGTGGCGATTATTTTTATGTTTTTGGCAGGTATCAATTTCTCTTTACATTTTTTGGCATTTAGCAAAAAAGACTTACTAACTTATTGGCAAAGCTCGGAATTTAAAGCCTATTTTTTGGTGCTTTTTGCCACCACCATCGTTATAGTTTCTAAGTTGTTTGAATCGGGTTACTACGATTCTATATCCGAATCTTTTCGTCATGGTCTATTTCAAACCGTCTCTATTGCCACGACCACGGGTTTTGTTTCAACTGACTTTTCACAATGGCCAGTGCTGTTGCCAGTATTACTTATTTTTGCCAGTTTTGTGGGTGCTTGTGCAGGGTCAACGGGTGGTGGTATCAAAGTTGTGCGTATGCTTTTGATGTTTAAACTGGCAATGAAAGAGATTCGTAATTTTATCCACCCCAATGCTTATATTAATATTAAGCTCAACCAAAGAACCTTGTCTGAGGGTGTGTTGGTCTCGGTGTGGGGGTTTTTCTCTTTGTACGTCATTGCTTTTGTGATTATTATGATTTTGCTCATGTTTACAGGTCTTGATCAAGTCAGTGCTTTTTCTGCCACGGCAGCAAGCATGAATAACCTAGGACCTGGTTTGGGTGAGGTTTCCGCTAACTATGCTTCGGTGAGTGATCCTGCCAAATGGATATTGAGTTTTTCTATGCTCTTAGGCAGATTGGAAATCTTAACTTTAATGGCGCTTTTGCATAAGGCTTTTTGGCGTTTCTAGTGTTGAAAAACACGCATTTATAAAATTTCTTAAATATTGTATAAATAACCAATAGAATTTAGACAATATTACTCAACAACTATGTTGTATTCGGGCAGGGCGTCGAGTAGTTGTTTGCCGTAGAATTTACCTGTGAGGCGATTGTCAAAAATGGTGATTTTGCCGTGGTCTGTTTCGCTGCGAATCAGGCGACCACAAGCTTGGATAAGCTTGAGTGAAGCATCGGGCAAGGACACTTCCATGAAAGGATTGCGGTTTTGTGATTGAAGATAATCCTGCGTGGTTTTTTCAATTGGCGAGGTGGGTACGCTAAAGCGAAGTTTGGCAATTAGCACATGCGTGAGGTTATCGCCTTTTAAATCCACACCTTCGGCAAAACTGTCTAAACCGAAAATCACACTCCCTTTCGCTTGGTTACGCAGTTCTGTGTGCTTTTCTAAAATACGTTTTTTTGAATATTCCCCTTGCACGAACAAAGAGCAACCGATTTTATTTTCGATTAAATCAGCCACAGTTTGCATTTGTTTATTGGAGGCAAATAACACCAAAGAACCTTCGTTTTCATCGATTCTATTCAAAAGCTGTTCTGCCAATTCATGGGTGTGGTCAAAAACTTGCGTGGGGGCATAGCGCATTTTTGCAATAATAAAATCAACGCGAGTGAGTTCAAAAACCGAAGGCAGTCGAAGATATTGATTTTGCTCTTGTGTGAGCCCTAACTGCTGGTTAAGTCGCTCAAAACTACCCAGAGAAGAAAGTGTGGCAGAGGTTAGAATAACGCCCGATGCCTTTGACCAAATCAGCTTATCCAGATTGAGTGAGACATCAATCTGTGCAGAGTGCAATAAATAGTTGTTTTTTTTACTCGCCAGTTTTGATTTTTCAATCCAACGAGCGAAGGGCGCTTGATCTTTTTTGTTTTCACTAAGTATTGAGACAAACAAACCCTGAATGGTTGATAGGTGTTGCTCACACTCGCCCAAGGCATTGGTGAGTTGGTCTGATAGGTTTTTATCTAGGGATTTAGACTTTAGTGCCTCAAACCAAGACTGGTGTATGTTGTCAAAATCACTGGTAATTTTTTGTATGTCAGTGGATAAATTTTTAAATAATTCAAGTATGGACTGGCCAACAACACCTTGTTCAAATAGATGAATGTCTTCATCATAGTCAAGCTTTTTAAGTGCTTGGATTAGAAAATTAGTTGCCTCATCAATGGCTTTAATATCCATCTCAGGCACTGGTTTTTGCAAAACCTTGCAAACCTGCTCAAGCGTTCCTAATGCTTTTCTAACAGTAGTTTTGATGTGTTCAGTACTACTGGAGAGTGAAAAATGAGACAAAGCTTTTCGGTTTAGATGGTGCGCCTCATCAAAGATAAAAATAGCATCTTCTACTTTGGGCAAAATGCTATTGCCTGTTGACAGATCAGCCAGTACCAAATCGTGATTGGTGATAAGCACATCGGCATTATTGATGTTTTTTCTGGCTTTGAAAAAAGCACA
>CAZYIW010000036.1:2351-11693 GCA_964647705.1 uncultured Piscirickettsiaceae bacterium
GAGGTGTGTTTTTCCACTTCAAGAATGTCTTTATTGAGTAGTTGTTCTTGCAGGGCTACATTGGCACTAGAGACAATGAGTTTTTTATCTCTGGCTTTGGCAATGGGAATGGCGCTGAGTAGATAAGCCAAGGTTTTACCTGTACCAGTAGGCGCTTCAACACACAAAATTGGGTTAGTGTTTGGATAGTCGCCTGACAAGGTTTTAGAAACCTCGGCAATCATTTTATTTTGTGTTGGCCTTAGCGCAAAACTCGGCATGCTCTTTTTAAAAGCCTCAAGAGATTGGCGTATTTGCGACTTCAGTGTCTCAGAGAGCACTATGATTTACGCTTTAAAGACAGCTCAGACAAAAGCAATAATGCTTTTTTGTATTCAGAATCTGGAAGTTGTTGGAGTGCGGCTTTGGCAAAATCAGATTCATCTTTTGCTTTTTGACGCGTATATTCAAAGGCATTCACTGAATTTAGAATGTCCAAGATATCTTCAATTTGAGAGCTATCAGCATTATTAATAGCCTCTTTAAGCAAGTGTTTTTTATCACCATCGGTATTGGCAATGGCGTAAATCATGGGCAAGGTGGTTTTGCCTTCGTTTAGATCGTCTCCCACTTCTTTGCCAAGTGTCTTGGCGTCAGACTCATAATCAAGCACATCGTCGATAATTTGAAACGCATTGCCCAAGTGCAGGCCATAATCACTAAGTGCTTGTTGCTGAGTTTTATCTACTCCTGAGAGTATTGCACCAATTTGTGCTGCAGCTTGAAAGAGGCAGGCGGTTTTACGTTTGATGACCTGATAATATTCTTTTTCTGTTAAATCTGCATTTTGGCAATTCAGCAGTTGCTGAACCTCTCCTTGGGCAATCTCGTTGGTGGTTTTGGATAAGATTTTCATAATCTCCATGGAGTTGGGCTCCACCATCATTTCAAAAGATCGAGAGTAGAGAAAATCACCCACCAAAACACTGGGTGCATTACCCCAAACTTCGTTGGCCGTGTCTTGGCCTCGGCGCTTGGAAGATTCATCAACAATGTCGTCATGCAGTAAGGTTGCCGTATGGATCAGCTCAATCACCACAGCCATGAGATGATGGTGATGGCCTTGATAGCCTGTTGCACGTGCACAAAGCAACAACAGTAGTGGGCGCAAGCGTTTACCACCAGCACCAATGATATAGCCACTCATTTGATTAATCAAAGCCACATCAGAGCTCAAACGATCAACCAACACTTGGTCGGTTTTATCTAAATCCGACTTTATCAATGCGCGAATATCATCAAAACTGTTCATAGCAGAGTTATTTTAAACTATTGGCCAAAAGATAAACTTCTTTAGAACGAGCTCTAGAAGCCTTAGGTTTGCGAATACTGACTTTGACAAACGTCTCTCGACAAGTTTTGACAAAATCGTCAAAACCAGCACCTTGAAAGACTTTGATGAAAAAATATCCCTTGGGAGAGAGTGTTTTGATGGCCATGTCCAATGCCAATTCACATAAATATAGAGATTTGGGAATATCGACTGATAATTGCCCGCTCATATTCGGTGCCATATCCGATAAAACAACATCGATTTTTTGATTTTTTGTCATTGATAATAATTGTTCATAGACCGAATCTTGGGTGAAGTCACCTTGCAAAAAATCAACGCCATTAATGGGTTTGATAGCCAATATATCACTGGCAATAACTTGACCCGATTTGCCCACCATTTTTTGTGCAACTTGGCTCCAGCCACCCGGTGCTGCTCCTAAATCGAGCACTGTTTGCCCGGGTTTGATGAATTTGTCTTTTTCAATAATTTCTAATAATTTATAAACAGCACGAGAACGATAGCCCTCGGTTTGTGCTTTTTTTACAAATTCGTCGCTTAAATGTTCATGCATCCAGCGCTTTGAAGAGCTTTTTTTTGCCATATCAGTAATTGATAATATTGCAAGCCATTTTACGGGATAATAGCAAGCTTTTCTTATTCCCAACTTGAAAATGGACACCAAGCTTAGAAATATTGCCATTATTGCGCATGTCGACCACGGAAAAACCACTTTAGTGGACAAACTTCTAGAGCAATCACAAACTTTTGACGAGCGTTTTGAATCTACTGATCGAATGATGGACTCAAACGATCTAGAAAAAGAGCGCGGTATTACCATTAGCAGTAAAAACACAGCCATTCGTTGGGGTGAGTATCGTATTAATATTGTTGACACCCCGGGACACGCAGACTTCGGTGGAGAAGTGGAGCGTGTACTATCAATGGTTGACAGTGTACTTTTATTAGTAGATGCGCAAGAAGGGCCAATGCCACAAACGCGATTTGTTACTCAAAAAGCTTTTGCACAAGGTCTTAACCCGATTGTTGTCATCAATAAAATTGACAAAGATGCAGCACGGCCTGATTGGGTTATTGACCAGGTATTTGATTTGTTTGATCAGCTTGGTGCCACTGACGAACAGTTGGATTTTCCAGTGATTTATGCTTCGAGTATCAATGGCTATGCATCCATAGACGACAATGCCCGATCGGGTGATATGACACCCATGTTTGAGACCATTGTTGAGAAAGTACCCGCACCTAAGGTAGATACGCAAGGTTTATTACAGATGCAAATCACCGCACTGGATTATTCATCATTTGTTGGCGCGATAGGTATTGGAAGAATTGCGCGAGGCAGTGTTAAGCGCAATATGCAAGCCACACTCATCAAAGCCGATGGTAAGCAGCAAAACGTCAAAATTGGCCAAGTCATGAGCTTTATGGGACTTGAGAGGATTGAGGTTGATGAGGCACACGCTGGTGATATTGTTGCACTCACTGGTATTGAAGGTATCTCAATATCTGACACTTTGTGCGATCCAGCACAAATTGAGGCAATGACCCCACTGAGTGTCGATGAACCAACGGTTTCAATGGCTTTTCGTGTTAATGACTCGCCTTTTGCAGGGCTTGATGGCAAATATATCACTTCTAGAAATATTCGTGATCGACTTGATAAAGAGTTGATTTACAATGTCGCCCTTCGAGTCGAGGATACTCAAGATCCCAATGAATTTTTGGTGTCAGGACGAGGAGAATTACACTTGTCGGTTTTAATTGAGACCATGCGCAGAGAAGGATTCGAATTATCTGTGGGCAGACCACAAGTCATTTTAAGAGAAATTGACGGTGTGGTATGCGAACCCTTTGAAGAGCTGATTATTGATGTGGAGGAGACACACCAAGGAACAGTAATGGAAAAATTGGGCCAGCGTAAGGCCGAGCTTAGAAACATGCTGCCTGATGGAAAGGGGCGCGTGAAGTTGGATTTTTCTATTCCAGCACGTGGTTTGATAGGTTTTAGAACTGAGTTTTTAACTGCCACCACAGGCACGGGGTTAATGTACTCAACTTTTGAAGATTACAAACCTAAAAAAGAGGGAGAAATCGGCCAAAGAATCAATGGTTCTTTAATCTCAATGAATCAGGGCAGTGCGGTTGCTTATGCCATTTTTAATTTGCAAAAATCGGGTAAATTCTTTATCGAACATGGTACCGATGTCTATGAAGGCATGGTTGTTGGTATTCATTCTCGCGATAACGATTTGGTGATCAACGTATTAAAAGGTAAGCAGCTTACTAATGTTCGTGCTTCAGGTAGTGATGATGCGGTGGTATTAACACCGCCTATCAAGCTGGATTTGGAGCAAGCGTTAGAATTTATCGACGATGATGAATTGGTAGAGGTCACACCAAATAACATTCGCATTAGAAAGCGTTTATTGACAGAGAACGAACGGAAAAGATCCCGCAATAAATCAAAAAGTTAATGATTTGAAATTGGTATACTGTCGGTCAAATGAACAGTTTCCTTAACTTTTTAGTTAGACAGAAAAAATTAGCCTTGGTATTTACCTTGGGCTTTATTGTGCTAGGCCTATTAGCGCTTAAAAATATTCAACGAGATCAGTTTCCTGCTGTGGATTTTGAAGTGGTTAATATTTTTGGCTCTATGCTCAATGCCTCACCAGAGGATATTGAACAAAACCTGACCAATCCTATTGAGGATGAATTAAGTAATATCTCAGGTATTGATACTTACACTTCTCAATCCAGAGAAGGCAGAACCCGAATTGAAATTAAACTTTCTCAAGATGCTGATGATGCGAGCGAAGTTAAGCAGGAAATTAGAAATGCTGTCAACAGCATCAGTTCGTTTCCTGAAGAGGTTGACCAGCGTCCAAGGGTAACTGATAGAAAAACCAGTCGAACCAGCATCTTAAAGATATCCCTTGGTTCAAGTGCTTTTAATTATGATCAGATTAGAGATATTACCGATGATATAGCCGAATCACTTGAGATGGTCGAGGGTGTTTCCGAGGTAGTAAAAGATGGTTATAGGGAAAGACAGATTCAAGTGGTTATTAACCCAGAAAAGCTTTATCAATACGAATTGTCTCTACCCAAGGTTGTTGATTTAATTAAAAAACAAAATAACCGTTACACGGCAGGCAGCAATAATTCTGATAATTTTGAGAAAAACATTGTTGTTCTTGCAAAATATCAGCAGAGTGATGCGATTGGTGATGTGGTATTAAAGTCAACATTTGATGGGCCAATACTAAGGCTAAAAGATATTGCCACTATTCAAGAATCTAGCGAGAAAGAAGAAACCATTGTTAGGGTTAATGGCAAAACAGGATTCACTATTCGCGTACGAAAACAAGCCAATGCGGATGTGATCGATACAGTTGATAGAGTTAAAGAAGAATTAGAATCTATCAATCAAAAATACGATAATAAATTAGAGATGATTTTTTCTGATGACAAGTCAAGGTATGTCAGAAATCGTCTTGATATCGTTACCAATAACGGTATTGTCGGTCTGATTTTCGTCTTGATTGTATTGGGCGTATTCCTAACTTTCAAAACGGCTTTTTGGGTTGCAATGAGCCTTCCTGTAAGCTTACTGGGCGCGGTATTTTTATTAGGCATTAATGGCGAGACAATTAACTTGGTTTCATTGGCTGCAATGATCTTGGTTTTAGGTATTGTGGTTGATGATTCTATTATTGTGGCAGAAAGTATTTATCACTATAAACAGCTTGGACAAGACCGATATCAGGCTACTGTCAATGGTTTTAAGCGCGTTATTTTGCCGGTCACAACCACCATTCTCACCACAATAATTGCGTTTTCAGCAATGTTTATGATGAGCGGAACCATGGGCAAATTTATTTACGTGATTCCATTGGTTGTTATTTTTGCACTGACTTTATCATTTTTGGAATGCTCAATTGCACTGCCAGCGCATCTTGCTCATGCGAAAGAAACCAGCAAGTCGAAAAATTGGTTTATTGCAGTAGAAAAGCGCTTTGTCCTAATCATTAATAAGTTGCTCAACTGGCGTTATCTTGTAGTCGGTTTTTTTACTTTGGTTTTATTGGCCACTTTATGGTTTGCAAAAGAGAATATGAAATTTGTTTTGTTTCCTGAGATTGGTGTTGAAACCGTTATTGGTCGTATGAATATGCAACAGGGAAGCTCAGTTGAAAACACAGCAAGAAAAGCCGATGAAGTTGACAAAATGATTGAACAGGTTGTGGGCGAGGATATGGTTTCTTTAACCACACAAGTGGGTCAATATTTTGCTTATAAGGCACGGTATACAATCGAACTCATACCGCCTGCAGATAGACAGCAAGACGTGCAAACTACTATTAAACAATTAAACCAAAAAGCCAAGCAAATCCAAGGGCTTGAAAAGCTAAGATTTAGTGGCAGAAGGCCAGGACCACCACAAGGGGAAGATATTGAGATTAATCTTATCAGTGCAGATAATACCGCTCGTAAATTAGCCTCAGATGCGCTTGAGAAGATTTTAAAAGATATTGAGGGGCTTGATGATATCGAAAGGGATGACGACCCTGGAAAAGAAAGAGTAGAGGTCAAGATAGATTTTGAAAAAATGGCCAGACTCGGTGTGGATTTTTCTAGCGTCAAACAATATTTGAGAGCAGCTTTTCAAGGTATTGATGCAACGGATATTAGAAAAGGACAAAACGATATTAGTTTTAGAGTCTATATAGGGTCGTTGAATAATTCTGAAGATTTTATTCGAAACGTTAAGGTCTCGAATAAAAATGGAAAACCGATTCCACTTTCAGAGTTTTCTTCTGTTCAAATGCTCATCGGCGAACCAGATCTTAACCATTACAACGGACAAAGGGCAACAAAAATTAGCGCTGGGGTGGATGATGAAATCCTTACCAGTACAGAGGCAATGGATTTGGCATTGAGTGAGTTGAATTTAGATCAAAACTTTCCAAAAGTTAGGGCCATCAGCGAAGGCGGTGCAAAAGAGACAAATGACTCTATGGCAGACTTTAAAGAAGCATTTTTGCTGTCAATTTTCGCCATCTATATTTTGTTAGTACTGCTTTTTAACTCCTTTACTCAGCCAATTTTGATTCTATTCGCCATTCCATTTTCGATCATTGGTGTGGTTTGGGCTTTCTTTTTACATGGGGATGTGCTTAGCTTCTTTGCCATGCTTGGTACGCTGGCCTTAGTGGGTGTGATTGTTAACGACTCATTGGTTTTGGTGTCGCATCTTAATTACCTAAAACGCAAGCCTGAGAATCAGAATGTAGATCCTAAAGTATGGATTGTTGAAGGTACTAAGGATAGACTAAGGGCTGTATTATTAACCACACTAACAACCTTAGCAGGTGTTTTGCCACTTGCCTATGGGATTGGTGGTACGGACTTTATATTGCAACCCATGGCACTTTCTTTGGGGTATGGATTACTCTTTGGTACCTTAATGACTCTGATTCTTTTGCCAAACTTGTATCTAATGAATTTTCAATTTATTAATTGGATACAAAAAAGATTTTCTCTCAAGGGTTAAGACCTACACTGGTTGGTGCTAGACACACCTTATCACTACAGGCTTGTATTTTAAGTGTGAGTTGGGCAGTAGCAATTGCTTGGGTGTTTTTTTCAAGGGAAGCGGAGATATCAATCTGATTTTCATAAATTGCAATTGACTCATCTGAAAAAGTTAATTTTTTAATCATACCGCGTGGATATTGAATGTTTGAGAGCGAAAAAATATCCGGATTATTGTTGATTAGCTGCGTGGCAATCAGTGAACCTTGTAATGTTTTGTGTGCATTGATATGCCAACCTGGTTTTAGGTTAATTTGCACGGTTAAATGCCTGCCATCATGCCAATGGGTTTGAATTCTTACACGACCATCATAAGCGTATTGAACGTTTGACGATTCATTATTAGTCAGACTATTAAAGCCTTGCACAAATGAGACGTAACTGTATGGATCTTTCTTAATTAAACTAGAATAAGCACCTATGAGTTGTCCGGCTTGTATTTGATAGGCCGTGTCACCAGTTCGTTGAAACAGCTTGACTAAAACTTGATAGGCAATGCCATTGGTAGAAGGCAGAGCATCATCAAAAATTTGCTTAATACTTGAATTGAGATTTTTCTTCCCAGTATTCATGTGATAGCCAAAATATTCACTGTCCCAGAAATTTTGGTTCATTTTTCGCACCAATGTTTCAGCACGATCTAACCAGATAGAGTCTTGAGTTTGGTCAAAAACGCTAATAAGGGCATGGGTGAAGTAGGCATAATCTTCAAATAACGCAGGCGTTGATATTTTTTGATTAATACTGACTCGATAAAGACTACCATCTTTGTAAAATTGATCAAATAAATACTGTGCTAGGGCAACCCCTGCATCAATGTATTTGGAGTTATTAAAAGCTTGCCCGGCTTCAATAAAACTTGGAATCATGAGTGCATTCCAAGACAGGAGCACCTTATCATCGGTCAGAGGCGGTATGCGTTTTAGTCTTTGGTCATAGATTGCATCTATTAGCTGATCAACCTGGATGTAATGTTCGGGTTGAAGCTGTGTAATATCAAAAAATCGAATCACATTTTTGTCTTCAAATTCCGTGTGTTTGGATAAGTCGAACCAGCGTTTGGCTCGTTGAAATTGGGCATCGGTCAATATTGACTTAAGCTCATCTTTTGTCCAAGTAAAAAATGTGCCTTCTTCACCTTCAGAATCTGCATCAGTTGCGGAATGAAATCCGCCATATTGATCCTGCATTTCTCTGAGTGTATAGTCAAGAGTCTGTTGTGCAATTCTTTTGTATAAAGGCTTACGAGTTAATGCATAGGCACGCGTGTAAACCAAAGATAATTGAGCCTGATTGTAGAGCATTTTTTCAAAATGTGGCACCATCCAGGCGTTGTCAACCGAATAACGATGGAATCCGCCACCAATCACATCATAAAAGCCGCCGGTAGCCATCGCATCCAAAGTAGTGATAATGGCTGTGAGTTTTTCATTTGATGGATTACGTCTTTGTTCATCAAGTAAAAACAACAACAAACTTTCCTGTGGGAACTTTGGCGCTTGACCCAAACCGCCTTGAATTTCATCAAAGTCTGCCAAAATACTTTGTGTGGTTTTCTCAATGGTTGGCTGGTCCAAGGCAACAGCTTTCAATTGTTTTTGAGCATTTTGTATTGTCTCAACCATGCTTTGGTTTTGATTGGCTAAGCTTAAAATGCGTTCACTTTCATTGAGCCATAATTGACCCAGTTGCGGGATAACTGAAGTCAAGCGTTCCTTGTCAATGTAAGTATCGGTTAAAAAAGCACGACCATCAGGAGTTAAAAATACATTCAGTGGCCAACCACCCCCACCAGTAGTTAATCGAGAAATATTCATGAAAGTGGCATCCACATCAGGCTGAACCTCTCGATCAACTTTGATGGCAATAAAGTGTTTGTTCATCAGTTTTGCCACTTCTAGATTGTCAAAACTTTCCTCTTCCATCACATGACACCAGTGGCAAGTGGCATAGCCAATTGAGAGAAAAATCAATTTATTTTCTTTTTTGGCTTTATCGAAGGCTTCGTCAGACCACGAATACCAGTTGATTGGATTGTGTGCATGTTGCACCAGATAAGGCGATTGTTCTAAGATCAAGTGGTTGATAAACGTAGCACGACCATCTGCGTTTAAATGATGTGTTCTTGGTGTGTAGTTTTCTCCTTTGTCAAGATAAGCCTTTTGCAAAGCCTCCTTCGGATGAGCCATGATCAGTGTAGGCAATAGGATAAAAAAACCAAATAAAATTCTCAGCATGGTTTGATTATAACCAACAGATTTTTTTCACACTGTCAATTAACCGTACAAATATTATTTGTTTTGGAGCGCCAGACGAATCAGTTGTTCAGTTGATAAATTCTCTCCTTCAACAGTGGAGAGCATTTTTTGTGCTTCTTTGGGTTTGAAGCCCAAGGCTTGTAATGCAGACAA
>CAZYIW010000037.1:0-9837 GCA_964647705.1 uncultured Piscirickettsiaceae bacterium
TGCAGAAGCCTATTTTGATAATGTTTCTTCACTTCAGCTGAGCCAGTGGGCGTAGTGGTGGTCACCATAATACGGTGTTTGGGGTAATTTTTTATTAATTGATCAATCAGCGGTATAGCGGCGCGAAACTCACCCACCGAAACACAATGTAGCCATATACTAGGAGTAGAAGATTTAGCGATAAAGCCCAGTCTTTCACCGATTCTTTTTCGATAATCTGGGTTTTTAAAACCTTTAATCCAAAGTCTACCTAGCATCGCTGGCAATAGCAAATAGGATAGGATGCTGTATAAAGTTCGATTCATGGATGAATGGTATAATTCATTTCATTGTATTTTAGCCATTTCCCCGAGTTGTTATGAAATTTGTTGATTCAGCCAGCATTCGCGTTGAAGCAGGTAAGGGCGGTAGTGGATGTTTGAGTTTCCGTAGGGAAAAATATATACCTGATGGAGGGCCTGACGGCGGTGACGGCGGTGACGGTGGCAGTGTTTATTTTCAAGGCAGTGAAAGTTTAAATACACTGAGTGAATTTAGATACAATCGTCTCTATCGAGCTAAAAATGGCCAGCCAGGGGAAGGGCAGAATAAACGTGGGAAATCTGCTGAGGACTTAACGGTAGATATGCCTTTAGGTACAAAAATATTTGATTTGGAAACCGATGAATTAATCGGTGAAATTACTCAACACGAACAAAAAGTTTTGGTTGCCAAAGGTGGCTTTCATGGCTTGGGTAATGCACGTTTCAAATCCAGTGTCAATAGAGCGCCAAGAAAAACAACACCCGGCAGCATGGGTGAGGCCAGAGAAATTGGACTGGAGCTTTCGGTTATGGCCGATATCGGTCTTTTAGGCATGCCCAATGCCGGTAAATCCAGCCTAATTCGTCAAATATCGAGCGCCAGACCCAAGGTGGCAGACTATCCATTTACCACTTTACATCCATCTTTGGGGGTGGTTTCTTTATACGACAAGCATTTGGTTATGGCTGATATTCCTGGCTTAATTGAGGATGCCAGCGAAGGGGTGGGCTTGGGTTTTGAATTTTTAAGACACCTCTCACGCACTAAGACACTTCTTCATGTGGTGGATATTTTGCCTCAGGATGGTTCTGATCCTGTGCATAATTATCTAATCATTGAAAAAGAACTGGCAAAATACGACCAAGAATTGGCGCAAAAATCCAGATTGGTTGCAATTAATAAAATGGATTTGATTGCCAAAGATGAAAGAGATGCCAAAATTAAACAATGGAGAAAGGGCACGAATTATCAAGGTCAGATTTTTGCCATCTCTGCACTCAACGGTTTGGGTTGTAAGGATTTGGTACACGGATTATTTGATGCACAAGAGTCATGAATAAACAAAGATGGGTAATTAAAATTGGTTCGGCATTACTAACGAATGATGGCCAAGGTTTAGATAAGATTGCCATAAGCGATTGGGTAGAGCAAATAGTCAACCTCAATCAACAAGGCATTGAGGTTATTTTAGTTTCCTCAGGTGCAATTGCTGAGGGCATCAAAAGACTGGGCTGGCATAGTCGCCCTGACGACATCCACCAGCTTCAAGCTGCAGCAGCAGTTGGGCAGATGGGTCTTATTCAAACTTATGAATCACTTTTCGCAAAACACGATATTCACACAGCACAGGTGCTGTTAACGCATGATAACCTGACCAACGAAGATCGATACGAAAACATCTCTTCAACCCTTGAAAATCTATTGGTTTTTGGCACGGTGCCTATTGTTAATGAAAACGATACCGTGGCAACGGATGAAATTAAATTTGGTGATAATGACACCTTGGCTGGCCTGTTGGCAAATTTAATCAATGCTAATCAGCTTGTAATTCTAACTGATCAAGGTGGCGTCTATGATGCCGATCCTAGGCAAAAACCTAATGCACAATTGATTAAAAAAATCCAAGTGGATGACGACAAGCTTGAAAAAGTGGCAGGGCGTGGCGGTGGATCGTTAGGTTCTGGAGGTATGTATACCAAGGTATTGGCAGCAAAAACAGCATCACAATCTAATATTTCAACTGTGATTGCACCTGGTAGAGAAGCGAATGTATTAACCAAGCTGGCCAATGGCGAGCATATCGGAACTTTAATTACTTGTTAGCTTATATTGGCTTAGGGTCAAACCTAAACAACCCAAAAAAACAAATCAAAGACGCCTTAATAGCACTTGATAATACAACAGATGTTGAGGTTGTGGGTTTATCGAGTTTGTACCAATCCAAGCCAATTGATAAAACCAAGCAACCGGATTACCTCAATGCCGTTTGTAAAGTAAAAACCCACCTAACCGCTCTGGAGTTATTGTATGTTTGTCAAAATATTGAAACACAACAACACCGCGTAAGAGAAAAAAAATGGGGTGCTCGAACCATTGATCTGGATATTATCCTATACGGTGTGCAAGTGGTTGCTTCAAAACAATTGATTATTCCGCATCCTGAGATGATGAATCGTCATTTTGTGCTGATACCATTATATGAATTAGAGCCTGATTTAAAAGTGCCTATTCTTGGACCTTTGCAAGACTTAGTTGATAAAATTGATACCTCTGATTTGATAAAATTATGAATATTGACGATCTTAAGACATTTAAGGAAAAAGGCGAAAAATTCACCTGTTTAACCGCTTATGATGCTTCTTTTGCCAGGGTTTTTGACCATTGCGGTATCGAAGTTATTTTAATAGGCGATTCTCTTGGTAATGTTATTCAAGGGGGTGAAAATACCTTGGACGTTTCTATGCAAGATATGATCTACCATACGCAAAATGTTGCTCGTGGGGTGGAAAATGCTTTGGTAATATCTGATATGCCCTATAAGAGTTATGAAAACCCCGTCCAAGCACTATTAAATGCCCAGAGATTGATTGAAGCAGGCGCAACGATGGTTAAATTTGAAGGCGGTGTAGAACATGAGGGTATATTCAAAGTTTTGCAAAAAAATAAAATCCCTGTTTGTGCACATTTAGGTCTGCAACCACAATCTGTAAAAAAGATTGGCGGATACAAGGTACAAGGTAGAGACGAAGACAGTGCCAATAAAATCCTCTCAGATGCCAAAAAAATAACACAATGGGGTGTAGATATTGTTTTATTAGAGTGTATTCCAAGCGCATTAGGCAGGCGTATTACACAAGCCATTGATGTGCCTACCATTGGTATTGGTGCGGGCGTGGATTGTGACGGACAAATTTTGGTGTGTTATGATATGTTAGGTGTCAATACAGGCTATCTGCCTAAATTTGTAAAAAACTTTTTAACTGGTTGTGAGTCGATTGAATGCGCTGTTAAGGCCTATATAGCTGAGGTTAAAAATCAAACTTACCCTGCTGATGAGCACAGTTATTAGTTCTGTTATTAAATTAGCAGAGCAAATAAAGATTTTTCAAAATCTGAAAAAAACCATTGCTTTTGTGCCGACCATGGGTGGCCTTCATCAAGGGCATTTGTCATTGGTTGATATTGCCAAAAAGAAAGCCGATATTGTTGTCGTAAGTATTTTTGTTAATCCAACCCAGTTTGGTAAAAATGAAGATTTTGACAAATACCCCAACACTTTGGCAAACGACAAATATTTATTAGAAGAGAGGGGAGTGAATGTTATATTCACTCCCAGCATTAATGAGATTTATCCAAAAGGTTATCAGACCAATGTTGAGGTGAGTGAGATTGCCAATCTTCTTTGCGGTGCTTCGCGCCCAGGGCATTTTCAGGGTGTGGTGCAGGTGGTCAAGCGTTTATTTGAGATCGTGAAACCCAATGTGGCAGTTTTTGGTGAAAAAGATTATCAACAACTGATGATTATCAAAGACATGGTTGAGCGTTATCAGATGGATATTGCCATTATCTCAGCGCCAATAGTCAGAGAGGCAGATGGCTTGGCTATGAGCACTCGTAACCAATATTTATCAAAACAAGAAAGACAAATCGCACCAAGGGTTTATCAAACCTTGCAACAAATGAAAAAATCTATTCAACTATCCGAATCAATTACAACGGTAGCGACACAGGCCAAACATAACCTCAGGCAAGATTTTAAGCTGGATTACTTAGAGATTCTTGATGCAAATACCCTTAAGCAAATCACTGATAATACAACAAATATTGCGGTATTATGTGCTGTGTTTTTAGGTTCAACAAGACTCATTGATAATATTGTCTTTGCAAAGGAATAATTATGTTTACCATCACCGATGAAGCCGAAGTATATGTGGCTGATTTATTTAAACAACAAGATGAAAAAGATTTAGGCCTTAGGGTTGACATCGAAAAAGCTGGTACGCCATTAGCAGCAGTTACTTTTAATTTCTGCTTTCCAAGAGATTTAGACAAAACTTATCAAAAGTTTGAATACACAGGATTCAACGCCTATATTGACGAGGCAAACTTCGATTATCTGAAAGATTCTGAAGTGGCACTTAAAGACGAAGGCGCCGGTACAAAGCTTACCATCACCGCGCCCAATGCCAAAGGTGAAGCACCCAATGAAGACGCACCATTAGAAGAGAAGATTAAATACACCATTGCCACAGAAGTAACGCCTCAATTGGCATCTCATGGCGGTTTTGTAGAATTGGTCGAAATCACCAAGGACATGGAAGTAGTGCTTAATTTTGGTGGGGGTTGTCAGGGTTGCTCTTCTGTTAATCTAACTTTGAAAAATGGCGTAGAAGCGCAACTAAAATCTCGATACCCAGAAATCAAAGCTGTACTAGATGTGACTGATCATTCACAGAAGGAAAACGCCTATATGTAGTTATGGTATAAAGGGCACTATGATTACCCTTGAAACCGATGCTACGCTCCGTAGGAGAGCTAAAATACCCCACGAACTCTTTACTGTTAATACGGTAATTGTTCATCTGTTTCTGACTTTATCACTGATAAAAATGTTTGGCTTTACCATGAGTGAGGCAGTGCCACTTTCTATTGGTGTGTCTTGCTTGATTATTGTTTTTACTTTTTTTCGCACCAAAAAAGCCAAGACAAGAGATGCTCAGTTAATTTATCTACATTGGCAATTGTCACTCAATCGTTATCGTTTATTGATTGGTGCCTATGTGTTTTATTTTTTAATCAATGGATTGTCACTTTTATTTGTTGATGGCACACAAAGTATGGATGGCACCAATATTACTGACTCTATCCTTGGTTTGTTGAGTGCTGTGCCACTTTTCTTTTCAGTACTTGTTTCTGTAGTATTAGGCTCAGGTTCAATGTTTAATGCTGGACGTGGCGAGATTAGCGAGAAGATGATCGAAAAATACCCACAGTGAAAGAATTTGGACTGATTGAGCAGTATTTCAACTGGAAAACACAAGATACATCCATTGCTCAAGGTGTGGGGGATGATTGTGCCCTGATTGATATTGATAGACACGCACGTATTGTAACAACTGTTGACACCTTTATTGAGGGCGTGCATTTCGCAAAAAACACCTCAGCAAGTGATATTGCACATAAGGCATTGGCGGTTAACTTAAGTGATTTAGCAGCAATGGGTGCCAGACCGTGGTATTTCACATTAGCAATCACTTTGCCTGATATTAACCACGATTGGTTAGAGGAGTTTTCTTCTTCTCTAAAAGGCTTAGCACAAGATTTCAATATTCTTTTGGTCGGTGGCGATACCAACAAAGGTATGCTCAGTATCAGTATCAATGCTACTGGATTATTGCCAAAAGATCAGGCGCTTTTGCGCTCGGGTGCAAAGTCTGGTGATTTTATCTATGTGTCAAATACCTTAGGTGATGCAGCATTGGCTTGGAAAAAAATACAAAATAACGAAACACCCTCTGCACAACTTTTAAAAAGATTAAATACTCCAACACCCAGGGTGGATTTAGCTCAGCAATTACTCGGTGTTGCCAATAGCTGTATCGACATATCTGATGGTTTGGAGCAGGACTTAGGTCATATTTTAGACAAGTCTGGTTTGGGCGCTCAAATCAATATTGATAAGCTACCTCTGAGTAATGAGCTAATCAAATATATTGAAAAAACTCAAGATTGGTGTTTGCCTTTGGCGGGCGGTGATGATTACGAGTTGTGTTTTACCGTTGCACAAGATAGGGTTGCAAAAGTGAAGGTAATTGAAAAACAATTGGGTATCGCCTTGACCAAAATTGGCAATATCACCAAAGAATCGAAACTAAAGATAGTGGGCTTGTCTGATCAAGACTGTCAATCCTATCAGCACTTTTAATCAGAATTAGACTTCGCGCTTCTCACCAATGCTCTTGCAGTCAATACATTCATCTGCAGTTGGTCGTGCCTCTAGGCGTGCTAATGAAATCTCAACACCACAAGTTTTGCAATAGCCATAATCACCCATCTCAATTAAGTGCAAGGTTTTATCAATCTTATTGATCAGTTTTCTTTCACGATCACGTGTTCTAAGTTCTAGCGCAAATTCCTCTTCCAAAGTAGCTCTGTCATTGATATCAGCCACCTGTGTTGAATCTTCTTGAATGTGGTTAATGGTAGACTCTGCGTCGTGTATTAATTGGTCTCGCCATAGGGTTAATTTCTTTTTGAAATGCTCAATTTGTCCCGGGCTCATGAACTCTTCATCTTTAGCAGGCTTGTAATCGGGCATATCTTGAAAATTAGGCTCTGACATGGCTGAGTTTTTGAAATAAAAAATAATCTTTTTACCGAAACTAACTTAAAATAGCAATACTTATTTATTCACAATTTTAGTTTCACGCAAATTATGGCATTAAAAGCGCTTATTTTTGATGTGGACGGTACATTAGCCAACACCGAGCGTGACGCTCATCGAGTGGCATTCAACCTTGCATTTGAACAGTTTGAATTTGATTGGCATTGGTCGGATAAACTCTACCACGAGTTATTGGATGTCACCGGTGGCCAACTGCGAATTAAACATTATCTCAAACAACATAAACCTGAATTTAGTGCAGACGATTTAGACAATCTTGTGGCTCAAATTCATGCGTTAAAAACGAAAATTTATTTGCAACTGATGAGCCAAGGCAATATACCCTTAAGGCCCGGTGTTAAACGCTTAATTGTTGAAGCCAGAGCAGCAGGCATTGTCTTAGCCATTGCCACAACCACCACACCTGCGAATGTTAAGGCGTTAATTGTCAATACTCTAGGTGAACAGGCGCTGGATTGGTTTAGTGTTATTGGCGCAGGGAATGTGGTTGAAAAACTAAAACCCGCGAGTGATATTTACCATTATGTTTTAGACAAGCTGAACCTAGACCCAAGTGAATGCATTGCCTTTGAAGATTCGTATAATGGCATTGTTTCATCTACTGATGCTAAAATTCACACATTAATAACGGTTAATGAGTACACTAAAGCACAACGATTTGAGAATGCAATGGTGGTATTGAATAATCTAGGCGAACCCGATCAACCATTTGAGATAATCCAAGGCAAGCCCACAACTCATACCTTTGTTAATATGGCCTATTTACAGGAGCTTTATGAAATCCATAGTTGAATTAGCAGACAATACAAAAGTCTATGATGTGGCGGATGTCACACCACTTGAGTTGGCACATGATTTAAGTAAGCGCCTAGGCAATCAAGTTTATCTAAAACGAGAAGATGAGTTAGCGATTCATGCTTTTAAGCTCAGAGGCGCTTATCAGAAAATCTCAGCCCTAACAAAATCTCAGGCTGAAAAGGGTGTGGTCGCCTCAAGCGCTGGTAATCACGCACAAGGTGTTGCCTTTTCTGCTAAAAAACTTGGCATTGATGCCTTTATTGTGATGCCTGTTTCTACCCCAAAGATTAAAGTCAACGCCGTTGAACAGTTAGGGGCAAGGGTTATCTTGCGTGGCGATGTCTATGACGATGCCTTTGCTTATGCTAAACAATTAGAAAAAGATCAAGATCTTGTCTTTATTCATCCGTATGACGATGAAGAGGTGATGGCAGGGCAAGCAACTATTGGCAGAGAAATACTTCAGCAACAAAAAAATGTTGATAAAGTATTTGTGCCGGTTGGCGGCGGCGGGTTGATTGCTGGGGTAGCCAGTTATATCAAACACTACAATCCAAAAGTTAAAATTATTGGCGTTGAACCTGAAGATTCGCCAACACTTTATCAGGCATTAAAAGATGGAAAACGCACCGTGTTAAGTGAAGTTGGACGTTTTGCCGATGGGGTTGCAGTCAAGCAAATTGGTGAAAAAACCTACCCGATTGCTAAGGAAACTGTCGATGAGGTAGTACTGGTTTCTAATGATGAAATCTGTGCGGCTATTAAAGATATCTATGAAGATGTGCGTTCGATCGCAGAGCCTGCAGGTGCATTGGCCACTGCTGGGTTAAAAAAATACGTTGAAACCCATGAAACAAAGGCGCAAAATTTAGTCTCCATCGTCTCTGGGGCTAATGTCAACTTTGATCGACTTCGATATATTGCAGAACGGGCTGATTTGGGTGAGCATATTGAAGCCATTTTTGCAGCAACCATCCCAGAAAAGCCAGGCAGTTTTTTACGTTTTTGTGAGCAACTAGACAATCATTCAATCACAGAGTTTAATTATCGCTTTGCACCTGACAAAGAAGCCAGAATTTTTGTTGGTGTTGCATTGAGCGAAGGCCTAGAAGAAAAACAAGCTTTAATTGAAAAACTTTCTCAGTCTTTTGATATTGTAGACATGAGTGATAATTCTATGGCTAAGACACACATTCGCTATATGGTGGGTGGTAGGGCGAATGCCCATAATGAAGTAATCTATCGTTTTGAGTTTCCAGAGCGTCCTGGCGCATTGCTTAACTTTTTAAAGAAAGTGGGCACAAATTGGAATATTTCGCTGTTTCACTATCGTAACCACGGTGCCGACTTTGGCCGTGTGTTAATTGGCCTGCAAGTAGATAATGCGAAAGATTTAGAATCACGTTTTGATGAATTGGGTTATTTCTACACCAATGAAACCGACAATAAAGCCTACCAATATTTTCTTTAAGGCCATTCAAAAACGCGATCTGGATTTTGTATTGACAATTGAAAAATTATGCTACGAAAATCCTTGGTCAAGCAATAAGTTTTTAGATACTTTAGCCAACCCTAATAGCTATTCCCAAGCCTTAATTGCAGATGACGGCTTAATTGGTTATGCTTTCTTTAATCTGGCAGGCGACAGTGCTGATCTACTCAACCTTGCCATACATCCAAATTATCAACAACAAGGTTTTGCCCAGTTGTTAATGAAAAAAACCTTTTCAAAACTTACCAAACTTGAGGTTAATTGCTTGTATTTGGAAGTCAGAGAATCAAATCATAGGGCCATAAATTTTTATCAAAAAGTTGGCTTTAAGCAAATATCAATACGTAAAAAATACTATTCAAATGGCGAAAATGCTAAAATAATGAACTTTGATTTTAAACACCCCTAACTTATGTCTCAATACATCAAAGCCCCCAAAGATGGCAATAAAATTTCATACAAAGACAACGGTATTGTTGTCGGCGACAATCCTATTGTGGCCTACATCGAAGGAGACGGTATAGGACAAGACATCACGCCTGTGATGATTAAGGTGGTTGATACAATCGTTAAAAAAGCCTACAACGATAAAAAACAAATTCATTGGATGGAGATTTTTGCCGGAGAAAAAGCAAATAATATTTATGGTGAGTACCTTCCCCAAGAAACACTCGATGCAATCAAAGATTATTCAGTAACAATCAAAGGGCCTTTAACCACGCCAGTTGGTGGTGGTATGCGATCACTTAATGTAGCCATCAGGCAAGATCTTGATTTATTTATTTGTCAGCGTCCTGTACAGTATTTCTCTGGTACGCCGACACCTGTAAAAGCACCT
>CAZYIW010000037.1:9937-11304 GCA_964647705.1 uncultured Piscirickettsiaceae bacterium
GCCGCTATCCAATACGCCATAGACAACGATAAAGATTCTGTAACTTTGGTGCATAAGGGTAATATCATGAAATTTACAGAAGGTGCCTTTAGAGATTGGGGTTATCAATTGGCCAAAGAAGAGTTTGGTGCAGCCGAAATTGAAAATGGCCCTTGGTGTGCATTTAAAAACCCAAATACTGGCAAGATGATTACCATTAAAGATTCAATTGCCGATGCCTTTCTTCAGCAAATCCTTCTGCGTCCTGATGAATATTCAGTTATCGCAACACTCAACCTAAATGGAGACTATATCTCCGATGCCTTAGCTGCTCAAGTCGGTGGCATTGGTATTGCACCAGGTGCTAATTTGTCTGATACCACAGCAGTATTTGAAGCCACTCACGGCACAGCACCCAAATACGCAGGGCAAGACAAAGTAAACCCAGGTTCAATGATTTTATCTGCTGAGATGATGTTAAGACACATGGGTTGGACCGAAGCGGCAGACATGATTATTGAAGCCATGTCTAAAACCATTCAAAATAAAACCGTAACCTATGATTTAGAACGTCTAATGGACGGCGCCACATTATTGTCTTGTTCTGAATTTGGCGATGCCATGATTGAATCTATTTCTTAGTATTATTATCTTTTAATACTGTTGAACTATATTAAGTCTTAGCGTAGTATGGCTCGTAAGTTGGTGTTTATCTGACTTATTTTTTTACATCCAAATAAGGAGAGAGTATGAAAAAAGTAACTAAAGCAGTTGCTACGATAGCCCTTTTGTCATCAGTTTCAGCATTTGCTGGTTGGGGTGATAACAATAGATGGGGTGGCGGTAATAACTGGGGTCCATTCTCAGGCGGCAATAACTGGGGTCCATTCTCAGGCGGCAATAACTGGGGTCCAATGACTGGTGGTAATAACTGGGGTCCAATGACTGGTGGTAATAACTGGGGTCCATTTACCGGTGGTTCGAATGCCGGTCCATTTACCGGAGGTTCAAACTGGGGGCCATTTAATAATGCCAACAATTGGTTAAACGATACAGATTTCGGTACCAGCTTTAATACCAAGAATAAAGTCGATAATAAATCTTCAGGCTCAGCGGATGCGACTGGCTCTGGTAGAGGAGATGCCTCAGGATCAGGCACAGTTGATGCTTATGCCAAAGGTCAAGCCGATGGTTATGCCAAAGGCCGTGCAGATGCTTATGCTAAAGGCTATGCTGATGGTCAAGCATCAGGACATGCTGATAACACAGGTAATTATGCCGGTTCAAACTAATTACTCTTAGTTATAAAAAACGTAAAAGTCAGCCTTCGGGCTGGCTTTTTTATCATCTTTTTAAAAAAACATTAGAATATCATTGACTTCTAATAT
>CAZYIW010000038.1:0-10092 GCA_964647705.1 uncultured Piscirickettsiaceae bacterium
TATTTATTTCGTTAGACATAGTGCTCCCCAAAAACCAAATACCCGAGCATTCTACTAAATTATTCTATAAAATAGCGCTATGTACTTTGCACTGATCAGCGTATTCTTTTTTGTTTCCCTGCCGGCGCAGGCGGATTACGCGAAAGGTTTTCAAGCCTTTCTAGAAGGTGATTATGAAACCACTTATAAAGAATACAAGCTTGAAGCAGATAATGGTAATGCCTTTGCACAAGCTGATTTAGGTGATATGTATTACCACGGCGTGGGTATAGGACAAAACTATAGCAAAGCTCGCCAATACTTTATAAAAGCTGCTGAACAATCACATTCCAGAGCCCAATATAATTTAGGTGTGATGTATGAAAACGGCTATGGCGTTGAGCAAGATTATGAACAGGCCATCGACTGGTGGTGCAAAGCTTCGGAACAAGGGCACTGGGGCGCTGCTTATAATATAGGGATGTTGTATTACAAAGGCGTAGGCGTTCCCAAAGACCGTGAAGAAGCAGCTCGACGTTTTAACAAAGTTGCTATTCAAGGGGTGCCCGGTGCACAGTATCATCTAGGCATTATGTATCTTAATGCAGACGGCGTTGGAAAAAGCTTTACTAAAGCTCGTTACTGGTTAAAAAAAGCTTATGACAATATGGACCCAGATATTGCACAGCAAGCTAAACAAGCCTTAGACGGCCTCAAAGTTGAAGAAAAAATTCAGCTTTTTTAATCACAACAAAACACCAACCTTAATTATTGTTTTGTAACAAATCTCAAATATAGTCAACTTGAAAGAGTTGCTAATTTATGTATAATTTATTGGTTTTTGTTCAGAGGAATTCTATATGCCATCACGCAGAGATTTAGCTAACGCAATTCGTGCATTGAGCATGGATGCAGTCCAAAAGGCGAATTCAGGTCATCCAGGTGCCCCAATGGGCATGGCAGACATTGCCGAAGTACTTTGGAATGATCACATGAAATACAACCCCAATAATGCAAAGTGGGCAGATCGTGATCGTTTCGTATTGTCAAACGGCCATGGCTCTATGTTAATTTATTCATTACTTCATTTAACTGGATTTGAATTAAGCATGGACGATATTAAAGATTTTCGTCAATTACATGCTAAAACTGCTGGACACCCTGAGTATGGCTATGCTGATGGTATTGAAACAACCACGGGTCCGCTAGGTCAAGGTATTACTAACGCAGTCGGCATGGCAATTGCTGAGCGTACTTTGGCAGCACAATTTAATAAAGATGGGCACGATATTGTTGATCACCGCACATGGGTATTTATGGGCGATGGTTGTTTGATGGAAGGTTTGTCTCATGAATCTTGCGCCATGGCAGGTACTTTAGGCCTTGGTAAATTAACAGCATTTTGGGACGACAATGATATTTCAATTGACGGTCATATTTCAGACTGGATGGAAAAAGATCCAGCGGGTCGTTTTGAATCTTACGGATGGCATGTGATTCGCGATGTTGATGGTCATGACTCAGATGCAGTGAGTGCTGCAATCGAAGCGGCTAAGACACAAACAGATAAGCCAACATTGATTTGTACAAGAACAACCATTGGTTATGGTGCACCAAACTTATGTGGTTCGCACGATTGTCATGGTGCGCCACTTGGTGAAGAGGAAATTGAAGCAACTCGTAAAGAGTTAGGTTGGGATTCAGCACCATTTGATATTCCTGCTGATATTTATGCAGGTTGGGATCATAAAGACCAAGGTTCTAATGATGAATCTGCATGGAATGATAAGTTTGAAGCGTATCGTTCAGCTTACCCAACAGAGGCAGCAGAATTTGAGCGTCGCATGGCTGGCGACCTACCCGCGAATTTTGAAGCTGAAATGGACAAATACATTGCTAAGACACAAGAAGAGATGCCAAGTCTTGCGTCTCGTCAAGCTTCACAAAAAGCCATTGAAGCAATTGGCCCAATTGTTCCTGAGCTGTTTGGTGGCTCTGCGGACTTAACCGGTTCTAACCTAACCAACTGGTCTGGCACTGTAAAAGTAACACCTGATAATGCTAATGGTAACTACGTTTCATGGGGTGTACGTGAATTTGGTATGGCGCATATGGTAAACGGCATGGTGCTTCATGGTGGTTTTAAAGCCTATAGCGGTACATTCTTTATGTTTATGGAATTCATGCGTAATGCACTGAGAATGTCAGCATTGATGAAGATTGGTTCAATCTATGTTTACACGCACGACTCAATTGGCTTGGGTGAAGATGGTCCAACGCACCAACCAGTTGAGCAGTTGGCAACCATGCGTGTGATTCCGAATTTCCAAACATGGCGTGCATGTGATGCCGTTGAATCTGCAGTAGCGTGGAAGATGGCGTTGATGCGTTCTAATGCACCGACAGCATTGGTGTTCTCGCGTCAAAATTTAACACCAATGGAAAGAACATCAGAACAAGTGGCCAACATTGAAAAAGGTGGCTATATTTTGAAAGATTGTGACGGTGATGCAGATATTATCTTTATTGCCACAGGATCTGAAGTGGGTCTAGCGGTTGAAGCAGCAGAAGCCATGGAAGAAAATGTGCGTGTGGTATCAATGCCGAGTTGTGAAGCGTTTGATGCACAAGACGAAGCTTATAGAAATTCAGTGCTAACACCAGGTACTAAGCGCGTTGCTATTGAAGCGGGCGTAGATCAGTCTTGGTATAAGTACGTTGGTATGGACGGTGGCATTGTTTGCATGAAGTCGTTCGGTGAATCTGCACCAGCAGGTGATTTATTTAAAGAGTTTGGTTTTACGGTAGACAACGTTGTTGCTACTGCTAAATCAGTTATTGGTTAATAAAAAATAGGAGTAAGAAAAATGGCAGTAAGAGTAGGTATTAATGGTTTTGGTCGTATTGGTCGTATGGTATTTCGTGCGATTTCTAAAGACTTTCCAGAATTAGAAGTGGTTGGTATTAATGATTTATTAGACAATGACTACTTAGCATACATGCTTAAGTATGACACAGCACACGGTCGTTTTGATGGCGATGTGACAGTTGAAGGTGACAACTTTGTAATTGATGGCAAAAAGATCCGTCTTTCAGCTGAGCGCAACCCTGCAGATCTTAAGTGGGGCGATATTGATGTAGACGTTGCAATTGATTGTACAGGCTTCTTCCTAACTGAAGAATCTTGTCAAGCACACATTGATGCTGGTGCAAAGAAAGTTGTTCAATCAGCGCCTTCTAAAGATGGTACGCCAATGTTTGTATATGGCGTTAACCACGAAACTTATGATGGTCAGCAAATTATCTCTGCGGCTTCTTGTACGACTAACTGCTTGGCACCAATTGCTAAAGTGATTAACGATAACTGGGGCTTAAAGCGTGGTTTGATGACAACAGTTCATGCCTCAACTGCAACACAAAAGACAGTAGATGGTCCTTCAATGAAAGACTGGCGCGGTGGTCGTGCGGTGTTTGAAAACATCATTCCTTCATCAACAGGTGCTGCTAAGGCCGTTGGTGTGGTTTTACCTGAGCTTAATGGCAAGCTAACGGGTATGGCTTTCCGTATTCCATCGGTTGACGTATCGGTAGTAGATCTTACTTGTGAGTTGGATAAGCCAGCATCATACGATGAAATTTGTGCAGCGATTAAAGAAGCTTCTGAAGGTTCGATGGCTGGTACTCTAGGCTACACTGAAGATATGGTTGTATCGTCAGATTTCCGCGGTATTAGTAACTCATCTATCTTCGATGCAGACGCTGGTATTGCACTAGATGACACATTCGTTAAGCTAGTGTCATGGTATGACAACGAGTATGGTTACACTTGTAATATGCTTCGTTTGGTTCAGCATATCGCATAAAAAAATAAAAAGGCCCGTATAAAACGGGCCGTATTTTATTCAAGAATTTAATACCAAGCCCAAATTGGGTTTGTTATTTTAGAATCAATAAACAGAGGTTAACACAACATGTCAGTTATCAATTTAACAGATCTAGATTTAAGTGGTAAGCGAGTTTTGGTACGTCAAGATTTAAACGTGCCAGTTAAAGACGGCGTGGTTACCAGTGACAAACGTATTAAAGCATCCTTACCAACCATTGAATTGGCGGTGAAACAAGGTGCAAAAGTTATGTTGATGTCACATTTAGGACGCCCTACAGCGGGCGAGCCGGCTGAGGAATTTTCCCTGCAACCTGTGGCTAATCGCTTGAGTGAGCTTTTAGGTCAAGACGTACGTTTAGAGAAAAACTGGTTGGATGGTGTTGACATGAACAATGGCGAAGTCGTGCTTTGTGAAAATGTGCGTTTTAATGTCGGCGAGATGGAAAATGATGAAGCGCTTTCTAAGAGAATGGCTGCTTTGTGTGATATTTTTGCCATGGATGCCTTCGGTACAGCACATCGTGCTCAAGCTTCAACTCATGGTGTTGCTCAGTTTGCCCCTGTGGCTTGTTCAGGGCCTTTATTATCAGGTGAGCTAGAAGCGCTTGGCAGAGCATTAGACAACCCAGCCCGTCCAATGGTGGCAATTGTTGGTGGTTCAAAAGTATCAACTAAATTAACGGTATTAGAGTCACTTTCTAAAGTGGTTGACCAGTTGGTTGTGGGTGGCGGTATTGCCAATACTTTTATTGCAGCGCAAGGACACAACGTAGGCAAGTCATTGTGTGAGAATGATTTGATTCCAACTGCAAAATCATTAATGGAGAGTTGTGAGATTCCGGTACCAACTGATGTGGTTTGCGGTAAAGAATTCTCAGAAGATGCATCCGCTGTCACGAAATCTGCCAGTGATGTTGACGATGATGATATGATTTTTGACATTGGTCCAGACTCAGCTCAAGAGTTGGCTGAGATTATGAAAAATGCAGGCACCATTGTTTGGAATGGTCCAGTGGGTGTTTTCGAGTTTGACCAATTTGCCGAAGGCACCAAAACCTTATCAATAGCCATTGCAGAATCAGATGCATTTTCAATTGCAGGCGGTGGTGACACCTTAGCCGCAGTTGATAAATACGGCATTGAAGACAAAGTAAGCTATATCTCAACAGGTGGTGGTGCTTTCTTAGAATTCCTAGAAGGGAAAAAATTGCCTGCTGTGGCAATTTTAGAAAAAAGAGCAGCGGAGTAATACTTGCCAAGAAGAACAAAAATATTAGCCACACTAGGTCCAGCAACGGATAAACCAAGCGTTTTAGAGCGCGTGCTTGATTCGGGCGTTAATGTAGTTCGTATTAATTTCTCCCACGGTAGTGAACAAGAGCATCTCTCACGCGTAAAAGCAGTGCGTGAGTGGGCCAAGGCAAATCAAACTTACATTGGTGTTTTGATGGACCTTCAGGGTCCAAAGATTCGTATCGCTTCGTTTAAAGATGGCAAAAAAATCAATCTTAAAGTTGGTGATGGGTTTGCGCTTGATGCCGATTTGGATGAAGATTCTGGTGATCAAAATGCGGTTGGTATTGTCTATAAATCCCTGCCACAAGAAGTCGAGCCTGGCAGTGTTTTACTCTTGGACGATGGCAGAGTCGTTCTTGAAGTAGAAAATATTAAAGGCAATCGTATTAATACCACCGTTACGCAAGCGGGCGTTTTGTCTGACAAGAAAGGCATTAACCTTCGAGGCGGTGGACTGGCAGCGCATGCACTGACCGATAAAGATAAAAAAGATATTGTCACTGCGGCAAAAGCCAAAGCAGATTATGTGGCGTTGTCATTTCCAATGAATGGTGACGATGTACGTGAAACCAAAAAACTGTTAGCAGAGGCAGGTTCAGAGGCGGGTGTTGTATCTAAGATTGAACGTGCCGAATCATTAAAAGATGAGATCATCAATGACATTATTCAAGAATCTGCCGGGATTATGGTGGCACGTGGCGACCTAGGTGTAGAGATTGGTGATCCACGACTGCCAGCAGAACAGAAGCGCTTAATTAAGGTTGCCAGATCAAACGATAGATTTGTCATTACTGCAACGCAGATGATGGAATCAATGATTCAAAGTCCAATACCCACCCGTGCTGAGATATTTGATGTGGCTAATGCGGTATTAGATGGAACTGATGCGGTGATGCTTTCGGCAGAAACTGCCATGGGAAGTTTTCCAGAAAAGGCAGTCAGAGCGATGCATGACGTTTGTCTAGAAGCAGAGAAGAATCCTATTGCTAAAACTTCACACCATCGTTTACATGAAAAATTTAGACACATCGATGAAACCATTGCCATGAGTTCAATGTATGCAGCCAATCATTTGGGTGTAAAAGTAGTGGTGGCGTTAACGCAATCAGGCAAAACCGCGTTGTGGATGTCGCGAATGAGTTCAAATATTTCTATCTATGCAATGAGCGATAATGTGAGAACGCTTAGAAAAGTTACCATATATCGAGGAGTCTATCCTTGTGGCATCGAAAAAGAATCCAATGATAAATGGAATAAGGTCAATCAAATGGTGGTTGAAACACTCACAAAAAAAGATGTTGTTGAAAATGGCGATTTGGTAGTATTGACCAAAGGCATGTACAAAGACAAATCGGGTGGCACTAACCTAATGAAAATTCTTCAAGTTGGTGACAATAATTATTAAATAAAAGTTAGAAAAGGAGAAGACTATGCTAATCTCAATGAGAGAACTACTAGACCATGCTGCTGAAAATGGTTACGGTATGCCGGCATTTAACGTGAACAATATGGAACAAGTTCATTCAATTATGCAGGCTGCAGATAAAACAAATAGCCCTGTAATTATGCAAGGTTCAGCCGGCGCTCGTTCTTATGCGGGTGAGCCGTTTTTACGTCACTTAATCTCAGCGGCGATCGAAATGTATCCACATATTCCAGTGGTAATGCACCAGGATCACGGCTCAGAACCAGCGGTATGTTTACGTTCAATTCAATCGGGTTTTTCATCGGTTATGATGGATGGCTCTTTGATGGCGGATATGAAAACACCAGCCTCATTTGAATACAACGTTGATGTGACTAGAGAAGTGGTTAAGATGGCACATGCTGGCGGTGTTTCAGTTGAAGGTGAGTTAGGTTGTTTGGGTTCACTTGAAACTGGTGAAATGGGTGAAGAAGATGGCCACGGTGCAGAAGGTAAACTAGACCTTGATATGCTATTGACTTCAGTTGAAGAAGCGGCTGACTTTGTTAAAGCAACAAACGTAGATGCATTGGCAATTGCCATTGGTACATCACACGGTGCTTATAAATTTACCAAAGAACCGGATGGTGAGATTTTGCGTATTGACCGTATTAAGGAAATTCATGCGCGTCTACCAAACACACACTTGGTAATGCACGGTTCTTCATCGGTGCCACAAGATTGGTTAGAAATTATTAATTCTTATGGCGGTGACATGGGTCAAACTTATGGTGTCCCTGTGTCTGAAATACAAGAAGGCATTAAAAACGGTGTGCGTAAGGTGAACATTGATACAGACCTTCGTATGGCTTCTACAGGTGCGATTCGTAAGCACTTAACTGACAACCCATCAAACTTTGATCCGCGTAAATTCTTAAAAGAGTCTACAGCTGGTATGATGGAAATTTGTGCAGCGCGTTATGAAGCATTTGGTTGTGCTGGTCAAGCAGACAAAATCACTGCTTCATCATTAGACACAATGAGTCAAAGATACGCCTCAGGTGAATTAGACGCCAACGTTAAGTAAGCGCCTAAAGATCTTGTATCAGAAAGGCTCGTTTTTACGAGCCTTTTTTAATGAAAGTATGAGTACCGAGTGAGAGAGAAACATTATTCAGTGATTGTGATTGGTGGGGGCCATGCTGGCACAGAGGCAGCATTGGCTTCTGCACGCATGGGGGTTAAAACATTATTGGTTACCCACAATATTGAAACACTGGGGCAGATGAGTTGTAACCCCGCTATTGGTGGTATTGGCAAAGGGCATTTGGTTAAAGAGATTGATGCCATGGGTGGTGTGATGGCCAAGGCAATTGATAAAGCCGGTATCCAATTTCGAACTCTTAACGCCTCTAAAGGGCCAGCAGTTAGAGCCACTCGAGCGCAAGCTGATCGGGTTTTGTATAAAGCAGCGATTCGTCACAGTTTAGAAAACCAACAAAACCTAGATTTGTTCCAGCAAGCGGTGGACGACATACTGATAGATAACGACAAGGTCAGTGGTGTTAAAACACAAATGGGTTTGGTTTTTAGTGCCGATAAAGTAGTTTTGACTTCAGGCACTTTTCTAGGCGGCATCATTCATATTGGCCAGTCTAACTATTCAGGTGGGCGCGCTGGTGATGCCCCTTCTAATGCTTTGGCAAAACGTTTAAGAGAGTACGACTTGGGCGTGGGCCGATTAAAAACAGGAACACCACCAAGACTCGATGGCAGGACGCTTGACTATACAAAGATGCAGCTTCAGCCTGGGGATACACCACTTCCAACTTTCTCTTTTGTTGGAGATGCTCACGATCACCCCGAGCAAATTCCATGTCACATTACGCATACCAACGAAAAAACACACGACTTTATTCGTGATGGTTTGAAAGACTCACCCATGTATACCGGTAATATTGAAGGTATTGGCCCAAGGTATTGCCCATCTATTGAGGATAAGGTAGTGCGGTTCTCCCAGCGGGATTCTCACCAAATCTTTGTGGAACCTGAGGGATTGTCAACCAATGAAGTTTACCCAAACGGTGTTTCTACATCTTTGCCCTTTGATGTGCAAGTCGATTTTATTCATTCTATTAAAGGTTTTGAAAACGCGCATATTGTGCGTCCAGGCTATGCCATTGAGTATGACTTTTTTGATCCAAGAGGTTTGAAACAAACCCTAGAAGTTAAAAAAATCGACGGCTTGTATTTTGCTGGGCAGATCAATGGAACAACCGGTTATGAGGAGGCTGCAGCACAAGGGCTTTTGGCAGGCATCAATGCTGCTTTGTCGGTGAAAGAGACCCAGCCTTGGCTACCTAAGCGCGATGAATCTTATATTGGTGTGATGGTAGATGATTTAATTACCAAAGGCACCAATGAGCCTTATCGGATGTTTACTTCGCGTGCAGAATATCGACTGTTGCTCAGAGAGGACAATGCTGATGAGCGACTGACACCTAAAGCCAAAGAATTGGGGCTGATTAGTGACAAGCGTTGGCAAATGTTTGAACATAAATACAAAGAAGTTGAAAAAGAAAAGCAAAGGCTTTCTCAGGTATGGATCCAGGCAGATGACAAACAGGCGAAATCGGTTTTAGGTACTGAACTTTCCAGAGAATATTCATTATTGTCACTGCTAAAGCGTCCTAAAGTTGATTACCAATTACTCAGTCAAATTGAAAAAGGCAAGCCATTTTTATCAGATCCGATTTTGGTTGACCAAGTAGAAAACCAAGTGAAATATGAAGGCTATATTAAACGCCAATTGGATGAGATTGAAAAGTATCGAAAAAATGAAAACACCCCACTGCCTAAAGACATTAACTATGATTCAATCAAAGCATTATCGGCTGAGGTGAGGCAAAAACTCTCAATGCATCGACCTGAGACTATTGGACAAGCCAGCCGTATTCAAGGCATAACTCCCGCTTCTATTTCAATTTTGTTGGTTTATCTAAAAACCTACGGCCAATATGAATGACCAGCAATTATTGTTGAGCGGCGCTGAACAAATGGGCGTTAAACTCAAAAAAGAGAACGCCAATGATTTGTTAAATTATTTGGATTTAATTGTCAATTGGAATAAAACACACAACCTAAGTGCTGTTGACTCTAAAACAGACGGCGTGAAAAAACACCTATTGGATAGCTTATCAATACTAGATTTTATTGGAAAAAAACCACTGCTTGATATTGGCGCAGGTGCAGGGCTTCCGGGTATTGTCATTTCATTGATGAGGCCAAATTTGGCGGTAACGGTGATAGACAGTGTGGGTAAAAAATGCCACTTTATGCAACTGGTTAAAACCGAATTAAGGTTAAAAAACCTCACTGTGATACATGACAGAGTAGAACAATATCACCCTGATCAATGCTTTGGACAAATTATCTGCCGTGCTTTTGCCAGTATTGATAAAACAATGCAACTGAGTCATCATTTGTTGTGTGATAATGGCAAATATTTGTTCATGAAAGGCAGGCG
>CAZYIW010000038.1:10192-11301 GCA_964647705.1 uncultured Piscirickettsiaceae bacterium
CAAAACAGCAATTAAATCTTGATTTTATTAAGGTTAAAAACACACCTGCGTTTAAAAATGACAATGCCCTAACTGTTGGGCACATCATAGGTAAGGTGGGTGATAATAACAAAGAGTTATTAAATATTGAGACGCTCCAATTTGATGATATCTTATTCACTTTAGAGCAAAATCGAAATCAAGTTAATTTGGTTGAATTGTTCAAACATTTAGACAAACGCCAGTCTCAAGCCAGCCAAAGTGCTAATCAAGATTCGGAGTCTAGAGTTTTAAAGCACAAAGACGAAAAACGCGTATTAATCAATCGCTTGTCATTTACACGTGTTAAGGTATACATAGATTCAGAATTGGTCAATGGTGTTTTTGACGTGCCTGATATTATTATTCGTGATTTTGGTGCACCTAAGGGTGTGGCTGTTGATCAGATAAGTACCGAGCTGATGCGTCTGGTACTTATTGAAGTTCAAAGACAAGTAGAAGATCAAGGACTGAAGCTGACAGAGGAAAGTATCAAAGCCGGTATTCGTAAACAATTGGAAAACGAACTAGACTCTTTAAAAGGTGAGATTGGCAAAAAGGCCAAAAATTGGATTAAACAACTGGGTTTGTAAATGCACATCATTGATTCACATTGTCATATTGATCGAGTCGACTTGGCGCACTTTGGTGGCAGTGTTGAAAGTATGCTCTCACAAGCAGATGAGTTATCGGTAAAAAACTTTTTGTGTGTTTGTATTGACCTGGAACACTTTGATCAAGTACTCTCTTTGGCAAAATCACATGAGCCTATTTATGCTTCTGTGGGCGTGCACCCGACAGAAAAAGAGGGTGAAGACCCCAGTGTTGAAAGACTGCTTGATTTATCTAAAGATAAAAAAGTGATTGCCATTGGTGAGACAGGACTGGATTATTTTCATGTTGATCAAGCTTCTGCCAATTGGCAACGCGAACGCTTTAGAACGCATATCAAAGCTTCAAATCTATCAGGCAAACCGATGATTGTTCATACTCGTGATGCGAAAGCAGATACACTTGAAATCATGAGGGAAGAAAAGGCCGAACAAGGAGTGATGCATTGTTTTGCAGAAGACTGGGATACTGCTAAGGCA
>CAZYIW010000039.1:0-11301 GCA_964647705.1 uncultured Piscirickettsiaceae bacterium
AATCTAAGGTATTTTGCCACTTTGATAGTATTACTCAGCTTGTTATTAAGTGTTGTATAAGTCATTGACAATGATTACACACGCCCTTTAATTCAATCACCTGGCCTTTTTTTGGCGAAAATTTATTTGTATCAGGCAGTAAGATTTGCTTCGAATTATGGCAAGATTCCTCAACCTTGTTGCATTCAGTACAATGAAACAGAACATGAAAATGATCAGTGTGGGTATCGTTACAAACCAGATAAGTGTTATTGGATTCAATTTTGTGTACCAAGCCCAGCTCAATCCAAAAATCAAGCACTCGGTAAACTGTGCTAATGTTAAAACCATGGCCGTTAGAGCGAAGCTGTGCCAATAGATCATAGGCTGAAAGCCCATTAGGCGAGTGGGAAAGCTGCTCAAAGATACTCATTCTTTGTGGTGTGGCACTTTTGCCAAACTGGGCACATTTTTTTAACAGTGTATTGGTATCCATGCGTTTATTTTGATTCTTCTTTAAAAATTAATTCTTCCACAGTTGCAGCTGAGAGCGAATAGCCACTATCAATATTTTCATAACTTTGTGAGCCATTGGCATCTTGATTGGTATCGGCGGTGATGCTTTGAGAGATGTCAACGCTTTGAACCCCCACATCCACCCTACCAGCAACAATAATAGGATCATAGATATCCTTAAGCTTTGTTGGATTGTGCGTCATATCAACCAATAAGGTTTGGTTAACGGGTGGTGGTGGCACATGAATGCACTGCCCTGCCTCGGGCACCAACAAAAACTTAGTCACCGAGTTGCCTTGAATCTCAATGGGTACCATAAAACCGGCTAATTCAATATCTCTACCCTGAACCAAGGGGTTAATTTTTCTACCTGCAGCGTCTAAATTGGCTTGAAAATCAGGATCGCTAAGTAATTTGTAACTGACTTTTTCTGGAATAAAGTCGTAAGCACCAGGTGGGGTTAATGATTCCCAATTCTCAACCATTTTTTTCAAAAAGGCATCGTCAACTTCCTTGGCTAAACCCACGCTTGAAGTAACAACTAACAATAAAAAGATGATTTTTTTAAACATGGGGCTTTCTAACTTAAACTTTGATGAATATTTTTTCTAAAAACCATTGTAGCCGGAACCAAACTACTTAAAACACCGACAAACAAAATAATGGCAAAAATTTTGATCTCATGCATGCTTACCCATTCAAATTCGGGTGTAATTCCTAAAATTAAATTCAATTGATCGGTGGCAAGATAAGTAACAACTGTGACAAAAATAACTGCGCCTACAATGGCACTCAGCCCAATAATTAAAGCCTCAAGCACCACAAGAGCTGAGAGAAACATTGGCGTTGCTCCATTAGCTCTGTATATAGTCATTTCTCTTTTGCGATTGTCGATACTGGAGATAATCAAAGTTACCATGGCGATTAAACTGATTGCGATAATAATCCATGACAACAACTCAAAACCTTGATCAACCAATCCAACAATTGACCACAATTGTGCCAATGCAATACCTGGCATAATGGCAGAGATTGCCTCATTTGGGTATTTTTTAATGTCTTCAACAAAATGAAACAAAGTCAGTTTCGACTTCAAACCCACAAAAGCAGCCGTGACTGTTTTTGGTTTTAGGTCGGCATCGCTAATGGTTGATAAATCAATTTGATTTAAACCAAAAGCCTTTTTGCCGCTTTGCCAACCAAGGTGAATCAACTCATAACCTTTTAAATCAACAAATACAGCTTGGTCAATGGGTGTGCCTGTTTTGTTTAAAACGCCAGAAACTTGAAATGAGAAATCATCGTGTTTTTGACTCACCGACTTACCTGAACCATGGCTGATGTGTAGATTTGTGCCTACTTGATAGTTGAGTTTTTCTGCCACATCAGCACCAATGACGGCACCTGATAGTTGTTGAAAAGCCCCGCCATTTGAAAAAGTCAACGGTTTATTTCCGGCATATTTCACATATTTAAAATAATCTTTATCGGTTGCAATCACTCTAAACCCTTTGTGACTGTCGCCCAAGGCAATTGGCACCAAATAATCGATATCTTTTCTTGTTTTAAGATCATCAATGGTTTTGGTGGTGATGTTGTTGGTGGGACGACCTAGGTGAAAAACCGTATACAAAACCACCTCTAATGAGCTGGATCTGGGGCCAATAATCACATCCACACCTGAGATACTTTGATTAAAACCCGCTTCTGTGGCTTTTTGAATACGTTCAATACTTAAAAGCAACACCATCGATGCCATCAAAGTTATTGTGACCAGTGAAACTGGCAAGATTCGTGAACGAATGGATTGGAATAATAATTTAAGCATGGACGGTATTAAAATCGATTACTTCATCAAAGAAATCGCCCAAAGATAAGTCGTGGCTTACCAATAACAACGCTTGAGAAGATGGATCAAAGGTTTGCACCAGCTCTTTTAAAAAACGCTTGGTTGAGTCCGAATCTAATGCAGAAGTGGGTTCGTCTGCCAAAATGAGATTGGGCTTGCCAATTAGCGCTCTGGCTACTGCCACTCTTTGCTGTTGTCCAATGCTTAAATGATCAACCGAGGTATTTAAAACAGTTTTTTCCAAGCCTAATGATTCAATCAAACGACTCACCTCTTTGTCAATATTGTCAACTTTTGAGCGCCTCTGTTTTGAAAAACGAACCCCTAAGGTAATATTGTCAATAACCGATAAAAACGGTATCAGATTCAAAGTTTGAAAAACATAGCCGATGTGGTTTGCACGCAGCTTGTCTAACTGGGTTGAGGACATTGTTGAGTATTGATGCCCTGTCAAATCTATCTCACCTGTTTGGATTTGCAAAGCGCCAGCAATGAGATTGAGTAAGGTTGTTTTGCCTGAGCCAGAAAGACCACTGATTAAAACCTTTTTACTGGCATCCAGATTAATGTCTGGAAAATCAATGGTTTTTCTGTTTTGATAGGCGTATCTAAGATTTTTTGTTGTTAATATCACAAAGCAACTTTTGAATGATCGGCATCCACTTTTTTAGAAATTGTTTTGTTGTTGATTATCGCATCAAACATCACCGCATCTAATTCAAAGTGTTTAAAAGCTTTAAAGTCAATGGCGTCTATTTTAGTGGGCTGCATGCAATTAAACGCATAGTTTAACTCAACGTCTTTGTGTGTAGATTCACTAGAAACACTATGTAGCTCTGGTTGAAAATCAACTAAGTTACATTGTGCTACTGTGGGTAGTGCAAACAATTTTGTGTAATCCTTTAACTCTTGCATTTTTTCAGCCAAGTTTTCAGGTTCCTTGACGTTATCATGGCCCTCGTCATGTCCATGAGCATCACGGTCATGGTCTTTTTCATGATGATGCTCTTCATGTTCTTTATGGCTATCATGATGCTCTTCGTCGTGATCGTCATGGCTGAACATGTTTTTCAAAAACGCAAACATACCTTCACCCTCATGCTCATCATCGTGGTGGTTGTGTTCATCATCACCAGCCTCAGCGCTGAGTTGCACCATTGACATTTGGTAAACCACACTCAGTTGATTTTGGCTTAGAATCATTTTTACGTTATTCAAGCCGTGGACATGCGCACCCGCGTGTCGCTTTTCCTGTGCATGCGTTGCGATACTTGTTGCAATGATTAAAGTGCTAATGATTAATTTTTTCATAATAATGAGTGTCCTTAGTTGTTAAAAAATAATTGCAATAATATACCATTAATAAAATAAGATTTTAAAAATTAAAAAAATCACTATCCAGAGAATAAATATGTTAGATTTAGAAGAAAACTGGAGTATTTATATGAATAAAAAACTCGATATTAAATCAGTTGCGCTGGCGCTGGGTATTATGTGGTCGTTAGGTATTGCAGGTTTATCCCTAGTGGCGCTTATGTCGGAGGTTTATCTGCACAATATTGTAGAATTTCTCTCAAGTATTTATTTGGGATACTCACTCAGCCTAGGTGGTATTTTGATTGGTATGATTTGGGGCTTTTTAGATGCAGCCATTGGTGGCTTGGTGTTTGCTTGGCTTTATAACAAATTTAGTGGTTAAACAAAGCACATAGGTATAATCAGAGGCATTATCAACCTTGAGGTTAGAATGTCAGGTAATTCAATTGGAAAATTATTCACAGTAACCACTGCCGGAGAGTCTCATGGGGAGGCGTTGGTAGGTATTATTGATGGTTGCCCTCCGGGAATGGAGCTAAGTGAAAAAGATTTACAAGGTGATTTAGATTTAAGAAAACCAGGCACTTCTCGTCACACCACTCAACGTCGTGAAGACGATTTGGTCAAAATCTTATCGGGTGTTTTTGAAGGCAAAACCACGGGAATGCCCATTGCACTGATTATTCAAAATACCGATCAAAGATCCAAAGATTATAGCAATATTGCCAATACTTTCAGACCTGGCCATGCCGACTATACTTACCAACAAAAATACGGTTTTAGAGATTATCGTGGTGGTGGTCGCTCGTCTGCCAGAGAAACAGCCATGCGCGTTGCTGCAGGTGGCATCGCTAAGAAATATTTGAAAGAAAGATATGGCGTAGAGATCCGAGGGTATTTAAAGCAACTTGGCCCGATCGTCACTGAAAAATTAGACTGGTCTGAGATACACAATAATCCGTTCTTCTCACCCGATGCGAGCAAAGTATCCGAAATGGAAGAATATATGGATGCGCTTAGAAAATCGGGCGATTCTATTGGTGCACGCATCAATGTGGTTGCCAGTGGTATGCCAGTGGGATTGGGTGAGCCAATTTTTGACAGAATTGAAGCTGATGTTGCTCATGCAATGATGAGCATTAATGCCGTTAAAGGTGTTGAGATTGGTGCTGGATTTGAATCTGTTGAACAAAAAGGCACACAACATCGTGATGCAATCACTACAAAAGGTTTTACTTCAAACCGTGCTGGTGGCACTTTGGGTGGCATTAGCTCTGGTCAAGATTTGGAAGTATCCATTGCGCTCAAACCAACCTCAAGTTTGCGCCTACCAATTGAGAGTATTGATGTAGACGGCAACACCACAGAAGTAATTACCAAAGGCAGACACGACCCTTGTGTGGGTATTCGTGCCACGCCAATTGCCGAGGCAATGCTGGCCATCGTATTGATGGATCATGTACTTAGAAATCGCGCACAAAATCAAGACATTGAATCTGGCACACCGATTGTGCCAGGTAGTTCTAAGTAATACTACACATTCCCAATGTTTGCGTTAATTAACAAGCATGTGCCTGCTAATGCTAAGAATGATTTTCTCTCAGGATTAACAGTAGCACTGGCTTTAGTACCAGAAGCGGTTGCCTTTGCTTTGGTTGCACATGTACACCCTTTGGTAGGGCTCTATGCGGCTTTTATCGTGGGCATGATTACCTCACTTGTTGGTGGTCGCCCAGGAATGATTTCTGGTGCCACAGGTGCCTTAGCCGTGGTAATGGTGTCTTTGGTGGTAGAACATGGTGTTGAATACCTATTCGCAGCAGTTATCTTAATGGGTCTGCTACAAATCGGATTCGGTTTATTAAAACTGGGTAAATTTATTCGTCTTGTGCCTCATCCTGTGTTTTTGGGTTTTGTGAATGGTTTGGCCATTGTAATTTTCTTGGCACAGCTGGAACATTTTAAAATGGCTGACGGTGTTTGGATTGCCGGCGATGCATTAATGATTATGGCTGGACTCATTGTACTGACCATGGCGATTATCCAATACTTACCTAAAATCACCACAATTGTGCCATCAACATTGGTGGCTATTGTCATCGGCTCTGGTATCGCCATTATTTTTAATTTGGATACTAAAACCGTGGGCGATATGGCATCTATCTCTGGCACACTGCCTAGCTTTGCTTTGCCAGAGGTGCCGTGGACATTAGAAACACTCTATATCATCCTGCCTTATAGTGTGATCTTAGCGCTGATTGGATTAATTGAGAGCCTGTTAACACTTAATCTGGTGGACGAGCTTACCGAAACCACTGGCAAACCCAACAAAGAAAGCATGGGTCAGGGCCTGGCCAATACCGTAACAGGGTTTTTTGGTGGTATGGGCGGTTGTGCCATGGTTGGTCAAAGTATCATCAACATCAAATCGGGTGGTCGTGGTCGCTTGTCTGGTTTTGTTGCAGGTGCATTTTTATTAAGCTTCATCTTACTATTTTCTCAATACATTGAACAAATCCCAATTGCGGTTTTGGTGGGGGTGATGTTTATTGTGGTGATAGGTACCTTTGAGTGGTGTAGTTTCCGTCTCATATCACGCGTGCCTTTAGCTGATAGTGTCGTGGGTATTTCTGTGGCAGTGATTACCGTTTTTACCGATTTAGCCATCGCAGTCATATCGGGCGTTTTAATGTCGGCCATTGTGTTTGCTTGGCAACATGCCAAACAAATTTATGCCAAAACCAGTATGGATGAGGCCGGTGGCATTAAAACATATCAAGTTAATGGTGCACTTTTCTTTGCCAATACGCATAATTTCCAAGAATTGTTCACGCCCAAACAAGACCCAGAAAATGTCTTTGTTGATTTTGAAAATTCACGGGTGATGGATCATTCCGCGATTAAAGCCATTGACAAACTCGCTGAGAGATATCAAAAAGCTGGGAAAAGCCTGCATCTAAAACACTTAAGTAGAGAATGCCGATTATTGCTTAAAACAGCCAAAGGTTTGGTTGACGTGAATGTTTTGGAAGATCCAAAATATCACGTAGCAGATGATAAATTAGCTTGAAAATTTAAAAATCATTCCTATAATTATTACTGAATCACTCAAAATTTTAGGAGAAGAAAAATGAAAAAACTTATTGTTGTATTTTCGTTATTTATATCAAGCATTGCAATATCGCACAACCCTTTCCATTCGCCATTCTTTCATCATGGTATGGGTGATAGTTTCTGGCGTGATTTTGACCGTCAATTTCAAAATATTGATCGTGACATGAGACGACTTAGACTCCAGTCCAATTCCTTTAGTACACAATCAAGACAATATTTTGACAAAGATAAAAACAGCTATGTGATTGAGATAAAAGCCTCAGGTTTGGATAAAAATGATTTGGACATTTCTACTGAGAAAAACATGCTGATTATTAAAGGCAGTCAAAAAATTGAAAAAACTTCTAAACACAGCAGTTTGCGTACATCAAGTAACTTTTCCCATTCCGTATCCATCCCTGTTGATGGCGATGGAGAAAACATCTCTGCTGATTTTAACAACGGTATTTTAAAAGTGTCAATTCCAAAGCTAGATAAGCCAAAACCCAAAAGCCAGAAAATCAATATAAACTAAAGATTATCTGCCTTTTTCATCGCCCCACAGCAGTTTGTGTAGTTGCACTTGTAATCTGACATTGAGTTGTTTGTCAAGAATCCAATCGGCTAACTGCACAGGGGTGATGGTTTCAAATACGGGTGAGAATAACACTTCTGCTTTGACCTGATGTTTTGTTAACAAATCAACAGACCAGTCAAAATCTTTTTTCGATCCAATAACAAATTTAACCTGATCTTTACTCTGCAATAAAGCAATATTGTCATAACGGTTGGATGCCTGTTCGCCTGAATCTGGAGTTTTGATGTCCATAACAATTGAAACTTTGGGATTAACAGCACTAATATCGATACTCCCACTGGTTTCCAAAGAAACTTGATGGCCTTTTTTTACCAGCGCATCCAAAAGGATATGGCAATGAATCTGTGCCAAAGGTTCACCACCGGTAACGCAGACATAGCTTGTATTATATTGCTCAACCTTGTTTAGGATTTGATCCAATCCCATGAGGTTTTTGCCTTTGAATGCATATTCTGTATCACAGTATCGACAACGCAAAGGACAACCCGTTAGGCGAATAAATACCGTGGGCAAGCCCACTTCTTTAGCCTCCCCTTGCAAAGAGTAGAATATTTCATTGATATTAAGTGTAATCTCAGACATGATTTATTGTAGAAATTGCCCTTCTTTTAGTGCTTTTATCTGATTACGCACATCGGCCGCTTGTTCAAATTTTAACTCCTCAGCAAACGCATACATTTGTTTTTCTAATACCTTTATCTGTTTGGCCAATTGCACTGGTGAGAGTGGCTTTTGAATACTAACAATTTCACCTTTTTGCTTATTGTTTGCGGATAAATCGGTATCCAAAATATCCACAATTGGTTTAGAAACCCCTTTAGGGTGGATGTTATTATCCTTGTTATACTTTTCTTGTTTTGCTCGTCTTCTACTGGTCTCATCCATGGCCCTTTGCATTGATCCGGTCACTCGATCAGCATAGAGAATGGCCATGCCATTGACATTTCTAGCCGCCCTACCCATGGTTTGAATCAATGACCTTTCCGAGCGTAAAAACCCTTCTTTATCGGCATCTAGTATGGCAACTAAAGACACTTCAGGAATATCCAAGCCCTCTCTTAACAAGTTAATACCAACCAACACGTCAAAAACCCCTAAGCGTAAATCTCTGATAATTTCAACACGTTCCACAGTATCCACATCAGAATGCAGATAACGAACCTTAACACCATGTTCGTTCAAATAATCACTGAGCTGTTCTGCCATGCGCTTGGTTAATGTGGTTACCAATACACGCTCACTTTTTTCTACCCGCAAATTAATCTCACTTAGAAGGTCATCAACTTGTGTTTCTACAGGCCTGATATCGATGATTGGATCCAATAGCCCAGTAGGCCTTACAACCTGCTCAGCAACCACTTGAGATACACGTAATTCATAGTCTGCTGGTGTGGCTGAAACTAAAATACATTGCCGAGCCCTGTCCTCAAATTCATCAAACTTCAGTGGACGATTATCCAAAGCACTGGGTAATCGAAAACCGTATTCCACCAATGTTTTTTTACGCGCCCTATCGCCGTTATACATACCCCCTATTTGGCTTACCGTCACATGTGATTCATCCAATATCACTAAAGCATCATCAGGCAAATAATCCATTAGTGTGGGTGGTGGTTCGCCCGGCTTTCTACCAGAAAGATAACGAGAGTAATTTTCAATGCCGGTACAATAACCCAGCTCGCGCATCATTTCCATGTCCATTTGCACGCGTTGTGTCAGGCGTTGTTCCTCAACCAACTTATGATCAGACAATAACTCTTTGCGTCTTACCTTTAGCTCTTTTTTAATGTCATCCAAAACATTTAAAATTTTAGATTTGGGGGTTACATAATGCGTTTGTGGATAAATGGTAATGCGTTGCACTGCTTTGATTCGCTCCCCTGTAAGTGGATCAAACCAATACAGAGCCTCTATCTCATTATCGAACATCTCCACACGCAAAGCTTGTGTTTCCGAATCTGCTGGAAAAATATCAATCACCTCGCCTTTGACCCTAAAAGTACCTCTAATCAGCGCCACATCATTACGTGTGTATTGCATTTGTGATAGGCGAGATAGAATCTCTCTTTGGTTGATAACCTCCCCAACACTCAAATGCAGTAGCATCTGCATGTAACTATCAGGGTCACCCAAACCATAAATAGCCGATACACTGGCAATAATAATGGTGTCTTTTCGTTCTAATAGGGCTTTAGTGGCTGAGAGGCGCATTTGTTCAATTTGTTCATTGATTGAGGAATCTTTCTCAATATAGGTATCACTGGCCGGGACATAGGCTTCAGGCTGATAATAATCGTAATAGGAGACAAAATACTCCACCGCATTGTGAGGAAAAAACTCTTTCATCTCAGAGTAAAGTTGCGCAGCAAGTGTTTTGTTGGGCGCCATAATTAGGCTGGTTTTTTGAGTTTTTTCAATCACATTGGCCAAAGTAAAAGTCTTACCTGAGCCTGTCACACCTAATAAGGTTTGATATTGATTGCCAGCTTCAATACTTTGAGCTAGATTTTGAATTGCTTGAGGCTGGTCTCCAGTTGGCGAAAAGCTAGAAACCAGTTGAAATTCTCTTCCCACTACTGTTGCTTTTTCATTAACATAAGCAATCGATTTTAATCTATTTTTTCAACTTTATCATGTCAGAATATCTTTCTAATCGTGTTCAAAAAGTCAAACCTTCTGCAACACTTGCAGTGACTGCTAAAGCCAATGAGCTCAAGTCTCAAGGCATTGAAATTGTTCCCATGGGTTCTGGAGAGCCAGATTTTGATACGCCTGAAAATATTCAAAAAGCAGGTATCTATGCCATAGAGAATGGTCAAACTCGCTATACCGCTGTGGATGGTACACCGGCATTAAAACAAGCCATTATTGATAAATTTAAACGTGAAAATAATCTAGACTATACCGCCTCTGAAGTGATGGTTTCTTCAGGTGGAAAGCAAGTTTTTTATAACCTTTGTCAAGCAGTGATTAATCCTGAAGATGAGGTGATTATCCCAGCGCCCTATTGGGTATCGTATCCTGATATGACGCTCTTAGCAGATGGTGTGCCAGTGGTGGTTGAAACCGGCCTTGAGCAAGATTTTAAAATCACCCCTGAACAGTTAGAAAATAACATTACCGATAAAACCAAACTCCTTGTGATGAATAGCCCTTCTAATCCAACAGGTGCTGTTTATAGCGAATCCGAACTACGAGCCTTGGCCGATGTTTTGTTCAAGCACCCTCAAGTGCTGGTTATCACTGATGATATCTATGAGCATATTCGTTGGGAAGACAAAGATTTTGTAAACATTTTAATGGCTGAGCCCACTTTAAAAAATCGCACCATTATCCTCAATGGCGTTTCTAAAGCCTATGCAATGACTGGTTGGCGTATTGGCTATGCTGCTGGCCCTGAAGATATCATTAAGGCGATGAAAAAAATCCAAGGTCAATCTACTTCTAATCCAAGCTCGGTTGCGCAAGCTGCTGCGCTAGAGGCATTAAATGGCGATCAAGGATTCATCGCAACCATGGTTGATGCATTCAAACAAAGACACGATTATATTGTTGAAGGCCTTAATCAGATCGATGGAGTGGAATGCCCTAAATCTCAGGGTGCTTTTTATTCTTTTCCAAGAATCGTTGGCTTAATCAAGCGTTTGGGTTTAAAAGACGATGTTGAATTCTCAACTTATTGTTTAGAGCAATTAAACATTGCTTTAGTGCCTGGCTCCGCTTTTGGTGCACCGGGTTATGTGCGTTTTTCCTTTGCCACTAGCATGGACAATATCCAAAAAGCAGTGACTCGGCTGAGTGAATTATAAAAGCCTCTAATTACGAAAAGTCTCAACACTAAGTTGTGCCTTTAACACAAGGTGCATTTATCGCTCTCCCCCTTAGCGCTGAGTGCCAATATTATAAAAGCTTTTCTCTCAAAAAATGGTTTATTTTAAACACTAAAAAG
>CAZYIW010000040.1:0-11281 GCA_964647705.1 uncultured Piscirickettsiaceae bacterium
AGAATATGGTGGTTATGGGTGGACTTGAACCACCGACCCCAGCATTATGAATGCTGTGCTCTAACCAGCTGAGCTACATAACCATGAGAACGGGGTATTATCAAGATTTTTGCTGATAATGTCAATAGTTCTCAAAGAAATATTGATAAAATCAAATCACATGGAAACCCTCAAAATAGCACTCACCGGTGGTGTGGCCTGTGGCAAATCAACAGTTGGAGAAATTTTTAAAAAACTCGGTGTGCCGGTGATTGATTTAGACACCTTATCTCGTCAAGTGGTGGAAAAAGGTTCCAGCACCTTGGCCCAACTTTCCACTGCCTTTGGTGAGGCGATCCTTAACGCCGACGGCACACTTAATCGCGCCAAACTTCGAGACGTCATGCTCTGTGACGCTGAGAATAAAAAGACAATTGAGAAAATTTTGCACCCAAAAATTTTAGAAAAAATGCAAATGGCTATTAAAAAGCTTAAAACCAAGCTGGTGGTGGTTGAAGTGCAACTTTTGGTGGAGAGTAACCTAACCCACCTATTCGATCGTGCCATTATTGTCGATTGCGCGCACGAAAAACAGCTAAAAAGGCTTGCTGATAGGTCAAATTTGGCAAAAACTGAGGCAGAAGCCCTGATTGGCGCACAATCCAGCCGAGAAGATCGACTTAAAGCCTGTGATAAACTGCCAACCGATGTGATTGAAAATAATTCACAAATTTTTGATTTAGAGCAAAAAGTTAATAATTTGTATCAAAAACTAATCAATCTTTAATCTTTTAACAACCTTACCGCCAATTAGGTGTTCGTTGATGATGTCGTCGATGTCTTCTTCGTCGATGTATTGGTACCAGATGTCGTCTGGGTAGACAACCGCCACTGGGCCATGCTCACACCTGCCCAAACAACGCGACTCACTGATGCCAATTTTGCCCTCACCTAAATAGCCTTTTTCTCGACAGGTGTCTTTGGCATAACGGTAGAGCGCTTTAGCGCCAAATTGCGAACAACACTGCGCAGCGTCTTTTCTGACATTGTTACAAAAAAAGATGTGTCTTTGATAGTGGCTCATGATTCAATGGCAATTTGGTAGCAAGTTTTTTTGTCAACGCCGGTAATTTTGCTGGCCAGTTTGGCCGCTTTTGAGGCGCTCATCTCGGTTAAAAGAATGGGGATTATTTTATCCAATTGTTGAATTTTATCAATATCATCTGTTCTACCCACGGCTGAGACAAGCACAACAAATTCGCCTTTTTGGTGAGTGGGGTCGGCGCGAAGATGTGTCAGTAAATTTTCTAAGGTGTCGGTGATTATGGTTTCAAAAGATTTTGTAATCTCTTTGGCAAGGCACACCAATCGATTTGCTCCTAGCATTTGGTGAAGATCTTCAACACTGGCGAGAATGCGCTTGGGCGATTCATAAAAAATCAGTGTTTCTTGATTGTGTTGATGCGCTTTGATGATTTTTTGTCTGGCACTTTGTTTGCTAGGCAAAAATCCCAAAAATTTAAAATTATTAGAAGCCAGACCTGAAGCTGACAATGCGCTAATCAGTGCACTGGCACCTGGGATGGGTACTACTGATAATCCTGAATTTTTCGCCTCTCGCACCAAAACAAAACCCGGGTCAGAGATGAGCGGTGTACCGGCATCACTAATCAAAGCGATGTTTTGCCCAGACTCAAGGCGCTGGATAATATTTTGTGTTTTGTCTGTTTCGTTGTGTTCGTGGAAGGATTCAGATGCAGTGGTAATCTGATAATGATCAAGCAAGTGTTTTGAATGACGCGTGTCTTCTGCTAAGATCAGATCAACGCTTTTTAGCGTTTCAATCGCCCTAAAGGTGATATCATCTAAATTACCAATTGGGGTTGAAACAATATATAAAATTCCACTCATGTTTTCTCTCAAGCGTCAAACCGGCAACAAGGCTGAAACCATCGCCCTTGAATATCTGCAAGAACAAGGCTTGATGCTGATTGAACAAAACTACCTAACCAAAATGGGTGAGGTGGATATTATTATGCAAGATAAATTGGACGACACATTGGTTTTTGTGGAAGTTCGTTATCGAAAAAATTCTCACTTTGTCTCGGCTGTTGAGAGTGTGACTCGGGATAAACAACGCAAACTGATTCGAACGGCAAATCATTATCTGCAATCGCACCCTGAGTATCAAAATTTTGTCTGTCGCTTTGATGTTGTGGGGGTGGAATCTGATTTAAAATATCCTATAATTAACTGGATTAAAAATGCTTTCGAAGGCTAAAAAATCATGAAAAAAATTGCCCTACCACTTATTCTTATGAGCGCTATTTTTACCAGTGGTTGTGTTACCACTGCTTCAACAGTGGGCTCAGCAGTGACCGTTGCCAATGAAAGACGCACCACTGGTGAACTCATTGATGATAAAACACTGAGTCTAAGGCTGATGGCTTGGTCGGTCGACGATGTAAAAACCAAAGGCGCGCATGTGAACTTTATGGCGTATGATCGAAAAGTGTTGGTTGCAGGCGAGGCACCCAGTGCCCAGGTGCGTGATTATATCGTTGAGCAAATCCCCGTGGTGGACCCCAAAATTGAGCAAGTGTTTAATGAGATTTCAGTCGGCCCTAACAGCAGTTATTTAAGTCGTGCCAAAGATGTGGCGATTAGTGCGCAAGTAGAGGTTTTGCTCTATGACCAAGAGGTTTTTCACCCAACACATGTGAAGGTGATGACCGAGAGGCAAACCGTCTACTTAATGGGTAAGGTAACCCAGCGTGAGGCAGACAAAGCCACCAAAATTGCCGCTAAAGCCAAAGGTGTGAAAAAGGTGGTAAAGTTGTTTGACTATTTAAAAACTCGCCCAGCTCAAGAGATTGAACGCGACAGACAACGAGAGCTTGATGCCCAAAAAGAGGCAGAGAGAAAACAAAAACAAGCACAGATTGAAGCCAAAAAAGCCGAACTTATTAAACAACTCAAAGAACTTGGCGCCAATACCGAAGGCACGCCGTTTTAATTTAAAAGGCGTTTGATTGGTTTAAAAGAGTAGCGATGCTCACCAGCAATTGCCCCGTATTTTTGAAGGGCTTGCAGGTGTGCTTTAGTGCCATAGCCCTTGTGCTTGGCAAAACCGTACTCAGGGTAGCGCTTATCTAGCTCAATCATTTGTCTATCCCGCGTGACTTTCGCCACAATTGAAGCTGCCGAGATACAAGGCTCGGTCAAATCACCTTTAATAATGGTGGTGCAATTTTTAACATCGGGTGATTGATTGCCATCAACCAGCACTTGGTCATAGTTTGCGTTTAGATTCTCAACGGCTTTTTTCATTGCCAAAAGTGTGGCTTGTAGGATATTGATTTTGTCGATGGTATTGGCATCCACCTCGCCCACCGCCCATTGGCAGCTTTGGGTGATTTGTTGGAATAAGGCTTGGCGTTTTTTCTCGCTGAGTTTTTTAGAATCGGTTAGCTCAGGCAGGTAGAAACCATCTGGCAGAATAACCGCACCCGCAACCACAGAACCAACCAAGGGGCCTCGTCCAGCTTCATCCACTCCAATAACAATCATTTGAAAAGTTTAATTGAGTGCTTTAAACCCAATATCGGTTCTAAAATAAGCGTTTGGCCAATCGATAGAATCAACCAGCTGATAAGCATTTTTTTGCGCCTGTGCAATATCATTGCCCAGCGCCGTGGCGCACAGAACACGACCACCATCAGAGACGATATTGTCTTGATCCATCTTCGTGCCTGCATGAAAAACTTTAGCGTTGTCACTGTCTTTTGGCAAAACAATAACCTCGCCCGATGGATAATCATTGGGATAACCATTCGCCGCAAGCACCACTCCTAGACAAGCTCGAGTATCCCACTCGGCACTGGCCTGATCTAACTTGCCGTCAGTTGCCAATAAACATAATTCAGCTAGGTTAGATTTAAGGCGCATCATAATTGGTTGTGTTTCTGGGTCGCCAAAACGGCAATTGTATTCCAACACCTTGGATTTGCCGTTTTTATCAATCATCAAACCTGCATACAAAAAACCAGTATAGGGGTTGCCTTCTTTCGCCATGCCTTCAACGGTAGGCTTGATCACTGTGTCCATCACATCTTGATAAATTGCATCGCTCACAATCGGTGCAGGTGAATAGGCACCCATGCCACCGGTGTTTGGCCCTTTGTCGCCATTGTCTCTGGCTTTATGATCTTGTGATGTGGCCATTGGCAAAATGTTTTTACCATCAACCATCACAATAAAACTGGCTTCTTCTCCAGTGAGAAATTCCTCAATCACCACGCGCGAACCTGCATCGCCAAAGCGATTGCCCTCTAACATGTCATTAATGGCGTCTTCTGCCTCTTTTTCGGTGTTGGCAATGATCACACCTTTACCTGCAGCCAAGCCGTCGGCTTTGATGACTATCGGTGTGCCTTTATCTTTAACGTATTGAACAGCTGGTTCAACCTCGGTAAAGACATCATAAAACGCTGTTGGTATTTGATGCCTATCTAAAAAGTCTTTACAAAAAGCCTTGGACCCCTCCAGTTGTGACGCGGCTTTTGTAGGGCCGAATATTGCCAAGCCTTCACTTTTAAATGCATCCACAACGCCAATTACTAGGGGTGCTTCAGGGCCTACGATGGTCAAATCAATATCGTGGTTTTTGGCAAAATTGATCAACCCATTGATATCCTCTACCCCGATATCAACATTTTCTAATTTTTCTTCTAAAGCTGTGCCTGCGTTACCTGGCGCAACATAGACCGCTTGTGTGCTTTCAAATTGTGCACACTGCCATGCCAAGGCGTGTTCACGACCGCCAGAGCCAATTACCAATAGTTTCATACGTATTCTTCGATAAATTCTCTGAATTTTTTGTGCGACATAATCTGTGTACCATCGCAATTAAAAGACATAGAGATTGTTGAATTAAAAAGGTTAATTATCGCAGAACGCAGATAGTAGCCGTCAAGATTTCTAAGCGCGGGAATGTGTTCAATGATAAAACGTAACTCATCTTCGTCGGTGAGTTGTTTCATGTGTTTATTACGCGTGTAAAAAGCTGTTTGCCATTCCTTTGATAAATAATCAAATGCAGGGTCATGCTCTAGCATTTTGTAATAGCGCTTAATCAAATTTGATTTTTCTTCAAGAGAAATTCTGCCGAAATGATGATAGATGTAATCCGGCGTTAATAAATCTTCAACTAGGTGCACTTCAACATTAAACGGGTCGAATACCGAGGAGGTTTTAATTTCGCCATTGTTAAGGCCAATAACCAAACGATAAATACCTGTTGATAGCAACAAATACAACAGCACTTCACTGAGCTGTTCCATGTTTTCATCAACAATGTTGTAGGATCTTTCACGGCTATAAACGCTGTCACGCAAGCTGCTATCACCTTTTACGCTTCGCATTAAGTTATCGTCAAAGTAGTAGCCGACTAACGCTTCCTTTTTTTTATTCTTCCCCATACTCATGTTTGATGATTATAGTCAAACAAATAGTCTTTTAGGTGCGATTTCACCTTCTTTTGAGGCTTTGCCAATGCCAATAAATTTTTTTTCGTGATCGAATAATTTAACCTGAGTGGTGCGTTTTTTAGGCAAAATTTGAACTAAGCGCCCAAATTTGATCTCACTGGTTTGTGACTCATTTAAAAAAACCTCATCCATATCTGTGAGTAACACTTCACTAGAAAGTAGTACTTCATCCAAGGTTTCAAAACTTTTTTCTTTTAAAGCTTGTAGTTTTGAAAAAGTCAGCGCATCATTAACATCCACATCAGCAAAGCCAATGCGTCTTAGTGTGACCACATGTGCACCACAACCAAGGCGCTGGCCAATATCCTCTATTAATGTGCGAATGTAGGTGCCCTTAGAGCAATACACCGACATTGACAAAACACCTTTTGCATATTCAACAGAATGGATATCAAATATCTCAACCTTGCGCGATTCTCGTTCTACCTCGATACCTTTTCTGGCAAGCTTGTATAAAGGTTGGCCATCTTTTTTCAGTGCCGAATACATGGGTGGCACTTGCTCAATACTGCCAATAAAACCATTGACAACTTTTGCTACCTCTTCAAATGAGATGTGTTGATAATCTGCTTTATTAACAACCTCCCCTTCACTGTCTCCAGTGGTGGTAGTTACACCCAGTTGTGCACGCACAAAATAACGCTTATTTGCATTCAAAAGATAACCGGCAACCTTGGTTGATTGCCCCAAACAAATCGGCAAGATGCCACTGGCCAATGGATCTAAGCTGCCTGTGTGACCCGCTTTTTTGGCAAAAAACAGTCGTTTGACTTGCTGTAACGCGGCATTAGAACTCAGACCGGTATCTTTATCAAGCAACACTATACCGCTAATTTCTCTGCCTTTTTTATTGCGCCTTGACATAATGGCAACGCTTAAAGTTTGGAGAGTAAGTCTTCAATTCTTGCACCTGTATTAGGAGCAGGGTCATAGATAAATTGCAATACAGGCGTGTGTCGTAACTCCAAAGATTTAGACAATTGAGTACGAAAAAAACCACTGGCTTTTTCCAGTAATGGCGGCAATGCTTGTTTGTCTGACTCTTGGGCAGTGTAGAAAACTTTGGCGTGAGACAAGTCTCGACTGGTCAAAACATCGGTGATGCTAATGTTTTGTAGTCTGGGATCTTTGGTTGCGTTATTTAAAAGTGTAACCAATTCACGGCGAATCAGCTCATTGATCCTTTCAACACGATAAGACGGTTGTTCGGGCATTTAGATACTAAATACTACGCGCTGTTTCCACACGTTCAAATACTTCAATCTCATCGCCTGGTTGGACATCAGTATAGTTAAGAACACCGATACCGCATTCGGTACCTGATTTGACTTCATTAACATCGTCTTTGAAGCGTCTGAGTGATTCAAGCTCGCCTTCGTATATCACAACGCTCTCGCGCAAAACTCGAATTGGGCTGTCACGTCTAACCACACCTTCAACAACCATACAACCGGCAATATCACCAAATTTAGGTGATCTGAACACTTCTTTAACCGAGGCGATACCAATAATATTTTCACTTAACTCAGGTGAGAGCATACCACTCATGATGGCTTTCACATCGTCAATTAAATTGTAGATCACAGAATAGTATTCAATTCTAACGCCTTCATTTTCTGCGGTTTTACGGGCCACGGCATCTGCACGTACATTAAAACCCATGACAATAGCATTGGAGGTTGAGGCCAAGGTAATATCGGTATTATTAATCGCACCAACACCACTAGAGATGACATCTACTTTCACCTCATCGGTCGATAAATCTTCTAGTGCCTCTACCAAAGCTTGGGCTGAACCGCGCACATCTGACTTGATCAACAAACTGAGTGTTGAAATATCGCCTTCTTCCATTTTTGACAAGAAGTTTTCCATTTTTGAAGCTTGTTGTTTTTGCAATTTCGCTTCACGATCTTTGGCTTTTCTATAATCCGCCACTTCGCGCGCTTCGCGCTCAGATCCGACCACAAGTACTTCATCTCCCGCATCTGGAACGCCAGTTAGACCCAATATCTCAACTGGTGTGGATGGTCCTGCTTCTTTGACTGGCTTACCTAAGTCGTTAACAATCTGTTTAACCTTGCCATATTCCAAACCAGCAATCACAATCTGGCCTTTTTTCAAAGTGCCTGACTGCACCAAAATGGTGGTCACTTTACCACGTCCTTTGTCCAAACGAGCCTCTAACACAATACCGCTAGCCGGGCCATCTACAGGGGCAGAAAATTCTAAAATCTCAGCCGTGAGTGCAATCGCATCCAACAGTTCATCAATGCCTTGTCCGGTATGTGCAGAAATGCCTACCATCATCACATCGCCACCCCAATCCTCGGCAATGACGTCGTGTGTGGAGAGTACTTGTTTGATCTTATCAGGCGCTGCACCTTCTTTATCCATTTTGTTGATAGCAACGATAATCGGTACATCAGCCTCTTTGGCATGCTTGATTGATTCTATGGTTTGTGGCATAACACCGTCGTCCGCTGCAACCACCAATACAACAATGTCAGTTGCATTAGCGCCACGTGAACGCATTTTTGAAAATGCCGCGTGCCCTGGTGTGTCAATAAAAGTAATAGCCTTGCCTTTTGAGCTTACTTGATAGGCGCCAATATGTTGGGTAATACCGCCGGCCTCACCTTCGGCCACTTTGGCTTTACGAATATGGTCTAATAGCGAAGTTTTGCCATGATCAACATGCCCCATAATAGTCACAACCGGTGGTCTTGGAACAGCATCACTATCGTTTTCTTGTTTTTTTAATAACGTGTCTTCTACACTCTCTTCTTTAGCAACAACAGCTTTGTGACCCATCTCTTCTACCACCAAAATAGCGGTGTCTTGATCAATCACATCATTGAGTGTTACCATCACACCCATACCCATTAATACTTTAAGTACCTCGCCTGCCTTGGTGGTCATCTTCTGTGCCAAATCAGTAACCTTGATGGTTTCTGGCACTTCAACGGTATGCACCACTTTCTCAACAGGTTTTTGGAATGCATGCTGAGCTTGTTCGTCTTGAACTTTTTGTGAAAGGCGTGTTCTATCTTTTTTCTTTAGCTTACGCTTGGTTTTATGAATAACGTGAAGTTCTTTGCGCTTGTCTGAACCTGGGGCATTGCGAAGGCGCTTAGGCTGTTTCTTCTCTTTATTCTCAGGCTTGTTTTCAGTTTTGGGCTGTTTGTCTTCTTGTTGTTTTTTTGTGTTTTCTATTTGTTGTTGACGAGCCATCTCTTTGCGTTTTTCGTCTTGCTCAGTCAATTTCTGTTCGACAATACGTGATGACTCTAGTGCCTCTCTGGCTTTTTTTGCCTCTTCATTGTCTTGGGCAGTTGTTTTAGGGGCTTGGGTACTGCGTTTTTTCTTAACTTGAATCTTAACACCACCAGATGCTGAACTAGTTTTACCTGTTGTTTTTCTTGAAACGCTGATATTGGATTTTCCTGTGCGCTTCGAGAGACTCGCCATTAAGACTTTTCTTTCTTCAGCAGAAATATCTGAATCGGTATTTTTGTCTTTAATACCTGCATTCGCCAAGATAACAATAACCTCATCTGGGCTTTTCTTTAATAATTTCGCTAGACTTTCTACTGTATGTGCCATAACACCTGCTTATTTTACTTATTCTATTGGTGATTATTAATCAAACCAACCTTCGTTTTCCCTTGCGGTTAAAATCACCGCTGAAGCCACTTCTTTGTCCATCTGTTGAATTTCAAGCAATTCATCAATGGAGAGCTCTGCAAGATCTTCAACCGTGGAGATTTCCGACTCAATAAGAGCTTGCGCCAATTGCTCATTGACGCCCTCAACGCTCATCAATACTTCTGATGATTCTGCATCACCTAGAGCTTGTACCAACTGTGCATCAGAGGCACGCTCTTGTAATTCGGCAACCATCTCAGCATCGAACTCTTCAATATTTTCTAAATTTTGGGCGTCTGCATCTGCCACATCATCAATCCCCACAAAGCCTTCATCGATTAAAACCGCTGCCACCTCTGAGTCAACACCTAATTGCTCTGCTAATTTGTCACTGATTTTTTGTGTTTCCGCTGCTTGTTTTTCATCAGATTCACTAACCGACATGACATTAAGCTTCCAGCCTGTCAAACGCGAAGCCAGCTTAATATTTTGCCCGCCCTTGCCAATAGCCAACGCTAACTGATCATCTTCAACGGCAATATCCATTGAATTCTTCTCCTCGTCAACCACGATTGAACTCACTTCTGCTGGGGCCATGGCATTAATGACAAACTGAGCAGGGTCCTCATTCCAAAGAATAATATCCACCCTCTCGCCATTAAGCTCATTAGACACCGCTTGCACACGTGCGCCACGCATACCAATACAAGAACCAATAGGGTCAAGTCGTTTGTCTTTTGCTTTGACTGCTAATTTTGAACGCAAGCCGGGATCTCTAGCGCCTGAGATAATTTCAATCACACCTTCAGAGATCTCAGGAACTTCCATTTCAAACAACGAAATCATCATTTCATTGGCAGTTCTACTTAGAAAAATTTGCGCACCTCTTGGCGTGGATTTAACCTCTTTGATGTAAGCTCTAAGTCGATCATTTTTGCGTACTGACTCATTAGGAATCAAGTCGAACTTAGAAATCATGCCGTCAACACCACCCATGTCAACATAAACGTTGCCACGATCAACGCGTTTTACGGTAACACTAACTACCTCGCCCACGCGACGGGTGTAATTATCAACAATCACCTCTCTTTCTGCTTCACGCACTTTTTGAATAATGACTTGTTTGGCGATTTGTGCAGCAATACGGCCAAACTCCTCATTTGCAATTTCTTCTTTTAAGTAATCTCCAGGCGCTAAACCTTTTGTGTCTTTTTGTTTAATGTGGAGCTCAGGGTCAAACTCAGTGCCCTCGTCGTCAATAAAATCTTCGTCGTCTTCAACGACTAGCCATTGTCTATAAGTAGTAAAATCGCCAGTTTTTCTGTCAATATCTACGTCTGCATCAATGTTTTTACGTTTTTTTGTGGCGACTGATAACGCCTCCTCCAACGATTCAAAAACATCTTCCTTTGCGATGTTTTTTTCATTAGAAATGGCTTCTACCATTAAAAACAATTCTTTGCCTTCCACGTCTTTCTCCTAACTAAAAATGTGCAACCAAATTTGCCTTTTCAATCAAATCAATGTCCAGCTCAACTGGACCCAGCTCTGTTACCAACTCAATGGTATTTTTTCCCTCACTAACGCTACCTATAACGCCGGATAGCTTACGCTTACCCTCTAACGAACGACGTAACTTTAGCTTAATATCATGGCCCAAAAACCTCTGGTAGTGTGCCAAATTAAACAACGGTCTTTCAATACCTGGAGACGATACTTCTAAATTGTATTGTCCGCTCACAGGTTCTTGCACATCAAACATACTGCTAAGCTGATGTGAGACCTTTTCACAATCATTCAGGCCAATGCCTGTGTCCGAATCAATATAGATTCTAAGTATGCTGTGTTTTCCACTGGCTACATACTCAACGCCCACCAATTCATAGCCCATGTCCTCTAGGACTGAGCCAATCATTTGTTCAACCCTTTGAGCAATTTTAGCCATTTTTAAAAACCTAACAAAAACCCCCTAAAAAGGGGGCCATAAACTTTGGTAGCGGGGAGTGGATTTGAACCACTGACCTTCGGGTTATGAGCCCGACGAGCTACCGAACTGCTCCACCCCGCACTAAAGGGCGCTAATGTTACGCCTTAATAACGGGTTTGTC
>CAZYIW010000041.1:0-10539 GCA_964647705.1 uncultured Piscirickettsiaceae bacterium
TAGAATCCAATTCTTTTAGAATTGAGTTAGAAAGGCCTAAATCACTAAATTTGGCTCGTGGTTTATTATTGGGATTATTTTCAGACATGGACCTTTAATCCCAGACAAAGACCGCAATTATACGCTAGTTTACATATATTAGTTTTTTATTATATTTATCAGGAGTATAATAAGGATAGGTGTTTGTTTTTTGGGGGTTGGTATGAAGCTTGGAATGGTAATTTACTCTAATGACCCTGAAACGTTATTTAATGCATTTAGACTAGGTGTATTTTCTTTAGACAAGGGTGATATTGTTAAAGTATTTCTACTTGCAAAAGGCGTTGAAAGTGAGACACTTAATAATGAGAAATTTAAAGTGACCGAACAAATGCAGTCTTTTGTTGATGCTGGTGGAGAAATATTTGCTTGTGGAACTTGTTTAAAAATTAGAAAATCAAACTCATCAGACATGTGCCCAATGTCAACCTTGGAGGATTTACGTAGCATTATTGAGCAGTCTGATAAAGTGCTAACTTTTTAAATTTCTTAGGGTTATTAGTCAAGCCATTTAATTGAACAGCCTATCGATGGAATTTGTTCAGTAGGGCCATTACCAGTTTCTGCAACTTGTTTCATGGCTTCAAATAAATCGCGGCTGGCATCAGGCGCAGTTTCTTTACGTGAGGCGTCTAATCGACCACGATATTGCAAAGAAAGATCAGCGTTGTAACCAAAAAAATCAGGCGTACAAACCGCACCATAGGCTTTGGCCACAGATTGAGTCTCATCTATTAAATAATGGAATGGAAAATCCATCTGTTGGCTAATTTGTTGCATATTTTCAAAAGAATCTGCCTCGTACTCATCTGGATTGTTAGACATAATAGCCACGGTATTGACACCCAACTCTTTTAAATCTTTGGCATCACGAATAATTCTGTGAATAATGGCTTTGACATAAGGACAGTGATTACAAATAAACATCACCAATGTGCCTCTTTCGCCCTTTAATTCCTCTAGTGTGTGTTCTTTGCCGTCCACACCCGTTAATTTAAAGCTGGGTGCTATTGCACCAAAATCACATATCGGTGTCTCTGTACTAACCATGAATCAAACCTTATTCAAAGTTTAAGATTTTAATAGGGTTTGGATGATATGTCCTGCCATCATTAACCCAAAAATATTAGGCATATAAGAGATCGCGCCATTTACTGCTCTTGGGCGACCCGCTGGTGCCGTATCAGTTGCACAAACAGCTTGATGGGGAAGTGCCTTGATTTGCAACTCGGTAGAATGCACCACAGGGAATTTAAGCGATGCATGAATACGCCTGAGTTGTTTACGCATCTCTCTCGCCAGCGCACAATTTTGGGTTTTGTCCATGCGCGATATTTTGACTTGCGTTGGATCAAGACGACCGCCTGCACCCATACTTGAGATAATTGGCATGCCTTGGCGATTGCAGCTATCAATCAAAACTGTTTTATAAGCAATGGCATCGATACAATCTGCCACAAAATCCAAATCTTGCTCTTGTGCAATGGCCTCGGCTTTTTCCCGATCAATAAATTCGTTGCGCTTAACAATGTGAGTGTCTGGGTTGATGTCGTGGAGTCGTTCGCCTAGCACATCCACTTTCTGTTGACCCAGAGTTGAATGCGTGGCAATGAGTTGTCTGTTTAAGTCGGTTTTTTCAACTTTATCAAAGTCAACCAAAGTCAGTGTGCCAATACCTGCTCGACACAAACTCTCAGCACAGGCCCCGCCAACACCACCAAGACCGGCGATTAGAACATGAGACTCAGCCAAGCGTGCCAAACCTTTTTGTCCAAGCAATATTTCAGTACGAGCACAACTTCCAGCCATTTCTAGAATGTTATTTCAAATTAAATAAATGAATGGCATTATTATCACATTGCTCAATGACCATAGATGAGGGAATTTCTTTAATCTCTGAGATTGTATCAACTACCAAGCTTAGATCATTAGGGTTAGGGTGATCGTCTGTTTCTATGAGTATTTTTTCCAACGGCAAAGATTTGATAATATTTCTTATTCGGCTAGATTTTGGGTTGGTTATTTGCAAACCAAAACCAAGCATAAACCCCATATTAATTAGAACATTGGCCTGTTCTAGACTGCCAGAAAAACCGTGAATCTCACCTTTGACTTTGGGGTATTTTTTCAAAAGAAAAATAATATCTTCGGTGGCTTTAACCGAATGAATAATCACCGGTAAGTCGTATTTTTGAGCCAATGCCAGTTGTTTTGTGAAGAAATCAACTTGGGTTTTTTTATCAATGTCTTTGGCGTAATCGAGTCCGCACTCACCGATCGCAATGGGGTTATTGCATTTCACAAAATATTCTAATGCATCTAAGTCAGCTTGGGTGTGCTGCTCTACAAACCAAGGGTGGATCCCCAGTGCAAAATAGGGATAAATCAGAACACTCTCCCAATTTTGTCTGCCAATACTGGGCGCAATCACTGTTGCATTTTCAGCAATAGGCAAAAGGTTTTCAAAATCAATATGAATATGCGAGTTAATCATGTGCGATAGCTTAAATGATAAATTTCAAAATTGTTAGCAAAATTGAATGATAATCTTCCAATCAATAGTAAAAATGACTATAATACTCCGTTTGTTCTTAGCAAAGATAGATCGATTGATTATGAAAACATTTAGCGCTAAATCTCACGAAGTCAAAAGAGATTGGTTATTACTAGATGCCGATGGCAAAACCTTAGGACGTTTGGCAACTGAGGTGGCTTCGCGTCTTCGTGGTAAGCATAAAGCAGAATACACTCCGCATGTTGATGCTGGTGACTATGTGGTTATTATTAATGCTGAGAAGGTAAAAGTAACTGGCAATAAATACAATGATAAGAAATATCATCATCACACAGGTTATGTGGGTAACTTAAAGTCGGTTGCATTTAAAGATTTGCAAGAGAAAAAGCCTGAGGCGGTGATTCAAATAGCAGTTAAAGGCATGCTACCTAAAGGCCCACTGGGTAGAGATATGTTCAGAAAATTAAAAGTGTTTGCAGGCCCTGAGCACACACATACTGCACAACAACCCAAAGTTTTAGAGATTTAGTTATGGCAAAAACACAAACTTATTACGCTACTGGCAGAAGAAAAACATCGGTTGCCCGTGTTTATATGACCAAAGGCACAGGTAAATTTACCGTTAACAAGCGTCCAATGGAACAATATTTTGGTCGTGAGACCTCTTCTATGATTGTTAATCAGCCCCTAGATACGGTTGATATGAAAGATAAATTTGACTTTAATATTGTGGTCAAGGGCGGTGGTGATACCGGTCAAGCGGGTGCAATTCGTTTGGGCGTGACTCGTGCTTTAATGCAATATGACAATGAATTCAGAAGTGATCTGCGTAAAGCAGGTTTTGTGACTCGTGATGCGCGTATCGTTGAGCGTAAGAAAGTGGGTCATAAGAAAGCACGTAAGAGCGAACAATACTCAAAACGTTAAAACACTTTTATTTTCGATTTTTAAAAACCCGCAGCTGCGGGTTTTTTTATAGCCCCACATAGTGGTCGTATTTACTCAAACCATTATCTGCGATAATATCTTTGACAGTTTCTACATAATCGTAACCAATTTCTGCGTAATCGGTTAAACCTTCAGCCAGACCAATACCAGTAATAATCTGTTTGTTATCACGCTTGTGTTTTCGAATTTGTCTTAGAGTTTTGTAAGCTGCATTACGATTAATTGAGAGTAGATAGTATTCAATACTTTTTTCCAGTGATGAGAATTTTTTAACTTCATGTGTATCTCCCGGGTTGCGCCTTAGGGGCACAACACCACAGCCTTTTTTGAAACACCAAAGTCCAAAAAAATTATGGTAATACTTAGCAAACCTTGAGCGACCCCAGCTAGACTCATAGGCGGCTTGTGCCAAAACAAGGGAGGTGGGTACCACATCAACCGAGCTAAGCAAATCCTCCCTAGTGGCATTCTCATGAAGTCGATAAAAGCGATACATTTGAGCCAGCTGTTTTTCATCAACTCGATCATTTTGAATATCACTTCTGAGTTTGATGATTTTGCCGTTTTGTTTTTCTACTTCAGGCAATAGGTAGTCAAAAAATGCACGTTTTCTGTCTTGAATATTGTCGATTTTTTCAAAATCAGGTGTGCGCATGGAATTGAGCCAAGAACCAAGCCCCCAGTAGTCATCTGCAACAACTGGAGTGTGCAAAAAGATAATAAAAATGAATAAAAATCTATATTTCAAAACGTTCACAAGAGCCCGCAACGACCTCTATTGTAAACATTTTTTCAATAGGAAGATTAAGTATGTGAGATTTGATAACACGGATCACTCCCGCGTGAGCAACGATGAGCACTTTGCTGTCGTTATTGTTTTTTTGCCGAATAGAGTCTAATTCAGACAAAACACGGCGCTTAAAATCATTGAGTTTTTCAGCATCTTTTGGGATGTTGCGAACCGGATCAAGCTTGAATTGTTTTACCAAATCAAGCCCAATTTCATTGGCAGATTTTCCTTGCCAAACGCCAAAACCAATCTCTTTTAAATTATCCAATACTTCAAGTTTAGTGCTTTGTTTGTTAGACAAATATTGAGCAAAAGCCAAACATCGTAGCATTGGCGATGTGGCAATAAGATCCCAGTTTTTGTTTTCGGTGGATTGTTGCATTTGCATCCAACCTTTTTCACTAAGCGCATCATCGACAAGATGTCCACGATAAAGACGACCGCCCATGGGCTCGCCGTGGCGCAAAAGCTCTATTATCATTCGTTGATTTGTTCTCTGGACATCAGCTCGGTAACTGCTTCTGTTGGTGAAGCGATACCATCAATGACTTTTCCAACTTGCCTACAAATAGGCATTTCAACTTGATGTTCTTGTGCAATTGATAACACTAGATTTAATGCATTCAATCCCTCAACTGTAGCACCCACATCAAAAAGCGCCTCTTCAGAGGTTTTACCCGTTGCTAAGGCCTTTCCAAATCGACGATTTCTTGATAGATCATCTGAGCAGGTGAGCACCAAATCGCCCAGACCAGACAGGCCATTAAAGGTTGATTCTTCCGCACCTAAAGATTGTCCAAATCGAATCATCTCAGCCAAGCCTCGGGTAATTAGAGCCGCCTGGGTATTGGCACCGAAACCAAGCCCAGAGGCAATGCCAGCTGCGATCGCGAGAATATTTTTAACTGTTCCACCTATCTCAACACCGATAACATCGGCATTGGTGTAGGCCCTTAGTGTTTTGGTGTGAAAAGCCTGAGCCCAAAATTCTCTAGTATTTTTATCTCTGGAAGCCACCACCAGTGCAGTTGGTTTTTCCAGCGCTACCTCAAAGGCAAAACTGGGCCCAGAAATGACACAAGGCGCATAGCCACTCAGGATGGTTTCAAAACTTTGATGTAAAAAACATTGATTTTTGGTATCAAAGCCTTTGGTTACCCAAGCTATTGGTTGGTTGGGTTTGAGGTGTTTTTTAATATCGCTTAGTGTTTGTGCAAAGCCATAACTGGGCACAGCGATAATCAGTGCATCGGTATTTTCAATGGCTTTGAGACCGAAGACGGGTTCAACATTATCAGGAAAAGCTACCTCAAGCGCTGGGTGTTGTGTGGATAAGGAGTCAAGCTCTTTTTCTGTATGCGTATGCAGATAAATTTTGGAAAATTTCTCAGACAAAGCAATAGACAGTGCGCTACCCCAAGCACCAGCACCGACTATTGATAATTTAGCCATTGATAATTTCAGCTAATTTCCCTGAATAATCAGCTTCCATTAAATCGTCAAAACCACCAATATGCACACCATTGATAAAGATTTGTGGCACAGTGGATCTGCCTGTTTTTTCCATGACTTCATCCCAATCATTCTGATTTTTAACATAACGTTTCGTATAAGCGATGCCACGTTTTTGCAATAAGGCATAAGCTCTTTGGCAGAAGGGACAAGAATCTGAGCAGTAAATGTAATTTTTATTCATAGAAGTTTCTCAAAATTTAATTGGCATATTGGCTTTTTCCCAAGCGCGGATACCACCTTTAAGATTATAGACTTGTTCAAATCCATTTCGTGTTAACAAGCCTGCTATGTGTGAAGATCGTGATCCAGTTTTACAATAAACCAAGATTTTTTTATCTTTATCAATACTGTCTAGGCTTTTTTTAACTTGAGCCAAAGGAATATGTGTATCACCCTCAAGAAATCCGGCTTTTCTTTCTTTGGCTTCGCGAACATCAAGCTTGATCAACTTGTCATCATCCATCAAACTGACAGCTTCATTGATATCCACATCTTGATATTTTTTATATTTTTCGGCAATCATATGCCCAACCAACAAAGCAATCAAGATAAAAAGCGTGATGGTTGTGAATAGCTGTTCATCAGCCAATAGAAACTCTAACAATTCATTCATATTTATTTATTACCTATGATTTTAGAAAATTATCTAACATTTCATGACCTTGTTCGGTCAAAATCGATTCGGGATGAAACTGCACACCTTCGATATTAAAGGTTTTGTGTTTAATGCCCATAATCTCATCAATACCGCCTTTATTATTTTCTGTCCATGCAGTAACCTCAAAACAATCCGGTAGGCTTTGCTGCTCTGCCACTAAAGAATGATAACGTGTGGCGTTGAGCGGATTTTTTAAATCTTTAAAAACACCAGCGCCAGTGTGATAAACACTTGAGACCTTTCCATGCATAATTTCCTTAGCACCAATAATTTTGCCACCAAAGACTTGCACCATTGATTGAAACCCGAGACACACACCCAAAATAGGAATTGTATTGGCAAAATGCTCAATCACATCCATAGACACTCCGGCTTCATTAGGTGTACAGGGCCCAGGCGAGATAACAATAAACTCAGGGTTTTTCTGTTCAATCTCACTAATCGTAATTTGATCATTACGATGCACCTCAACCGTTTGACCGAGCTCACCAAAATATTGAACTAGGTTGTAAGTAAATGAATCGTAGTTGTCTATCATCAATAACATAACGGGCCTTATTTTAAGCTATTTGATGTTATTTAATCGCCAAAAAGGAGGCAAAGTTAAGATTCTGGAGATAGCAAAAACTTTGGCTAAATCCAGATTTTTTGAGTCGATCTAGGTGTGTTTTTTGGCTATCAGTAATCAACACATTCTCAATGGCTTGGCGTTTATTGGCAATTTCTAATTCGCTGTAACCATTGGCACGTTTGTAATCTAGGTGTAGTTTTGTCATTGCCTCTTGGGTGGTGTGATCTTCAAAATGAATTTTTTCTGAGACAATCAAAACGCCCCCAGTATTAAGCCCTTGATAGATTTTATCAATCAGCGCTTGACGTTTGTCTGGCTGGATAAATTGCAAGGTTAGATTTAAAATGACAATTGATGCATTTTCGATACAAATATCTACAATATCACTACAAATAACAGCATAATTTGATATTTTCCCTTCAAGATTTTTTTCACACTTTTGGCTCATTTGCTTCGATTTATCAACCGCTATGATGCGGTTATGTGGATGGATGTTATTTAACCCCAACGCCAAAGATACTGCACCGGTAGAAGCCCCTAAATCGTAATAATTGGTGTTGTTTTGTCCAAAGGTTTTGGCTATCAGTCCAATGGATTCAATCATGCTTTGATAACCTGGCACTGAGCGTTTAACCATGTCGTCAAAAACCTGAACAACTTGTTCATCAAAGGCAAAATCTACCAAGTCGTGTTTTTTTTCAAAAATTTGATCACGCATACAAAGCTTCAAAAAAGAATTCGCAAACCAAAAGTTTTGTCTTGCCGACACGAAAAATTGAGCGTCTACCCCACATGCCTTGAGCTTGAGTAACCTCTAACTGCCCACGTTGAATACTCGGATCGTTAAATAAAACCTCACCCAGTGGTCTAGAGCCAATTAAGAGCAACTCTTCAGTGTCTGGCGTTTGAGGAATAACTGAGCGGGCAAAAACCATAACTGAACCATCTCCGATCAGTTCAACTTCGCGAATAACAGCGTTATGATTAAAATCAATTGCGTCAGATTCATTGGTAAAAGGAGTGCGTATTGACTGCTCGATGACTCTAACAGAAAAATCACTAAATTTTTCCTTGAGCTTGGCTGTAAGAGACAAGTCGTCAACCAACCAATCCAACACTAATTGTGGCACATCGCCTACTTCGCTAAGAGGAAGCCATTCAAGATTTTTTATATCAATCATAACCTTTGTATTTTATCTTAGGCGCCAGCGTATTGCGATTTTTCATCGCCAATCCAACGTTTTATGAATGCTAATTGTTTCTTTTCATCTAATGTTATAAGTTGTTGAGAGAAAAAATTGGCTTGTTTTAATAAATTTGCATCCCTAACAATATTGGCGATTTTCATCTTCGCAATGCCAGTTTGTTGTGTGCCTAAGATTTCACCTGGGCCACGAAGCTCTAAGTCTTTTTGTGCAATTTTAAAACCATCATTGGTTTGTCTCAGTATATCAATACGCTCGGTGGCATTAGCACTTAGTGGTGCTTGATACATCAAGATGCAAATACTTTTATCAAGCCCTCGGCCCACACGACCGCGCAATTGATGAAGTTGTGCCAAACCTAATCTCTCGGCATTTTCAATGACCATGAGTGAAGCATTGGGTACGTTAACACCCACTTCTATTACTGTAGTAGCCACCAGCACTTGAATATCGCCATTGGCAAATGATTGCATTAGCTCAGATTTCTCATCTTTGTTCATTTTTCCATGAATCAGTGCAATGGATAAATCTGGCAGGGATTGTTGCAAATAGTTCGTTGTATTCTTAGCAGATTCAGCGCGCAACAGTTCAGACTCATCAATTAAAGTACATACCCAATAACATTGATGACCCTGGGCACAGATTTGTTCAATTTTTTTGACCACTTCCTCTTTTCTTTGATTGCCAAGTGCGATGGTTTGCACAGGTTGTCGACCTGGAGGAAGTTCATCAATAGTGGAATTGTCTAAGTCGGCATAGGCACTCATGGTTAGCGATCTGGGGATAGGTGTGGCCGTCATCACCAATTGGTGTGGTGTTTGTTTAGCTTTTTGCGCCAAGGACAAGCGTTGATGCACGCCAAATTTGTGTTGTTCATCTACCACCACCAAACCTAGGTTGTCGAATACAACTTTTTCTTGAAATAGCGCATGGGTGCCAACCACCACTTGTGCTTGACCAGAATCGATAGTTTCTAATTGAGAATCTCTATCGGTTTTATTTTGTGATCCGGTTAAAAAAGCAACGCTAATCCCCAGTGGCCCAAGGTAAGCTGAAAAACTTTGCAGATGTTGTGCAGCCAAAATCTCGGTTGGCGCCATCACCACAGCTTGAAAGTTGTTTTCAACGGCTTGCAGGCAAGCGCAGACAGCCACAATGGTTTTGCCAGAACCCACATCGCCTTGTAACAGTCTGAGCATGGGTTGTGGCGAAGACAAGTCTTGATTAATTTCCTCCACACAACGCTGTTGTGCATTGGTAAGAGAAAAGCCCAAAGTGCTGAGCAATTGCTTAGTTAGCTTGTTTTGGATAGTGAAAATATTGGAAATTTTTGCTTTTCGGCTTTTTTTTAACCTTAAGAGGCTGAGTTGGTGGGCACAAAGCTCTTCAATAATGAGTCTTTGCTGTGAAATATGCCTAAATTCACTGATTTCATCAATATTTTCATCAACTTTTGGATGATGTAGAGTATTGAGTGCTTGTTTTAAATTAGGCAAAGTGTTTTTTGCCAAATTATCAAAATCATCCTGCAAATTGCTTTTTTTGAGTACTTCAATAGCCGTTGCTATCCATTTTTTTAGTTTGGCCTGTTGTATGCCACCTGTAAGCGGATAGATGGGCGTTAGTGTTGGCTCTATTAAGGTAGGCTGACCTTTAGAAACTAAACGATATTCAGGGTGATGCATCTCTAACCCTTGTCTGCCTATTTTGACCTCGCCAAAACATTGCACCACCTCATCTCTGATAAAGCTTTGTTTTTGATAAAAGTTAAAGTGAAAAAACCGCAATAACAATGTTTTCCCAAAAGCATCACTCAGATAAACAAGCAGTTGTTTTTGTCTTGTATTCTGCTGTTCAATACGCTCGATTTTTGCCTCGATTAACACTTCAGTGCCAATAGATGCTTGATTCAGTGACGTAAATTTGGTTTTGTTTTGATAACGATGAGGCAAGTGGAACAGTAAGTGTTCCAAAGTAAAGATGCCAATCTGATTAAGACGTTGCGCGGTTTTTGTGCCTAATCCATCTAGCGATACGATTGGATCAGCAAGCTTTAACATTAATTATGAAAAATCTTTAATAATTGTAATCACAAGGCTCAGTGACCATGATTGCATCCATCTCTACTTGAGCACCTTTGGGTAATTCTTTAATACCCACAGCAGCACGTGCTGGGTAGGGTTTATTGAAATACTCAGCCATAATTTCATTCACAATTGGGAAATTATTCAAATCGGTTAAAAATACATTGAGTTTAACAATATCATTCAGATTGCCACCGGCTGATTCGCAAACGGC
>CAZYIW010000042.1:0-1944 GCA_964647705.1 uncultured Piscirickettsiaceae bacterium
TTGATTGTGTTTGATAAGGGTCGTTCATCACCTTTTGAAGCTCACGCACACGCTCGTAGTCTTGATTTGCAGCTTGTTGGTAAGCAGGCATTAGAAACCATTCTCTTAAAGTGTACTTGGGGTTGGTTTTTTTCATTAATTCAGATACATCTTGAATAGAATCAACACCCAACTCTTTTAAGTTATTTGGTTCGCAAACCCGCGATTGCCATTTTTTTAACCAGCTTTGCCATTGTTCTAATCTCTGCTCTGAAGGATTGGTTTGATAAAAGCTTTTTTTAATGCTCTCCAAGTTTTGGGGTAGGGATGATAACTCTCGAAAAAATATTGTATAGTCCGTTTGGGTGTGATACATCAAAGCCAATACTGCTTTTAATAGGTTATCATCATAATGGGCAAGCCCTAGCTTCTTGGCCCACATATTCTGCATTTTTTCTTGCATTGTTTCAGAAAAACCATTTTTAATTTGATTAAGCTCGGCGAGGATCTCTAGCTGGTTGGTGAGCAACGGCTCCATGGCCTTGCAAAACATTTCATAATTTTTTTGTGCTGCAACAGGTTGGTTAAAAAATGCAAAGTGTTCACCGCCTCCAGTCCACGATTGGAAACCTTGGTCAAATTCCTCACAAAACCCAAAAGGCCCGTAATCCAAAGTAAACCCACCTGCAGCGCAATTATCACTATTAAAGTTACCTTGGCAATAGCCCACTCGAATCCAATTTGCAACAAGAGACGTTAAGCGATCCCTAAATTCAACCGCCAATTGTATGAGTTGGTTTTCTAATGGTAGAGTTTGATCAATGACTTCTTTATATTCTCGCTCGATTAGGTGCAAAAAAATCATTTGCAATTCTTCTTTGGCTTTTGGGTGTTCTTGTTTGCGAGCGCGTCGTCCAAATAGTTCTAATTGTCCAACACGAATAAAAGAAGGCGCTACCCTTGTTGAGATAGCAACAGGGTCGGCAATAACAATGTCTGGGTCTTTTGAATGCGATTGCATCGAATACCAAGGCCGATTAATTGTTTGTGTTTTTGATACATACAAACTGAGTGATCTTGATGTGGGCACACCGAGTGCATGCATGTGTTCTTGTGCTAAAAATTCTCGGATACTAGATCTGAGTACAGCGCGACCATCGGCACCGCGACAATAAGGCGTTCGGCCACCGCCTTTGAGTTGCATCTCCCATCGTTTATTATTAATCAAAACTTCCAATATGGAGATCGCACGACCATCACCATAGCCATTACCCGTTTGAAAAGGGCATTGTTGAAAGTATTCAGTACCAAAGATCGATAACGCATAGCCTGTTGCCCAACCGTAATGGTTGATTGGCTCAGGGGTATTGCTTGCATCGCCTGAGAAGAGTTTTATAAATTCGTGATCGTGGGCTAAATCATCATCAAAACCAAGTTCTGTAAATAAACTTTGACTGTGTGCGATATATTCAGGATTTTGAATTGCACTGGGGTTCACTTTGACATAATGACCGTTTAAGACCTGTCGAGGGTTGTGGTCAATACCATCTTGTTTTGTTTCAGGGTCGCAATTTAGGTGATTGATAAAAGAATAATTAACAAATTGTGCTAATTCATTCAGTGTTTTTATTTTTTGATTGTTTTCATTGCTATCCATAAAGTCATTTTATCGCAGGATAATCAAAAGCTAATTTTAAGAAAGTACTGAATTTTTAAGGTTTTTCAAGGCAACAAAGACTTCTGAGAAGAGATACTTTTGTGATAAATAGGTTTGCTTGGGCCGGATTGAACTTACGCGGTGTTTTAACCTCCGCAGGATTTTAAGTCCCTTTGTATCTAACAACAGTCTTCCAATTCACCTTGGTGAAATTGACACTCAGGACGATAAAAGGGGTGAGATATGGTGCCCGGGGCCGGATTGAACTTACGCGGTGTTTTAACCTCCGCAGGATTTTAAGTCCCTTT
>CAZYIW010000042.1:2044-10442 GCA_964647705.1 uncultured Piscirickettsiaceae bacterium
GGGCCGGATTGAACTTACGCGGTGTTTTAACCTCCGCAGGATTTTAAGTCCCTTTGTATCTAACAACAGTCTTCCAATTCACCTTGGTGAAATTGACACTCAGGACGATAAAAGGGGTGAGATATGGTGCCCGGGGCCGGAATCGAACCGGCACGGAGTTTAACCTCCGCAGGATTTTAAGTCCTGTGTGTCTACCAATTTCACCACCCGGGCAATGGACACATTAAAAACAAGAAATTATATACTAGGCGTGGGTAAAATTTGATTTTTTGTCTTTAGCATTTACTGTGGGTTTTTACAAATTATTAATTGTCGGTTTGGCTGTTTATTTGGGTTTTGTATTGTTTAAGAAAATCCGAAACGCCAAAGCTTTGTCTGATTCACAATCAGACAGTAACAAAAAAATGATTGCCTGCTCTGTATGTCAAACACATGTGCCCGAAGATGAGGCCATTGTGCAAAATGGCAAAACCTATTGCTCTAAAAACTGCTTATGAAATTTTTACTAGACTTTTTTCCCATTGTCCTTTTCTTTATTGTTTATAAAACCTATGGTTTATACATGGCAATCTATGCCATGATTGCTGCCACAGCTGTGCAAATGGGTGTTAGCAAATGGCAAACCGGCAAGTTTGAAAAAGCACATATTATCACTTTTGGCTTATTGGTGGTTTTTGGTGGCATTACTTTGGCCGTTAGTGACCCTGCTTTTATTATGTGGAAAGTGAGTGTTTTGTATGTGGTGTTTGCTCTAGGGCTAATTGGCAGTCTTTGGATTGGCGAGAAGACTCTCATAGAACGAATGTTGGGTAAAGAGCTCTCAGTACCTAGCGATGTTTGGAGAAATTTAACTTGGCTATGGGGGCTTGGTTTTGTGGGTATTGCACTGGTGAATGCCTACTATGTCAACATGGCATTGAATACTCGAGAGGCGTTTTTTGGATCAACCAATCTGGACGCAAAAATGGAGTTAACAGAGCTTGATTGCGCAACAACAACCTTGCCTGATTTATGCCTTGTGGCGCAACAAACAGAACAGTCATGGGTGAACTTCAAACTTTTTGGCACATTGGGTTTGACTTTTGTGCTTATTATCATTACTGTGGCAATGGTGTCTAAATACATTAAAGAAAAGGAATAAACATATGACAACTAAGCGCACACCTCTGTATCAAGCGCACATAGACGCGAGTGGCAAAATGGTTGATTTTGGTGGTTGGGAAATGCCACTCAATTATGGCTCTCAAATTGAAGAACATCATGCAGTTAGGCAAGATGCGGGTATGTTTGATGTCTCACACATGCGAGCAGTGGATTTCAAGGGTAAAGATGCTAAAGCATTTTTAAGTATTTTGATTGCCAATGATGTGGACAAACTACAAACCGAAGGCAAAGCACTTTATAGTTGTATGCTTAATGACCAAGGTGGCGTGGTTGATGATTTGATCGTGTATTACTTCAGTGATGAGTATTATCGAATGGTCATTAATGCTGGCACCACAGATAAAGACTTGGCCTGGATTGATCAAAAATCTAAAGATTTTGAAGTAACAGCCGAGCCAATGTTTGATTTGGCCATGATTGCAGTGCAAGGTCCAAATGCCAGAGCAAAAGTTTTTGATGCCATACCCGGGGTTGAACAGATGGCAGGGGAGTTAAAACCATTTAATGCAACATCGGTTGGTAGCTTATTTGTTGCACGGACGGGTTATACGGGAGAGGATGGATTCGAGATTATGCTACCAGCCAAATCGGCAGAATTCACTTGGAAGATGCTACTTGAGGTCGGTGTTAAGCCTTGTGGTTTAGGCGCAAGAGACACACTGCGTTTAGAAGCAGGTATGAGTTTATATGGCTCAGAGATGGATGAGAAAACATCGCCCTTAGAAGCATCACTCAGCTGGACAGTGGATCTTAAAAATACCGAGCGCAATTTCGTTGGCAGAGAAGCTTTAGAACAACTCAAGCAAGACGGCGCTCAGAAAACAATTGTGGGCTTGGTGCTCGATGGTAGGGGCGTGATTCGTAATCACCAAGTGGTAAAAACCAATACAGGAGAAGGCGAGGTAACATCAGGTTCGTTCTCCCCAACCATGGGCAAAGCCATTGCACTGGCGAGTGTTCCAAAAGGCAGTGAAGGTGAATGCGAGATTGAGATGAGAGGCAGACTGCTTTCGGCTAAAATAGTCAAACCACCATTTGTTCGCAATGGCAAAGTATTGGTTTAAAGAGTAAGTGTTGATTTAACAAAGTCAAAGTAACAAAAGACGAAGCAAGGAGCAAGTATGAGCGAAGTAAGAGACGACAGACAATATACCAACACCCATGAATGGGTTTTAGACAATGGTGATGGTACCTATACCTTAGGGATATCTGACCACGCTCAAGCCCTTTTGGGTGATATGGTTTTTGTGGAACTGCCAAGTGCAGGTGATGACGCATCTCAAGAAGATGAATTTTGTGTTGTTGAGTCTGTTAAAGCTGCCAGTGGTGTTTATGCACCAGCGGATTTAGAAGTAACCCAAGTCAACGAAACATTAGACGATGAACCTGAATTGGTTAACGCCAGTTGTTATGATGACGGTTGGTTGGTTAAGTTTAAAACCGATAGCATTGATGGATTGATGGATGCCGAGGCTTATCAAACACTTTTAGATTCTGAATAAAGTTGCTTGATTCTCTGGTTGCCTTCAAAGGCAAACCTGCACGCATTGTTGGGCAAACCACCCATAAATTCGACTTACTTTTCGCCGATGATTCAACTCGAAAAGTCAGAGAAAAAGACTTTCGCTTCATACACCCAACGTTTGAACAGATTGTAGACACTTGTCCGAAGGCTGATATTGAAGTCTTGGATGAATTTCAAGGTGAGTTCCTATCACTTAAAGAAATCACTGAATGGTTGTTTGATGACTACACCGCACAAAATGCTTGGTGCGCTTCTCTTTTGGTCGAAGATGGTCTTTATTTTTATTGGCAAAAAGATCAAGTCTTTGTCCGTCCAGCTGAACAGGTTAAAAGCATTGAGCAGAAACGCCAACAAGAAAAAGCCGAAGCAGAAAGCCTAGCGCGTTGTGTGCAAAATATTCAAAACAACACTTATGATGAACAAGATCTGCCATACATTCAGTCCATTGAAAAAGTAGCGCTTAATCAATCTAAGCACGCAAAAATACTCACGGTCTTAAAGCTCGATAATACTCCTGAGTCGGCTCATCAACTGCTTTTAAAAATCGGATACTGGCAACCCAGTTACAACCCTTACCCAAAGCGTTATCGCATTTTTGAAGACGAGCAATTACAGGTTAAAGCCACAGATATACCCAGAAAAGATTTGAGCCATTTTGAAAGTTATGCCATTGACAATGCTGGCTCAAACGATGCAGACGACGCCATTGGGATTGATGGCGATAAGATTTGGATACACATTGCCGATGTTTCTACTTTTGTTCAGCCAGATTCAGATTTGGATATTTATGCACAAAAGCGTATTTCTAATCTTTATCTGCCCGAACAAGTTTTGCATATGTTGCCGTTATCGTTAACCCAACAGTGTGCTTTAGGCACAGACAAACTTTCCAATGCATTGTCTGTTGGCTTTAGTATTGAGGGCGGGCGAATAGCCGATATTGAGATTTGTCATGCCAAAGTGCGAGTTGAAAAACTCAGTTACGATGAGGTTGATTCAATCATTCATACGCATGGTGTTTTATCAAAATTAAAACAAATAGCAGATCATCATCGCGCCTATCGTGATGAAAAAGGCGCCATTAGTCTTAACCTACCTAATGTGAATGTGAAACTTTTTGAGGGCGAAGTCGAGATATATGAGCAAAGCGATAGCGTCAGTCGCCAATTGGTAGCAGAGATGATGATTATCTGTGGTAGAGCGGTGTCATCTTTTGCGCAAGAAAATGATATTGCTATGCCTTATGCCACCCAGGATGAAGGAGATTTTCCTCAAGAGATTTTGGATAAAAAATATAGCCTAACTCTATCCGAGGCCTTTAAAGCCACGAAACATTTCAAACGTTCTAAAACCACAACCAAGGCATCTGTGCATTATGGCATGGGCTTAGAAAGTTATCTTCGTTTTACCAGCCCACTTCGGCGTTATTTGGATCTATTAGCACACCAGCAAATCGCCAATTTTATAACTCAGCAACCCATACTGGATGAAAAATCTGTGGCTGAGCGTATCGCTATCTTTCATTCGATGATGCCCAATATTGGCAAAACCAATAATTACTCACAACAGCACTTCAAGTGTTTGTATCTTCTCAGCCATTCCAATTGGCAAGACACAGGCGTGGTTGTCGACAAACGAGACGATAAAGCCACCTTACTGATTCCATCTTTGGCGATGATAACTCAGATTCGATTAAAACGTGATTTCGATTTTGATGATAAGATTAATCTCAAAGTTAGGGCGATAGACTTGGTTAATCTAAGCGTTGATTTCAAGCCATGTTAATTCAGAATCAATTTTGATGGCATTGCCTTTTTCACTCGACCAATCGCCCAAAACATAGCGCCTAAAATCATCACCCTCATGGGTATTTTGCCTGTGCGTGTGTCCGTGAATAAGATCAGCGCCAGGATATTTTTGCATTAAATCATTGACCGAATCTGGGTTGACATCCATAATTTCTCTGGACTTGTATTGTTGTGCTTTAACGCTTTTTTGTCTGAGTTGACCAGCCAATCTCAAGCGAATTTTTTTTGGAAGACGCAGAAAAACAAATTTTGTCAAAGGATGTTGTAAAACTTTTTTGAGTCTTTGATAGTCGGTATCATCAGTGCACAAAGCATCACCATGCATCAGCACAAATTGCCGATTCCCTTGTTCAAAGAAATAAGGCTCTTTAATAATTTCACAACCGGTTTTTGCCTCAAAATCCTGACCCATTAAAAAATCACGATTGCCTGACATAACCTTTATTTGCGTTTTTTGGCTGAGTGTTTTTAATGCTTGGATGGCCTGAGGGTAATAATCAATGGATAAGTCATCCCCCAGCCAAGTGTTAAAAAGATCGCCTAAGATGAAAAGTTGGTCGACTTTTGCCGCTTGATTCTGGCAAAAATCTACAAACATTTTGGTTTTTTCCACCTCGCCAGAGACGAGGTGTAAGTCCGCAATAATCAGCGAACTGCGCATATTTATTGAACGTAAGCTTTGTTGATAACCACAGCATCATTCGGCACATCGGCATGCCCGGCTTTGTTGCCAGTTGCCACCAGGCCAATTTTATCCACCACGTCTTGCCCTTCAATCACTTCGCCAAAAACACAATAACCCCAACCGTCTTGCCCTGGGTAGTCTAAGAAACCATTGTCATTGGTGTTAATAAAAAACTGAGAACTGGCTGAATGTGGTGCCATTGTGCGTGCCATGGCAATAGAATATTTAACGTTTTTCAAACCATTCTTTGCTTCATTTTCAATCTCAGCCTTGGTGGGTTTTTGCATCATGTCTTCGCTAAAACCACCGCCTTGAATCATAAAGTCTTTAATCACGCGGTGAAAAATCGTGCCTTCATAAAAGCCGTCTTCAACATAATCAATAAAATTTTTTGATGTAATGGGGGCTTTGTCTGCATCAACATTAATATGAATATTGCCCATATTGGTTTCTAAGATAATCATGCTTCATTTCTCATTAATAAAAAACACAAATTATACGCAAAACCCCCTTTCAAAAAGGTAAGCGTTTGAGTATAATACACTCCTTTTTTACGAATTAAATACGCAAGGACTGATATGTACGCAGTAATCAAGACCGGTGGTAAGCAATACCGAGTAGCAGAAGGCGACACTTTAAAGGTTGAAAAGTTAGAAACCGAAGTGGGCAAAAAACACACTTTTAAAGAAGTGATGATGGTCTCTGATGGCGACAATGTTCAAGTGGGCACGCCCACAGTTGCCAAAGCTTCAGTGGAGGCCAAAGTGGTCTCACAAGGCAAAGGCAAAAAAGTGCATATTATTAAGTTCCGTCGTCGTAAGCATTCAATGAAGCGCCAAGGTCACCGTCAGTTGTTTACTGAAGTGCAAATTGGTAAAATCAAAGCTTAATTAGGAGAAAACAATGGCTCACAAAAAAGCAGGCGGTAGTACAAATAATGGTAGAGATTCCGTATCCAAAAGACTAGGCGTTAAGCGTTTTGGCGGTGAAAGTGTTTTGGCTGGTAATATCTTGGTACGCCAAAGAGGCACAAAATTTCATCCGGGTACCAATGTCCGTCGCGGTAAAGACGACACACTCTTTGCCACAGCAGATGGTAAAGTTATTTTTGCCAAAAAAGGCAAGTTTAATCGTCAATATATTTCAGTCGAAGCTTCTTAATATTATTGCTTTAAGAATTTACAAAAAGCGCCGAACAGGCGCTTTTTTATTGTCTAAAATAAACTCAATTTAATTTTAAAATTTATTATGCAATACGCCATTGTTTTTCCAGGCCAAGGCTCTCAATCGCTCGGCATGTTATCGGATTTGAATGAGAACTTTACTCAAGTTAGTGAGGTGTTTTCCGAAGCTTCTGATGCATTGGGTTTTGACTTATGGAAACTCACACAACAAGATCAAGAAAGCCTTAATCAAACGCACAACACCCAACCGGCAATGCTTGCTGCAGGGTATGCCACTTATCAGGTTTTGTCTTCGGAGTTGAGCCTATCTCCAGTTTGCATGGCAGGGCATTCTTTAGGTGAATACAGTGCACTTGTTGCATCTGGGTCTTTGAGGTTTGCTGATGGCATCAAATTGGTTAAAAAACGCGGAGAACTGATGCAATCAGCAGTGCCAACAGGCGTGGGCGCCATGGCCGCTATTCTTGGTTTGGATGATGAAACAGTCGTGCAAATTTGTAGCGACTATTCAGGCGCAGGTATCGTTGAGGCGGTGAACTTCAACTCGCCAGGGCAGGTGGTAATTGCTGGCAACAAAGATGCAGTAGATGCAACTTGTGAGACCATGAAAAAAGCTGGCGCTAAGCGTGCAGTTGTTTTGCCGGTGAGTGTACCGTCTCACTGCTCATTAATGGACGATGCAGCATCTGAATTTGCCAACACAGTCAATGCAACGGATTTCTCAATGGGCGATATTGATGTCGTTCACAACGTGGATATGAGTGTTGCTAAGGATGCTAACGATATACGTGAAAAACTGGTACAACAATTGCACAAGCCAGTACTTTGGACAGGCACTGTGCAAAAGATGGCAGACTTAGGTGCGCAGAAATTAATCGAATCAGGTCCAGGCAAAGTTTTAGCCGGCCTTACTCGACGCATTGATAAATCATTAAGTGCAAATGCCGTGTTTGATTCTGGCAGTCTTGCAAAATTAGTAGAGGAGATGAAATCATGAGTTTAGATGGAAAAATTGCATTGGTTACAGGTGCATCCAGAGGTATTGGTCAAGCAATCACATTGGCTTTGGGTAGTGCTGGCGCAACGGTTATTGGCACAGCAACAAGTGAAGGTGGCGCACAAGCCATTAGCGATACTTTAAAAGATAATGGCGTCAATGGCACAGGCATGGCGCTTAATGTCACTGATAATGACCAAATCTCCGAGGTGATGAAAAACATTACTGACACTTATGGCGCTGTTGATATTTTGATTAATAATGCCGGCATTACTCGTGACAATCTTCTCATGCGTATGAAAGAAGATGAATGGGATGCAATCATGAACACCAATCTAGCCTCAGTTTACAAAATGTCAAAAGCAGTACTGCGTGGCATGATGAAGAAAAAAGCAGGGCGTATTATCTCTATTGCCTCAGTTGTGGGTGCAATGGGTAACGCTGGGCAAACTAACTACGCCGCGGCAAAAGCGGGCATTATGGGTTTTACCAAATCTCTAGCACGCGAGGTAGGACCACGTGGTATTACGGTAAATGCAGTTGCTCCAGGTTTTATCAAAACCGATATGACTGACGCACTTCCTGAAGAGCAAAAAGAAGCACTCTCTAAGCAAATCCCAATGGGGCGCCTAGGCACGGCCGATGAGATTGCACAGTGTGTTTTGTTTTTAGCAGGTGATAGTGGGTCGTATATTACGGCGCAGACGCTGCACGTCAACGGCGGTATGTACACCGTTTAAAAACTATGGCCAATACCGAAGGATTGGGTATTGGTGCTACCTGAGCTTGAACCTTGAAAGTTAAAAATAATATTGTGTTTTTCACTGTGATGTGAATAGCCATAGGCCACGGCTTGTTGATCTTCAAAGCGACCAAAAGCGATACTAATATGTGATTTACCCACAGGTGCTGTGGTTAGGTTAGACATTGCAGCAATTTGTGCAATGCCATTTTTATTTTCATTAATGGCATTGGTATTATTATTAATATTGAGAGTGTTTGTATTAATATTGCTTGTATTTGTTGAGATGTTGT
>CAZYIW010000043.1:0-8099 GCA_964647705.1 uncultured Piscirickettsiaceae bacterium
CCAACAAAAAAACCTAAAATTTTCTCATTACCAGATTTAAACTGCTCGACTTGTGCTTGATTATTGGCAATAATCTCATCGACAATGGCTTCAATCTCACCGGTATCGGTCATTTGCTTAAGCCCCTTGGATTCGATAATTTGATCAGCAGAACCTTCGCCATCCCACATGGCTTTAAACACGTCTTTGGCGATTTTTCCTGAAATGGTATCGTCACTGATTCGTAATACCAGTTGAGACAAATCTTTAGCAGAAATGGGAGAGTTTTCAATGTCTGTCTGTTCTCTGTTAAGTGCAGCCGTCAGCTCACCCATCACCCAGTTGGCGCAAAGTTTGGCATTGTTATTGCCTTCAAGCATTGCTTCGAAATAATCGGCCAATGTTTTTTGTGAAGTTAGAATATCTGCATCATAATCACTCAAGCCCAATTCTGAGACAAAACGTTGTTTTTTCTCTTGCGGTAGCTCCGGCAAATCTTTTTTGATTTGTTCAAGTAAGTCATCTGAAATCTCAACTGGCAAAAGATCAGGATCTGGGAAATAGCGATAATCATTGGCTTCTTCTTTAGAACGCATAGAACGAGTTTCGTTCTTAACAGCGTCATAGAGTCTTGTCTCTTGTATCACCTTATCGCCATCTTCAATCACATCTTGCTGACGCTCAATCTCAAGATTGATGGCCTTTTCTAAGAATTTAAACGAGTTGATGTTTTTAAGTTCTGTGCGTGTACCAAGTTCAGTCTGCCCTTTTGGGCGTATTGAAACATTGGCATCACAACGAAATGAACCCTCTTGCATATTGCCGTCACAAATATCAATGTATTGCACCAAAGCGTGTATTTTTTTCGCATAAGCCACGGCTTCTTTGCTGCTTCTCATGTCAGGCTCAGATACTATCTCCAGAAGTGGTGTACCAGCACGATTTAAATCCACTGCTGTATAGTCGTCATACATATCGTGCACTGATTTACCAGCATCTTCTTCTAGGTGTGCGCGGGTTACACCAATGGTTTTGGTTTTTTCGCCCACTACAATGTCAATCTCACCTTTGCCAACAATTGGCCATTCTAGTTGTGAAATTTGATAGCCTTTAGGCAAGTCAGGATAAAAATAATTCTTACGATCAAACACATTGCGCTGATTAATGTGCGCATTAACCGCCAAACCAAAACGAATGGCTTTATTGATCGCCTCTTTATTAACCACCGGAAGTACTCCTGGCAAACCCAGATCTACCGCACATGCTTGTGTGTTTGCTTCAGCGCCAAAAGCGGTGGATGCGCCAGAGAAAATCTTACTCTTGGTATTGAGTTGTGCGTGTATTTCTAAACCAATCACTGTTTCCCACTCCATTAGCTTTGCTCCTGTGGGTGTTTTGTGTGCCAATCGGTTTTTAATTGAAACTGATGGGCAACATTAAGTAATTTTGACTCAGACCAGTAGTTGCCAATCAATTGCAACCCTACCGGCATATTGTTTGCAAAACCAGCAGGTATTGATATGCCCGGCAGTCCTGCTAAGTTAGTGGACAGTGTATAGATATCGGCCAAATACATTGACACAGGATCTTTAATCGAACCCAAGTCCCAAGCTGTCGTCGGAGAAACAGGCCCCATAATCACATCAACTTCTTTAAATGCAGATTTAAAATCATCACTGATTAAATGTCTTGTTTTTTGTGCTTTTAGGTAGTAAGCATCATAATAACCCGCTGATAGGGCATAGGCGCCAATCATAATGCGGCGTTTCACTTCATCACCAAACCCTTCTGATCGAGAACGCAAATACAAGTCTTCCAGATCTTTTGGATCATCACAGCGGTAACCAAAACGAACGCCGTCCATTCGTGAAAGATTGGAAGAACATTCACAAGGAGCCACAATGTAATAGGTTGGAATCGCAAACTTTGAATTTGGCAACGAAACCTCTTTGATATTCGCTCCCATCGATTCAAAGTCTTTGATGGCGTTCATGATTTGTTGCTCAACCTTGGCGTCAAGTCCATCGGAAAAAAACTCTTTTGGTAGGCCGATATTTAATCCGTTTAACGAATCGTTTAAGTTTTTGGTGTAATCCTCAACATCCTTTTGAGCAGAAGTAGAATCTTTAGGGTCAAAGCCTGCCATGGCATTTAAGACAATGGCCGCATCTTCTGCAGTTTGTGTCATTGGTCCTGCTTGGTCTAAGCTTGATGCATAGGCAATCATACCGTATCTGGAAATACGACCATAAGTAGGCTTTAAACCGGTAATACCACACAAACTGGCCGGTTGTCTGATAGAGCCACCGGTATCGGTTCCCGTGGCAAATGCACTCAAACCGCCCGCCACCGCAGCGGCAGAGCCGCCTGATGAACCACCAGGCACTTTGTTTTTATCCCAAGGATTTTTAACGGCGCCATAAAAAGAATTTTCATTCGAAGACCCCATGGCAAATTCATCCATATTGGCCTTGCCTAGCATCACCGCACCTGCAGAGTTAAGCTTATCACTCACGGTTGCATCATAAGGTGCGTTAAAACTATCGAGCATTTTAGAACCTGCCGAGGTTTTAACACCTTTGGTGCAAAAAATATCTTTGTGCGCGTATGGAATGCCGGTTAATGTATCAGCCGCTCCTTTGGCTATGCTTTGATCGGCTTTTTGTGCTTGTTCAAGTGCCAATTCATCGGTTACGCTGATGTAACTATTCAGCTCTGAGTTGTGAATTTTATTTAAATAATGTTGGGTGAGCTCAACAGAAGAGAATTTTTTTTCTTTTAAGCCTTGTGCCAATTGTGAGATACTTTGGTGGTTCATCACTCAATTACGGTTGGGACAAGATAGTGTTTTTTGCCAGTTTTCGGGGCAATTGATTGAAAATTATCTGAATCATCACTTTCGCTAACCTTGTCTTCACGCAGACGTTGTGACATATGAAGAGGATGAGCCATTGGTGCAATCTCATCGGTATTGGCTTTAGATAGCTTATCCACCAAATGCAAAATATTATTAAGATCGTTTGTGGTGTCGTCTAGCTGTTCAGCATTCACTGATAATCGAGCTAAATAAGCAATTTGACCGACTTGCTCTTTAGATAACGACATAATAATGTTCTCTTTTTGTTCTCTTTTTAAAACGGTATAGGCATTTTGTTGATGACACTCATTGGCTTGGCAAATGAGGCACGAAGAATGGTCAAATCACGCTGCATCCAAGACATAGAATCTTGCATAACTGTCATGTTTTTGTTCATTTCTTCCATGTTAATTAACATTGGTTCAAGCGCATCCATTTTAGCGCTAACACGAGTAAGATCAGCCGATATTGGATCCAAGTTATCCAACTTTAGCGCAATCACATCCATGTTTTTGTTAACTTTGGCAAAACTCTTTTCCATTTTTTCCACGGTATGGGTCATCTTACCAACGCTTTGTGTTAATTGATCCACACTTTCCACCATTGAGCTCATGTTACCGCCCATATTTGGATCCATGGCATCTGCAAGGCGCTCCATGTCTTGAGTAATGGAATAGATAATAGAAAACATACCTAAAACAATGGCACTGAATACCGCCAATGCTGGCAAGAAAAAACGTTCAAATTTGGTGTTGGTGTTGTTTTCAACATCCTCTAGCATTTTTTCTAAATCACTAATGCTAGAGGTGATCATCACCTCGTCATCGTTGACTTTTTCCTCAGGTTTTTGGTTTTCTTTTGTCATGTTTTACCCGCAAAATTCATTAATCACCTGATCTAAAAGCACCTGTTGATAATCATCACTGATGTAGGCTTCACCCAATTTTTTCATCAAAATAAGGCGAATATTGCCATCAATTACTTTCTTATCAACCGACATTGCTGATACAAAATCAGAAGGGGTCATTTTACCATTAATACTCACAGGTAGATTAGCATTTTCTAATAAATGCCTGACTTGAGTAACCGCCTCAGCGTCCAGTAAACCCTCTAGGTGAGAGAGTTTTGTCGCCATTAGCATACCCACAGAAACCGCTTCTCCATGAAGATAAACCCCATAACCCAAAGTGTTTTCAATGGCATGCGCAAATGTATGGCCCAGATTAAGCAGTGCTCTTTTTCCCGCCTCTAATTCATCTTCTGAAACAATTCTGGCTTTGTCTTCACAGCAGGTGTAGATTGCATCAATCAATAAAGATTTATCCCTGCCAATCAGTGCATTAATGTTTTTTTGCAAAAATTGTAAAAACTGTCGATTGCCCAACAAACCATATTTAATCACCTCTGCCATACCCGCTGAGAGTTCACGATCCTCTAAAGTATCCAGACTGTCAACATCAATAAGCACACACTTGGGTTGATAAAATGCACCAATCATGTTCTTTCCCAGTGCGTGGTTTACCCCAGTTTTGCCACCCACACTAGAATCCACTTGTGAAAGCAATGTGGTTGGAATTTGAATAAAGTTCACCCCACGCTGATAAGACGCTGCGGCATAACCCGTCATGTCGCCAACAACGCCGCCACCCAATGCCACTAATGTGGCAGAACGATCAAACCTTGCTTCTAACAAAGCGGTAAAGATTAGGTTTAGGGTTTCTAGGTTTTTGTGTTTTTCCCCATCTGGCAAAATCACTTCACAAACTTGATAACCTGCAAACAATGCTTTGACTTTTTCAAGATACAAAGGCGCCACCGTGGTGTTGGTGACAATCATCACTTGTTTGCCTTTGACGTGTTGAGTGATTAACTCAGCACTATCAAGCAAATCTTGCCCAATGTAGATAGGGTAAGATTTTTCACCAAGATCAAGGTTGAGTGTTTTCATTAGGCGTATTCTCTGTTTTCACCCGAGCCTACAACGTTCTCTACACATCGTCCGCAAAGCTCAGGATGTTCGCTATTATCACCCACATCTTCTCTATGGTGCCAACAACGTACACACTTTTCATGCTCTGATTTTGTAACCTTAATTGCCACACCCTCTCCTGTATCAATAACGTCCGTGGGTTTTTCATCCATTGGATGAATTCTAGCATAGGAGGTAATAAATACAAACCTAAGCTCATCACTCAACTTAGCCAGTGATTGATAAACTTCATCGTCACAATACAAATCAACCTCAGCATCAAGTGAAGAACCAATGACCTTATCGGCTCTTAGCTGTTCCATTTGTTTGCGAACATGCGGATTGATCAAACGTGCGGTTTCAATTGAGGGATTGTCGTACTCTTCTGACAAATCTTCATACCAAGTTTGCAAAAACACACTGTCGGTTTTATCGCCTGGCATATTCTGCCAAATATCCTCTGCAGTAAAAGAAAGAACAGGTGCTAGCCAACGCACCATGGCTTCACTCAGGTGATACAGTGCACTTTGTGCAGAACGTCTGGCACGCGAATTCTCACCAGTGGTGTATTGACGATCTTTGATAATATCGAGATAAAATCCGCCCAAATCATTGGTGCAGAAATTAAGAATCATCGCGGTGACATTGTGAAAATGATAATCTTCAAAGGCTTTGATAATTTGCGTCTGAAGCGAGTTTGTTTTGGCCACAATCCAACGATCCAAGTCTAGCAAATCTTTGTTTTCTAGTAAGTGTTTATCAGGCTCAAACCCTTGCATATTGGCCAACATAAAACGCACAGTATTGCGAATACGGCGGTAAGAATCTGCCGAGCGCTTTAAGATTTCATCAGAAACACTCATCTCGCCGGTGTAATCGGTCGATGCAATCCAAAGGCGTAATATATCGGCTCCGAGTGAATTTACCACTTTTTGTGGCGGTATCACATTGCCCAGAGATTTACTCATTTTATGGCCGTGTTGATCCACAGTAAAACCGTGTGTTAACACTTGTTTGTAAGGCGCTTTTCCATCAATGGCGCAAGCAGACAACAAAGCCGACTGAAACCATCCTCGATGCTGATCAGAGCCTTCTAGATACAAATCGGCTGTATCTGAGAGCTGTTGATTTTGTTTGAGTACGGCAAAATGCGATACACCTGAATCGAACCAAACATCCAAAGTATCTGTGATTTTGTCGTATTCATCAGACTCATCACCTAAAAGCTCTTTGGTTTCGGTGTCAAACCATGCCTCGATGCCGCTTTGTTCAATTTTGCTGGCAATTTTTTCAAATAAATTTTTGGTATCAGGATGCAATTCCCCAGTTTGTTTATGCACAAACAAGGTAATCGGCACACCCCAAAAACGCTGACGTGAAATACACCAATCGGGACGATTCTCAACCATCAACTCAATGCGTTTTTGCCCCCAATCTGGTATCCACTCGGTCTTTTTAATCTCACTAAAAGCATTGTCTCTCAAACCGTTTTGATCCATTGACACAAACCACTGAGGCGTGGCTCTAAAAATAACCGGGGTTTTGTGTCGCCAACAATGCGGATACGAATGTGCAAATGCTTGGTTTTTAACCAAAGTATTTTTGTCTTTTAGAATTTCGATAACCGATTCATTGGCTTTGAAAATAAACTGTCCACCCACCAGTTCGGTGTCTTCAAAAAACACCCCTCTACCATCCACAGGGCATTTCACCGGCAATTTGTATTTAAGCCCCACTGCATAGTCTTCCTGACCATGTGAAGGGGCTGTGTGTACGGCACCTGTGCCCGCTTCGGTGGTGACGTGATCGCCTAAGATGATTGGTACTTTTTTATCGTAGAATGGATGCTCGAGCATCAAACCTTCTAAGCTTGTGCCTGAATACACTTGATCAGCAATGATCGCGTTTTCCAACCCATAGCGTTTGATAGCGTCTTCGGCCAAATCTTTTGCCAACAGGTAGTATTCTTCGCCAACATCAACCAATACATAATCAAAATCTGGGTGAAGCGCTACCGCCTCGTTTGCAGGCAGTGTCCAGGGTGTGGTGGTCCAAATAACGCTAAATATGGGTTTATCAAGTCCAAACATTGCATCATCAACAACCTTAAATTTCACATCAATCGCTTGAGATTCTTTGTCTTTGTATTCAACTTCCGCCTCGGCCAACGCAGAGCCACACTCAGTGCACCAGTGCACCGGTTTGTAACCTTTAGAAAGATGACCATTGTCGACGATCTTACCCAAGGCGCGAACAATGTCTGCTTCGTATTTAAAATCCTTGGTCAGATATGGATTTTCCCAATCTCCCAAAACACCTAAGCGCTGAAAATCAACCTTTTGTTTATCAACTTGTGTTTGTGCGTATTGACGACACGCCTTACGAAAACTATTGGCATCAATCTTAACGCCAACTTTGCCTTTTTTCTTCTCAACATTGTGCTCAATCGGCAAGCCGTGGCAATCCCAACCTGGCACATACGGCGCATCATAGCCTGAGAGGGTTTTAGATTTGACAATGATGTCTTTGAGCACCTTGTTGACCGCATGACCGATGTGAATATCGCCATTGGCGTATGGCGGGCCATCATGCAAGGTGAACTTAGCTTTGCCTTTATTTTGCTCACGAATTTGTTGATACAAACCCTCCTCTTGCCATTTTTTCAAAAAATTAGGCTCTCGACCTGCCAAATTGGCCTTCATGGCAAATTTTGTGGCGGGTAAATTTAAGCTAGACTTGTAATCAGACACGGGGCTTTTATAAACATGGATAAAAGCGCAATTATACTTTAAGAATAGGCGATTTTAGTGAGATAAAGTGTCATCACTTTTTAGAAAAAAGTGCAAGAATGAATAAGACCAACACCACACTATTTTTTTAAAAAATTTCAAAAACAATGTGGTGGGATTTTTAACCAATGTTTTGCTACTTGCGGAAAGATTTAAACCTTCTACCCACAATAAAAATCACAAAGCTAACAATGGCCAATAACACCATTAAAAAACTGACATAAAAAACCGGATCGGCATTGAGTTCACTCATCAACATATCCCTTCTCCTTTACTCAACAAAGTTAAGGATATTGTATCAATGCCGTAAAAATAACTATTTGATTTAAATCAATTTTTTAGATTTTTTTAACTATTCACTCAAGCCCACTGATTTAAGTACTGCGGATACTTGCGCAGGCTTTAAATACTCAAATTGATTAGATTTAAGCTCACTTTTGAGTCTGATATCGCCAAAACGAATACGAATCAAGCGCGAAACTTTTAAACCCAAAGCCTCAAACAA
>CAZYIW010000044.1:0-2148 GCA_964647705.1 uncultured Piscirickettsiaceae bacterium
TTGGCATTGGCATGTGCACACGCCAAAGATACCGCCAAAATGGCATTGGCACCCAGTTTTGATTTGGTGTTGGTGCCGTCCAAATCAACCATGGTTTGATCGATTTTGGTTTGATTGCTGATATCAAAACCTTCAAGTGCGGCATTAATTTCGGTATTAACATAATTAACAGCCTTTAACACGCCTTTGCCCAAATAGCGAGATTTGTCACCATCACGGAGCTCTAAGGCCTCTCTTTGGCCTGTTGAAGCGCCCGATGGCACCATTGCACTTCCCTGTGTTCCATCTTCTAATATAACATCTGCTTCGACTGTAGGGTTGCCTCTAGAATCAAGCACTTCTCTGGCTTTAATTTGTTTGATTTTCACTGTGATTTCGTCTTACTCAAAAAAAGACTTCATTTTACCAAAGAAGGAGTCAGACTCAGGGTGATGTTTCTTACCACAAGTCTCACCAAATTCTTGTAATATGGCCTTTTGCTTCTTATTGAGGTTGACTGGTGTTTCAACTTTGATTTGGCAAAGTAAGTCTCCTGAAGCACCATGTCTAATAGCGGGTACACCTTTACCACGTAGGCGAAACAATTTGCCTGTTTGCGTACCCGCAGGCACTTTAATTTTTAGCTTGCTGTCTAGTGTTGGCACTTCAATTGACCCACCTAAGGCAGCGGTGACGATATCAATTGGTACTTCACAATACAAATCGTTGCCTTCTCTTTGAAAAATATTGTGGGGTTTGACATGAACTTGTACATATAAATCGCCCGCTGGCGCTCCACGAAGACCTGCTTCACCTTCACCAGAGAGACGAATGCGATTACCGGTATCCACACCAGCTGGAATCTTCACAGATAAGGTTTTTTGCTCTCTCACCACGCCTTGTCCACGACAAGTGGTGCAAGGCGTTTCAATTTTTTGCCCCGTGCCAGAACATTGTGGGCAGGTGCTTTGCACAGCAAAAAATCCTTGTTGCATTTGAACCTGGCCTGAACCGCCACAAGTGGCACAAGTTTTGATGCTTGTGCCTGGTTTTGCACCAGTACCAGAACACGTGCCACAGGCTACATTTTTTGGCACACGAATCTTAACCGTTGTGCCTTCAACCGCTTGTTTGAGATCAATCTCTAAATCATAACGAAGATCGGCACCACGGTTGTCAGCTTTAGCGCCACCACCAAAAATATCACCAAAAATATCACCAAACCCACCGGCGCCAAAAGGATTGCCACCGCCACCAAATCCACCAGCACTGCCATCGACTCCAGCATGACCAAATTGATCATAGGCTTGACGTTTTTGTGCATCAGACAATACCGCATAAGCTTCTTGAATTTCTTTGAATTTTGTTTCTGCCGCTTCTTTATTATCGGTATTACGATCTGGATGATGTTTCATCGCCAAGCGCTTATAAGCTTTTTTAATTTGCCCTTGGTCGGCGCCTTTTTCAATACCTAAGACTTCGTAGTAATCTCTTTTTGACATATTTGCCTTATATAAAAGTTAAAAAACCTTCTTCAAAGCACATGGCCTGAAGAAGGTCTTGATGGTTGATGAGTGGCGATTATTTATCGTCTTTCACTTCTTCGAAATCTGCATCAACCACGTCATCACCACCATCGGTTGCAGCTGAGGCATCTTGTGCGCCATCTGTACCGGCTTTGGCCTGTGCTTTTTGGGCTAATGGTTGGGCTTTTTCGCTCAAGTTTTGCACTTTGGCATCAATGGCTTCTTTATCATCACCCTTGATGGCTTCTTCCAATTCACCAATGGCATCTTCGATTTGTTTTTTCTCATCGTCAGACACTTCTTCTTTTAACTCATCCATGGTTTGTTTGGTTGAGTGAATCAGTGAGTCAGCCATGTTGCGCGTTGTCACCAACTCTTGGAATTTCTTATCCTCATCCGCATGCGCTTCAGCGTCTTTGACCATCTTGTCGATTTCTTCATCACTTAGGCCAGAAGAGGCTTTAATGGTAATTGACTGCTCTTTACCAGTATTTTTATCTTTGGCAGAAACATTCAAGATACCGTCTGAGTCAATATCAAGTACCACTTCAATCTGTGGCATACCTTTAGGTGCAGGGTCAATTCCTTCAAGATTAAACTGACCCAATGACTTATTAGCACTGGCTACATCGCGCTCACCTTG
>CAZYIW010000044.1:2248-6207 GCA_964647705.1 uncultured Piscirickettsiaceae bacterium
ATGGATTTTTGAATTAAATCCTCAACCAATGATTCTAATTTGGCACGGGTAATTTTAATATTTAAGTGTTTAGGACCTGAAGCATCGGCCGTTACATAAGGCAAGTTAACTTCGGTTTGCTCGGATGAGGAAAGCTCAATCTTGGCTTTTTCTGCTGCTTCTTTTAAGCGTTGCAACGCCAATGGATCGTTGGCCAAATCCACACCTTGGTCTTTTTTAAACTCTTCAACTAAGTGAGTGATAATACGCTGGTCAAAGTCTTCACCACCTAAGAAAGTATCGCCATTGGTTGACAACACTTCAAAGTGCTTTTCACCATCAATGTCTTCCATCTCAATGATAGAGATATCAAAAGTACCACCACCTAAGTCATAAACAGCAAGTTTTTTATCGCCTTGACCTTTGTCTACACCATAAGCAAGCGCCGCAGCAGTGGGTTCGTTAATAATACGTTTTACATCAAGACCGGCAATCTTACCTGCATCCTTAGTGGCTTGACGTTGAGAGTCGTTAAAATAAGCGGGTACCGTAATTACCGCTTCTGTGACTTTCTCACCGAGATAATCTTCAGCGGTTTGTTTCATTTTTCCAATCACTTTGGCTGAGATCTCAGGCGCAGCCATTTTTTTACCATTAACCTCTACCCATGCATCACCGTTGTCGGCTTTAACAATATTGTATGGAACCAATTTAATGTCTTTTTGTACCGCCTCTTCATCAAAGCGACGACCAATCAAACGCTTAATAGCAAACAGTGTGTTCTCAGGGTTGGTAACTGCTTGACGTTTTGCTGGCTGACCCACTAAGATTTCTTCTGAATCTTTTGGATAAGCAACAATGGATGGTGTGGTGCGATCGCCTTCAGAATTCTCAATAATTTTCACATTGCCACCGTCCATAACGGCCACACATGAATTGGTTGTTCCTAAGTCAATTCCAATAATCTTTGACATGTTTTTTAACTCCTTGTTTTTTGATATACCCCCTATATAGGGATAGTCAATTATTTTTCAAGGAGTTTTTACAAAAAAGATTACAGGTGTTTTTTTAGGTATTTTTCAACCTCTGATGGCACAAAGGCGGAGATATCCCCACCCAGAAGTAAGATTTCTTTCACCAAAGAGGAAGAGATATTGGCGTATTTTTCAGCAGGGGTCATAAACAAGGTTTCAATTTTAGGATTTAGGTGTTTGTTCATGCCTGAGAGTTGAAATTCGTATTCAAAGTCAGATACTGCTCGTAGACCGCGTAAAATTACTTGAGCATTTTGTGATTGGGCAAAGTCAACCAACAGTGTGTCAAAACTTAATATTTCTACATTATCAACACCTTGCAAGGCAATTTTTGCCAATTCTATTCTTTGTTCAATGGATAAAAAAGCGGGTTTTTTGCTATTTTGAGCAATGCCGATAACCACTTTGTCAAATAACTTACTGGCGCGATGGGTTAGGTCAACATGACCATTGGTAATAGGATCAAAAGAGCCTGGATAGATTGCAATACTCATAATAGTTCACACAGGCAATAAAAAACCGCACCTGTTTGCTTTTGTTTGTTGATTTTGATTTTTTCTGAAAAATTTTTATGCAGAAAACCGTTTGTGATTTCAAACTCAGATTCTATATAAATTTTACTCTTTGGAGCAACAAAATTGCCCCTTGCAAGCAGTTTTAGCGTTTTTTCAAGGTAATTGTGTCCAAATGGCGGGTCTAAAAACACAAAATCAAAAGTTGTCTCGGATTTTTGAGCCAGATAATGAAAAACATCTTGGTTGAGTATCTGCATTTTATCCGATTGTAGTTTTTTCCAATTTTTTTGAAGACTTTCAAAGGCTTTGGAGTTTTTTTCGAGACTTACCACTTTTTTTGCCCCGCGAGAGAGTGCCTCAAAACCCAAAGCACCTGAGCCGGCAAAGGCGTCTAAATAGGTTTTGTTATGTGCTTCGAATTGAATCCAGTTAAATAAGGTTTCACGCACCTTACCAGGTGTGGGTCTTAGGCCTTGTGTATCTACAAAGCTAAATTTTCGAGAGCGGTATTCACCGCCAACAATTTGAAAGGTATTGTTATTCGCCAAAGGCTATTTTTGATAAGCGTCAAAAGAATCTTGCAATTCTTTTTTGGCTTCTTGTGCATCACCCCAACCGTCAATCTTCACCCACTTACCTTCATCAAGATCTTTGTAATAGGTGAAAAAGTGCTCAATTTGATCTTTAAGCGTGGCGCCAATATCATCAATACCTTTAATCTCATGATAGGATCTACACAATTTGTCAGTTGGCACTGCTAGGATTTTTGAGTCTTTTCCTGCTTCATCGGTCATACGCAAAACACCAATTGGGCGCGCGGTAATAACTGAGTCGTGGATTAGAGGATAGGGGGTAATAACCAAAACATCTGCCGGATCACCATCATCGGCTAGGGTTTCAGGGACAAAACCATAATTACAGGGATAAAACATGGGCGTGGAGATAAAGCGATCTACAAACATTGCACCAGTGTCTTTATCGATTTCGTATTTCACCGGAGAAGAGTTGGCTGGAATCTCAATAATAACGTTAACTTCATCAGGTATGTTGCCAGCTGAAACCGGTTTTAGGCTATTTAGCATTTAAATCCTCCCTTAATAATTCAAAGCGCCAGCCCTTACAAAAACCAACTGTATGGTCACCTCTAATGTAACGAAGTATTGATTTACTATTGGCCAACATTTCCGCACTCAAATTATACTGATTTGCCTTGTCTTGAATGAGTTTTTGTAACAAGTGTTTTTGATGTTTTTCTGCTTTGGTGGGTGGTGTATGTTTTTGCTGGGTAAAGTCTTGTGTATTAAGGCCAGGGTGTTTACTAACAAAGTCACTAAATTTGACTGATGCTTGTTTTGAGAGCTTTTGTCTGCCAGTTGCATAAGCCAAAAGTTTGTCATCGGGCATGATCCATCTTCTGGGTTTGTTGGTTTTTATGGCTTGGTATTCTCTCCAGCTGGATAACTGTACGGCGCGAAATTGGGCATTTTTATTGAGTCTGCTAAAGCCTTTAAGTCGTCTCCATGATTCACTAATCGGTGGTTTGTATAAAGATTCATTGAGCAAAGTATTGGATTCTTCTGTTTGCCAATGGGTTTTAGATTGTTGTTCTAACGCTTTTGTCAGCAGACGATGATTTTTAAGCAGGTATTTAACATCGTCAAGTGCGTATTCAACAGCCTCATCAGGCAAGGGTCTGGTTGTCCAATCAAAGCGCGTATAAGCCTTTTCTAGGTAAACTCCTTGTAAGGACTCAGTTAATGCCTGATAGGAAACCTGCATGGGGTAGTTAACAAGCCCAGCAGCGATTTGAGTATCAAAAATCTGTTTTGGCAGGCAAGAGCATAGGCAATACAAAGCTTCAAGATCTTGTCGAGCAGAGTGCACAACCCAGAGTGTTTGTTCATCATAGAGTTTGTCAAATAATGGCTCAAGGTTTATATCGGCCAAAACATCAATGCAATCGCTGGCACTGTCGCAGGCGATTTGCAGCAAACACAATTGAGGGTAATAGCTGTTAACGCGTTTGAATTCGGTATCAATTGCCAGCGTTTTTTCAGCTTCAATTTTGAGCAAAAACTCTTTGAGTTCTTTGTTGGTTTTAATCATTTGTTGTATTTTATCAACAACTGCCTTGTCGCCTGTATTTTTATGAGATAATCATGCGAAAAATGACATCATACAACACAAATTGAATGATTCTTAATCAAGAATTTAGTCTAAAAAGACCACCACCAATCTGGTTTTGGGTGGTTGTTTTTGTCATTTCACTTCTGGGCATGTCTTATATCGGACTCAATCCAGAAATGATTGAAACCAATTGGCCATGGGTTTTGGCGATATACAACGTGTTGATGTGTCTTTTGGCTATCTATTATATTTTTCTCAATACTCGAATACTTAAACAACAATCACAAAGTAATGTGATTGGTTC
>CAZYIW010000044.1:6307-7707 GCA_964647705.1 uncultured Piscirickettsiaceae bacterium
TTTAAAAAAGGCGAGCCTGAATATGTACCACAAATGCAGGCAGTGCTGGAACGATTAATCAAGGACGGTTGGGCTTGCCATCTTAGCCTGTTTGATAAAGATTATGAGCTAATTGCCAAAACTCCCGAGAGCGAAAACTGTGCATTATGGAATCACGAACCTTTGCCAGCCAATCAAACCATTACCTTGTTTGAAGATACCAGCCGTTCTTTGGTGCAAGTTGATTTGTCAACACGCTCAATTACTCGCACACCCGATAAAGAGTATTTAATTCTCTCAGGTGTTTATCCATCCAATAAAAGCTTAACCAAGTTGTTATTAGGTATGAATGATTTTCGCAAAAAATATGGTAGTGTGAATGTTGCATATTCAACTGCCATCATTCGTAATCGTTTTTTGATGGATTTTTCAACCACCGTTTTATTAACCATTCTTAGTATGCTGTTGATTGTGTTTAGAATGATGGATCACTTAATGAAACCCCTACACAATCTTTCTTTAGCGACCCGAGAGATCTCTCGAGGTAACTATGATGTTTTGGTGCATAATCAAGAAGAAAACAAAGACATGCGAGAGCTTATTGGACAGTTTAACGAGATGTCCAAGCAGATAAAACAATCGCGCGTAGGGCTAGATACCCACAACTTGTATTTGGAAACCGTTCTTAAATATTCTTATGGTGTGATCGGTCTGGATCGATCTAAAAAGATTCAACTGATCAATCCAATCATCTCAGATATGTTGATGATTAAAGATGAAAAAGCCTTTATTGGTCAGCTTTGTGAAAAAATTACCCAAGAGTATGATTATCTACAACCACTATTTACACTAACCAAAGACAGATTTGAACAACAATCCAAAGAGTGGAGTGATGAGGTTAAATTGTCTCTACCTAAGCGCCACGCCTTATTATCGGTTCAAGGTGCATCGCTCGATACCGATGAACAAACCCTAGGTTATGTGATTATTATTAAAGACATCTCTCAACTGCATCGTGCACAAAAGAAAGCAGCTTGGGGTGAGGTGGCGGTGCGTATGGCGCATGAGATTAAAAATCCACTCACACCCATTCTACTTTCCGCTCAACGCCTTAGAAGTAAATTTTTGGAAAAATTAGACGGCAAGGATTTATCCGTTATGGACAAAACCACCAACACCATTATTGATCAAGTCAAATCAATGGACTCGATGGTCAGTGCCTTTGCCGATTACGCTAATATGCCGCAGGTAGATCGTAAAGCCTGCGATTTGAATGCACTGATTAATCAGGCGATTTCGTTATACGATGCACAGAAAAATGTCGACATTGAGCTTGATTTATCGGGCAATGTTCCAGAACTGCTGCTTGACGCCAATAGCATCTCTAGGGTTTTGATTAATTTGGTGAAAAATGCCTCAGA
>CAZYIW010000045.1:0-7698 GCA_964647705.1 uncultured Piscirickettsiaceae bacterium
ACCCTTGCCGGTTTTCAAGACCGGTGCATTCAGCCGCTCTGCCATCCCTCCGATGGGTGGATATCATACAGTTTGTTGGTGCAATAGTAAATAGCTCTGTTCGAACAAATTTGAAACAAAATTTAGCTTTAAAAACCAACAAGTTTTGAGTATAATTCGTTCCTTTTAGTTTTTTTGATAGGTAGAGCCATGTCAAAGGTATGTCAAGTTACAGGTAAGCGACCAATTAGCGGCAATAATGTATCGCACGCACACAATAAAACGCGACGTCGTTTTTACCCTAATTTACACACACATCGTTTTTGGGTAGAAAGTGAAAATCGCTTTGTTAAATTAAAACTATCGGCAAAAGGTTTGCGCGTGATTGATAAAAAAGGCATTGATGCGGTTTTGTCTGAGATTCGTGCCCGTGGCGAAAAGGTTTAAGGAGTTATAAATGAGAGAAAAAATTAAGTTGGTCTCATCGGAAAATACTGGCCATTATTACACAACAACGAAAAATAAGCGTCTGCACCCAGAAAAAGTTGAAGTTAAAAAGTTTGATCCTGTGGTCAGAAAGCATGTGATGTATAAGGAAGCTAAGATCAAATAATAGCTCTAAATTAATTCAATAAAAAAGCCGCTTTTGCGGCTTTTTTATTGGTTTAAATATTTAATTTATGTTTTCTAAAGAAATACCTTCTGAGGCTTTTAGGTAACTTTGAATTTGATCAAAATTTAGATATTTATAGATGTCACCTTCAATTGGTTTAATCTCGCTCATGGCCATTTGATACTCATCCACGGTTGGAATGTGACCCAGTTTGGCACTAATTGATGCAACTTCTGCTGATGAGAGGTAAACGTTAGTGTTGTCACCTAAACGGTTCGGAAAGTTTCTGGTTGATGTGGATACTACCGTTGCACCTGTTTGCACCCGAGCTTGGTTGCCCATGCACAAGGAACATCCTGGCATTTCAGTATGGTCGGTGATTTTACTAAATGCTTCATACGTGCCTTCTTGTTTTAGCTGTGCTTCATCCATACGAGTAGGTGGTGCAATCCAAAGCTCAGTTGACAAGTCTGATTTGTCTTTTAACAGTTGAGCTGCTGCTCTGAAGTGACCAATGTTGGTCATACATGATCCGATAAATACTTCGTCAATTTTTGTGCTGGCTACTTCGGATAATAGCTTCACATCATCTGGATCGTTTGGACAAGCCAGAATCGGTTCTTTGATTTCATCTAGGTTAATTTCAATCACCGCTGCATACTCTGCATCTGCATCAGCTTTCATCAATTCAGGGTTTTTCAGCCATGCCTCCATGGCCTGAATACGACGTGCAATGGTACGTTTATCGCCATAACCTTCGGCAATCATCCACTTTAACATCACAATGTTAGAATTCATATATTCGATAATGGGTGCTTTATCTAGGTGAATTGAACAACCGGCTGCTGAACGCTCGGCAGCTGAATCAGAAATCTCAAACGCTTGTTCAACCTTTAAGTCTGGCAGACCTTCAATTTCTAGCACACGTCCGGAGAAGATATTAATCTTGCCTTCTTTGGCCACAGTTAATAAACCTTGTTCAATTGCTTTATAAGGAATGGCATTGACCAAATCACGCAAAGTAACACCAGGTTGCATCTCACCAGAGAATCGTACCAATACTGATTCTGGCATGTCCAGTGGCATCACACCTGTTGCAGCAGCAAAAGCCACGAGTCCAGAGCCTGCTGGGAATGAAATACCAATTGGGAAACGTGTGTGAGAATCACCACCAGTTCCAACCGTATCTGGCAGTAACATACGGTTTAACCACGAGTGGATTACACCATCACCTGGTCGTAGAGATACACCACCACGATTCATAATAAAGTCAGGCAGTGTGTGATGTGTTTCAACATCAACCGGTTTTGGATAAGCCGCTGTATGACAAAAACTTTGCATGACCAAATCAGCTGAAAATCCCAAACAAGCCAAGTCTTTTAGCTCGTCTCTTGTCATTGGGCCTGTGGTATCTTGTGAGCCTACTGTTGTCATCTTAGGTTCGCAATAAGTACCTGGACGAATACCTTCAACACCGCAAGCTTTACCCACCATCTTTTGCGCCAATGAGAATCCTTTGCCGGTATCTTGTATTTCAATTGGTGAACGGAATATATCTGATGCGCCAAGACCCAGTGCTTCACGTGCACGAGCGGTAAGCCCACGACCAATAATGAGTGGAATTCGACCACCAGCTTGCACTTCATCTAGAATGACATCTGATTTTAAGTTAAATGTGCTCAGCACTTCGTCACTACCATGCGCCTTAACTTTGCCCTGATATGGGTAGATGTCAATGACGTCGCCCATGTTAAACTTTGTCACATCTAGCTCAATAGGTAATGCGCCTGAATCTTCCATGGTGTTATAAAAAATCGGCGCAATTTTGCCACCTAGGCATACACCACCGTCTTTCTTATTAGGCACATATGGAATCTCGTTACCCATAAACCACAGTACTGAATTGGTGGCTGATTTTCTTGATGAGCCTGTACCAACCACATCACCAACATAGGCTAAAGTAAAACCTTTTTCTTTAAGCGAGTCAAGTTGTTTAATTGGCCCTACTTTACCAGCTTCGTCGGGAATGATACCGTCTCTAGGCATCTTAAGCATCGCTCTGGCATGCTGTGGAATGTCAGGACGTGACCAAGCGTTCGGCGCCGGCGATAAATCATCAGTGTTGGTCTCACCCGTTACTTTAAATACCGTAACGGTTATCTTCTCTGCGACCTTATCACGAGAGTTAAACCATTCGCCCTCAGCCCAAGATTGCATCACTTGTTTGGCGGCTTCGTTTCCTGCATCTGCCTTATCTTTAACATCATAAAAAGCATCAAACATCAAAAGCGTATGAGACAGGCTTTTAGTGGCAATCGGCGATAGTTCATCATCATCAAGCAACTCAACCATCGGCTCGATGTTATATCCACCAACCATGGTACCTAGTAGTGTTGCTGCAAGTGCTCTATCAATTGCACTACATTGTTGATCGCCTTTGGCAATATGAGCCAGAAAACCTGCCTTTACATAAGCCGCTTCATCAACACCAGGAGGCACTTGATTAGTGAGTAGGTCAAGATAGAATTGTTCATCATTACCAGCAATTAGATTATCAACTACTGATTTTGTTTGTTCTGCATTGAGTGCTAGTGGAGGCAGGTTTTCTTTTGCACGCTGTTCAACGTGTTGAAGATAGGCCTTTTTCATGTCTGAATTCCAAATTTTAAATAGCGTATAATTCTATCATCTAATAGGTTATATAACGAAAAGGTTTTTTACAATATGAATTTAACTCAGCTCAATGCAATTTCGCCGATTGATGGTCGTTATTTCGATAAAACCAAAGGGCTAAGCAATATTTTTAGTGAGTTCGGTTTAATCAAATACCGGGTGTTGGTTGAGGTTAGATGGCTGCAGTCTATGGCTGATAACAAAAATATTGGTGAGGTAGCTGAATTTAGCAAAAAGTCGAATAAACTATTAAACGATATTGTTGATGGTTTTAGTCAGGCCGATGCTCAAAAAGTCAAAGAGATTGAAAAAACCACCAATCATGATGTTAAGGCGGTTGAATATTTTTTAAAAGAAAAGATTAAAGGCAATAAGGAACTTGAGAACATCAGCGAGTTTATTCATTTTGCTTGCACTTCAGAAGACATCAATAACCTTTCCCATGCTTTAATGTTGAGCGATGGTCGAGAAGTTTTGGTTGAGCAGATGCAAAAGGTTTTACAACTGATTAGCGATTTAGCCACTAAAAATGCCGACCAACCTATGTTGTCAAGGACTCATGGCCAGACAGCATCACCTACCACTGTAGGTAAAGAGATGGCAAATTTTGCGTCTCGATTAAAACGCCAATTGGATGCATTGCAACAAGTGAAAATTATGGGCAAGTTTAATGGCGCAGTGGGTAATTTTAATGCGCATTTGTCTGCCTACCCTAATCTAGATTGGCAATCTATATCCAAAGCATTTATTGAGGATTTGGGTGTGAACTACGCACCTTATACCGCGCAAATTGAAACACACGATTATATGGCAGAATATTTCCACTCTATGAATCGCTTTAATAATATCTTGATCGATTTTTGTCGAGATGTTTGGGGTTATATTTCTTTGGGATACTTCAAACAAAAGACCGTTGAGGGTGAGGTCGGTTCATCAACCATGCCACATAAAGTCAACCCCATAGATTTTGAAAATGCAGAAGGCAACTTAGGCATTGCTAATGCCATCAATACGCATCTGTCAGATAAACTGACCATTTCTCGTTGGCAAAGAGACCTGTCTGATTCAACGGTGCTTAGGAACTTAGGCGTGAGTTGTGCTCACGGATTAGTAGCCTATGCTTCAATTATCAAAGGTATCGGTAAATTAAAGACTAATGAGGCACGTCTTAATGAAGATCTGGACAATGCTTGGGAAGTCTTGGCTGAACCCATTCAAACTATAATGCGTCGCTATGGTGTTGACAATCCTTATGAAAAGCTAAAAGCTTTGACCCGCGGACAAACTATTGACGCACAGGTATTGAAAGAATTTGTTAAAGATTTGGATATTTCTGAAGAAGCAAAACAATACCTTTATAACTTAACACCAGATCGATATATTGGTGATGCACAGAAGTTGGCACGGGATATAGAAAAGCTGATATAATTCGCCACTTATTTTTCATAGGAGCAAAAAACCCATGGTTAAGATTCGTTTAGCCCGAGGTGGAGCCAAGAAAAAACCTTTTTATTCAATTGTAGCAACCGACTCTAGAAAACGTAGAGACAGCGCCTACATTGAGCGTATTGGAACTTTTAATCCAGTGGCTCGCGGACAAGAAGTTAGGCTAACACTTCAAGAAGATAGACTGGAATATTGGCAGTCGCAAGGTGCACAACTTTCTGATCGCGTTAAGCAGTTGGTTAAAGAATTTAAAGACCCTAGCATTATTGAAAAGCGTTTGGCTGCGCAAGAAGCCAAAGCCAAGGCCAAGGCCGATAAGCTAGCAGCAGAAGCCAAAGCTGCAGCGGAGGCAGAAGCTAAGGCAGCTGCAGAAGCTAAGGCGGCCGAAGAAGCAGCCGCTGATGAGACGCAGGAAGTAACAGAGGATTCGGCAGAAGAGGAAGCGCCTGCTGAATAAGACTCTGGAAAAACAAAACCAAGAACAAAGGCTGTTAATCGGTAAGATTAACGGCCTTTTTGGTGTTAAAGGCTGGGTAAAAATATTCTCTTATACAGATCCGAGAAAAAATATACTGACCTATCAACCTTGGTATATCAAAATCGATAATCAGTGGCGCACACTAGAAGTTGCCACAGGAAGAGAGCAAGCTAAAACTATTGTCGCTTCTATAGAGGGGGTAGATGATAGAGAGCAAGCGCGTAGTTTACTGGGTACTGATATTTATATTCTAAAGTCTCAGTTGCCTGTATTACCAAAAGGTCGGTTTTATTGGGACGAGCTTATTGGTATGCAAGTAACCAACCAACAACAAATTAATCTTGGCACTGTTTCTCAGTTAGTTGATACGGGGGCTAACCATGTTTTGGTGGTAGATGGGGACAAGCAACATTGGGTGCCTTTTATTGAGCCTTATTTAGTTAAGGTAGATAAATCTAATTCTAAAATTATTGTTGATTGGGATCCAAACTTTTAATTTAATTTGCCACTATAAAGAATTAATTTTGATTTAATTCTGATAATCTAAATCATAAGAAAAAATTATGATTAATTAAAAAAATATTATTTTACTCTATACAAATATTCTTGTATGATTGCCTAGCAATTTGTATTTTTTTTTGTATTTTTATAGAAGGAGGGCTGTATGGCCAAAAAATATGATGCGGGTGTAAAGGACTACCGCGAAACTTACTGGCAACCCGATTATGTGCCATTAGATTCGGACTTATTGGCTTGTTTTAAGATCACACCACAACCAGGTATTGATCGTGAAGAAGCTGCTGCTGCAGTTGCTGCTGAATCATCTACAGGAACATGGACAACTGTATGGACTGACTTATTAACAGACATGGATTACTACCGTGGCCGTGCTTATCGTATTGAAGACGTTCCAGGTGATGACAGCTGTTACTATGCATTTATCGCATATCCAATCGATTTATTTGAAGAAGGTTCAGTTGTGAACGTATTGACTTCATTGGTTGGTAACGTATTTGGTTTTAAAGCGGTACGTGCACTTCGTCTTGAAGACATTAGATTCTCACTGGCATATGTTAAAACATGTAATGGTCCTCCACATGGTATTCAGGTAGAGCGTGATAAGATGGATAAATATGGTCGTCCAATGTTGGGTTGTACAATTAAACCTAAACTAGGTCTATCAGCTAAGAACTATGGTCGTGCGGTTTACGAATGTCTACGTGGCGGTCTAGACTTTACTAAGGATGATGAGAACGTTAACTCTCAGCCGTTCATGCGCTGGCGTGATCGTTTCCTATTTGTGCAAGATGCAATTGAAACAGCACAAGCGGAAACAGGCGAGCGTAAAGGTCACTACTTAAATGTAACGGCCGCATCTCCAGAGGAAATGTATGAGCGTGCAGAATTTGCAAAAGAAATTGGCACACCAATTATTATGCATGACTTCTTTACTGGTGGCTTCTGTGCGAATACAGGTCTTGCACGCTGGTGTCAGAAGAATGGTTTGTTGTTACATATCCACCGTGCGATGCATGCGGTTGTGGATCGTAACCCACATCACGGCATTCACTTTCGTGTATTAACTAAGTGCTTGAGATTATCAGGTGGTGACCACATGCACTCTGGTACTGTTGTTGGTAAGCTAGAAGGTGATCGTGAAGCAACATTAGGTTGGATTGACTTAATGCGTGAATCATTCATTCCAGAAGACCGTAGTCGTGGTATTTTCTTTGACCAAGATTGGGGTTCAATGGCGCCTACTATGCCAGTAGCGTCAGGTGGTATTCACGTATGGCATATGCCAGCATTGGTGAATATCTTTGGTGACGACTCAGTTCTACAATTTGGTGGCGGTACACTAGGCCATCCATGGGGTAACGCTGCAGGTGCAGCTGCAAACCGTGTTGCACTTGAAGCTTGTGTCGATGCACGTAACCGTGGTATCGAAGTAGAGCGTGAAGGTAAAGCAGTACTTACTAAAGCTGCTGAGCACAGTCCAGAACTTAAGGTTGCTATGGAAACATGGAAAGAAATTAAGTTTGAGTTCGATACAGTTGATAAACTAGACGGTCAAAACCGTTAATTGGTTTAATTTAATAAAGAGGAATTATTATGAGTGAAGTACAAGCATATAAATCATCTCCAAAGTTTGAAACTTTTTCTTACTTGCCACAGATGACACCTGATCAAACAAGACAGCACATCCAATTTATTATTAATAATGGTTGGAACCCTGCAATTGAGCATGTAGAACCAGAACGTGCGTTTAACTACTACTGGTATATGTGGAAGTTACCAATGTTTGGTGAGCAAAATGTAGACACAGTTTTGGCTGAGCTAGAAGCGTGTCATAGAGAAAACCCTGGACATCATGTTCGTTTACTTGGTTATGACAATTACGCACAGAGCCAAGGAATGAACTTCGTTGTTTTCCGCGGATAAGTTTAAATATATAGGAGAAATACTATGAGTGATGTAACAGGAATCGCGTTGGGTATGATCGAGACCA
>CAZYIW010000046.1:0-7226 GCA_964647705.1 uncultured Piscirickettsiaceae bacterium
CTATGAATGCCCACACCTCGTGCTTTAACGGCTTTTTTAATGGTTCTTTGTTTAATCATAAACTGGGGGGTTAAAACTTAAATATACTGCTTTTAATTTTACCTACAAATGTAGTCTCTTTAGCGAATTGTGATGACTCTAAATAAGATCTGTCAGGTTGATATAACAACAACCCTAGCGCACATGCATAGGTTGGATTTGATATTAACAATTCATTACCTTTAATTCGACTGGTGTCAATTTGAGACAACCGAGTTCTTTTGTTTAATTGTTTTAAAAATAATCGATCACAACCTTGGGTTAATGCACACCCTCCAGCAAGTACAAAACCCGAGCCCAAGGAATTATAGAGCCCGGTATTTTTTAGCTCTTGTTTGATTTGCACACACAACTCCAAAAAGACCTGCTCAATTATTTGAATCAAGCTGTGTCTTGATAAATAACAATCGGCTTGATTATTGGCTTGTTTAAATTGAATAAGGCTATCCTTTTCTGCAGGTCTCAGCTGAGCCATACCATAATCCTCTTTGAGTTGTTGAGCTGTTTCAAATGAGGTATCAAAAGCATAAGCAATACGCTGAGTAATCTCATCTCCTGCAATAGCAAATACAGCACTATGGCTGACAACTCCATCGGTAAATATAGACATATTAGTAACACCAGCGCCAATGTCAATAACACACACGCCATCATCCTTCTGTGCTTGCGTTAGGCAAGATTCAGCACTGGCAATTGAGCTCCATACTAACTCATCTACAGTCAAATCACTAGGCTTTAAACTATTATGCACATTATTCATACTTTGTTTAGATACTGTCATAATGTGAATTTCTACTCCCAGTTGCTTAGCTGACTCACCCAAAGGATTTTCGACTGCAACCATGGAAGATCCTTCACTCACCATAAAACGTCTTGGCATGGAACAAAGCACTTCTTTATTGGTTGAGGTGGGAATTGCTTTCGCATTTTTGATGACAGTTTCAAGATCATTTTTTGATACCGCATCGTCAGGGACTTCAATGATGGTTTCTCGATTAGTCACTGTTAAATGCACATCTGAAATATTAACATTTGCCTGTTTAAAATTAGTCTTACAGCTGTTCACAGCTTCCAGCGCTGTTTTTTGGATGGCTTCTGCTGCTTGGTTGATGTTGGTGATTGAGCCTTTTTTTACGCCAGCAGAGGCACCTATAGCACGACCTATCACTTTAACTACATCATCTTCCTTTTCAGCAATTAACACTACAATTTTATTTGTACCAATATCAATACTGGCACAAATATCATTAGCGCTTACCATGGTTAACCAACTCTCTCATTTTTTTCTTTAAAATCCAGCCATTGATATAGATGTTCAAGCTCAACACGAGGGCCACTCAAAAGCCGCTTAAATTTTTTGGCATTTTTTTCACCGTGATACAAACCCAGAATATGTCGGCTAATCGAACGCATAGGCACGTCTTTGTTTTGTTTGCGTTGCATATATTCAATAAGCTTTAATAATACTTGTTCACGACTCAATTGTTGGCTTGATTGTTTATAAATTTTATTATCCACTTCGGACAATAAATAAGGTTGATGGTAGATTGCTCTACCCAACATTACGCCATCGATATTTTTAAGGTGCTCAAGCGATTCATCAATATCAGCAATGCCACCATTAACCACAATGTTAAGACTTGGGAAGTCTTGTTTGATTTGATATACCCAAGGGTAATTAAGTGGTGGCTTGGTGCGATTCTCTTTTGGGCTTAACCCTTTTAAATAAGCTTTTCTGGCATGAATAACAAATGTATGGCAATGACTTTGGCTGACTTTTTCAATAAAATCACTTAGATATTCATAACTTTCAATCTCGTCAACACCAATGCGACATTTAACGGTTATTGAGATGTCAACCGCTTGGGTCATCGCATCCACGCACTGAGATACCACATTAGGCGTTTTCATCAGACATGCCCCAAAATGGCCCGATTGAACACGATCTGAAGGACAGCCTACATTGATATTCACCTCATCATATTGCCAATCTTGCGCAATCTTGGCGCATTTAGCCATCTGATTAGGGTCACTACCGCCTAATTGCAAAACAATAGGATGCTCACTTTCGTCATAACCCAAAAGTCTTTTTTGATTGCCGTTTAATATGGCCTGAGTGGTAACCATCTCTGTATACAGTTGGGTTTTTTTTGACAATAAGCGATAAAAATATCGACAATGTCTATCGGTCCAATCCATCATTGGCGCTACAGAAAACAGATGTGGATATGCACTCGTTGCAGATGTCATTTGATTTTTTCAATCAACGTTTTAACAACAAAATCAATGCTATTTTCTACCACATCTTGGCGCGCACCTGAAAAATACTGTGTTGTAGTCCAACACTCACCCAGAACGCAAAACCCGAAACAAACCATACCAACCGGCTTATCCTTGGTGCCGCCAGTTGGTCCAGCGATACCAGTAATTGAGATACAAACATCACAGCCACTTTTTTGATCTACTCCAAAAACCATCTCTGAGGCTGTTTGTTCACTCACTGCACCAAAACGATTTAATGTTTCGAATTGCACGCCCAAGGTATCAATCTTCGCTTGATTGCTATAGGTGATATAGCCTCGATCAAAATAATTAGACGCACCAGATTTACTGGTTAGATTTGCTGAAAGTAGGCCTCCTGTGCACGACTCAGCCACTGCGATATTAAGTGATTTTGCATCCAGAAGATTGGTTAATATTTCTAAATTTTTACTCATTTAAGTGCTGCTTCAACAATTTCGTAAATATTATTAGATAAGTTTTTATGCGAGGCAATCTTTTCCAGTTGTGTTTTTTGCATTATTGACAAATCCTCTCGATAACGCTTCCAATGATTATAAACGCCCACCAGCCGAGCGCCAATTTGTGGGTTTGAATCGTTTAACTTTAGAATAATATCTGTAAAAAATTCATAACTCGTTTGTTGATGAAAATTGACATAATTGGCTGCAAAACTGCCGATAACACTGCGCAAGCGATTCGGATTATTGAAGTTGAAAAGTTGATGTTTCATTAACGCCTGTATGTCTTCTATGTTTGTCACGTTGGCAATAGACTGCACTGCAAACCATTTATCCATTACCTGAACATCGTGATTAAACTGTTGATAGAACTGATCAATAGCGCGATCTTGATAATTGTTTTTCTGGGTTAAAAGAGCACTGAAACTGTTTATACGGTCAGTCATGCAATTCGCCTTAGTGAATTGCTCATAGGCCAAATCAAAATCGCCAGCTTTGGTTAAGTAGTACAAACAAATATTTTTAAGCGAACGATTGCCAACTTGCTGAGGTGATAAATCGTATTTTTCATCGGTTTTTAAACGTCCATACAAATCTGTTAATTGGTTTTCAAATCGGTTGCAAATTTTATTGACAACAGCCTCTCTGCGACTTCGAATATCAAACACATCTATAACATCAAATTTGAGCTGTAACAAACGTTCAGATGGAAGACTCAATATCTCTGACAAAAGGGAATGGTCATCAGATCTATCAAGAGCAACTTCAATGGCTGTGAATAGAGTGTCTTCATCAATTTCTTTAGGTTTGAGAATGAGGTCTAACCACAATTCTTGTGCATTGTCCCAACGGTTGAATGCGTCAGTGTCGTGGGCAATCAAAAAAGCCCTTTGTTCAATATCAAGATCTGTTTTAAGCTTAATTGGTGCAGAAAAACTCCTTAACCAAGAAGGTGTAGGCTCTTCATCAATGTTTTCAAAAGTAAAGCGCTTCTCTTGTTTATCAATCACCAATGTTCCACTGTCAATTTGCTCTCCTTGTTGATTAAACAATCCATAACTCAGTGGCCAGTAATAATTTGCTTTATTCAATTGACGAACTTTAACTCGATAGGTTTTTTTCGACTCATCGAACTCAGTTTCAATAGACATCTCAGGCGTGCCTTTTTTTGCATACCACGACATAAACTTACTTAGATCAAAATCATTGGCATCTTCCATACTAGAGACAAAATCATCAATGGTTACCGCATCTCCATCATGACGTTTGAAATAAAGCTGCATGCCTTTTTGAAAACCTTCCTCACCCAATAATGTGTGAATCATACGAATAACTTCCGCGCCCTTTTCATAAACAGTCGCTGTATAGAAATTATTCATTTCAATATAACTCTCAGGTCTTACTGGGTGCGCCATTGGCCCTGCATCCTCAGCAAATTGATAAGTTCTAAGCCCTATCACGTCATCAATACGCTTGATAGATCTAGAGTGCAGATCCGAGGTAAATTCTTGATCTCTAAACACTGTAAGACCCTCTTTCAGACTCAATTGAAACCAATCTCGACAGGTAACTCGATTACCGGTCCAATTATGAAAGTATTCATGACCAATCACCGATTCAATATTGATAAAATCATTATCAGTTGCAGTCTGTTGGTTGGCTAGCACATAGGTCGAATTAAATATATTAAGACCTTTATTTTCCATTGCGCCCATATTGAAATCATCAACCGCCACAATCATATAAATATCAAGATCATATTCTAAGCCAAAACGTTTTTCATCCCAAGCAAAAGAGCGCTTCAGTGCGTGCATGGCAAACTCAGTTTTATCAATATTATGTGGTTCTACAAAAATCTTGAGTGCGACTTCTCTACCAGAATGTGTTGTATAACTATCCTCAAGACAAGACAAATTACCCGCCACTAAAGCAAACAAATAACACGGTTTGGGTGCTGGATCATGCCAGCTAGCTTCGCCAGCTTTTTGTTTAATTAAATTACCATTACTCAACAGTATTGGATATTTTTGCTTATCCGCTGTGATATGTGTAGTGAAGACACTCAGCACATCGGGCCTATCCAAATAATAAGTAATTTGCCTAAAGCCATGCGCTTCACATTGCGTACAAAAATTACCACTGGATTGATACAAACCATTAAGAGAGGTGTTATTCTCTGGATGAATGCGATTTTTCACCCTAAGCACAAAAGACTCAGGTAAATCGTACAACCAAATTCCCTCTTTTTCCAGCTTGTAATTAATCTTGGCATCATCAATCGAAATACTAATCAGCTCTAACTCAACACCATTTAGAAATAATGAATTGGCTCCACTGCCTTGATTATTCCGATAAAAATCAATCTTAGACGAGACAATGGTCTCATCATCAGATAATTCAAATGTCAACTCTGTGGTTCGAATCAAATAATCGCTAGGTTTATAATCTTTGCGAAATTTAGGCTTTGGCTTCAAATTAGTAGTAATAACAACACTCCCAAAACAAAACGATAAACAACAAATGGTATCAGGCCAATTTTATCCAATAATTTAATAAAAAACACAACAGTCAAGTAAGCACTAATTCCTGCAACAATAAAAGCCATAACCAGCGCTATCCAATCCACTTCAATCGCTGAATGCGATAACTCTAATAACATTAAAAAAGCCGATAGTGTAATCACCGGAATCGAGAGTAAAAATGCAAATCGTGTAGACATTTGAGCCGATAACCCAATTAACAAACCTGCAGTAATAGTTATGCCAGCACGTGAGGTTCCAGGAATCAGAGCCAATGCTTGCATTACCCCCACAAACAATACATCCATCCAATTGATTGATTTTCTAGGGCTTGGATTGCGTTTTGACACCCAATCGGCCACAGCCAATAAAAATCCAAAGAGCAGTGTGGCGTATGCTATTACTTCAATTGAGCGAAAATTCGCCTCAATAAAATCTTTAAAAAATAATCCAACCAGTCCAACAGGAATAGTGCCCAATAATACTCCCCAAGCCAATTTAGACTCACCAACGGTTTTTTTATCAATTAACGAATGGTAAAAGTCACCGGAGAGAGTTTTAATATTTGAACGATAGTAATACACCACCGCAAATAAAGTACCTAGGTGCACCACCACATCAAATGCCAAGCCTTGATCTGACCAGCCGAGTAATTCCTTAGGCAATAACAAATGTGCAGAAGATGAGATTGGTAAAAATTCACTCAACCCTTGAATTAGCGCCAGTACAATTGTTTGAAAAATATCCATCAGATTACAATTTTCCTCGTAGATCTTGTTCTTTAAAGCCACTTGGCTCAATCGCTAAGTTCTTGCTCAATGCCAATACCTTAAAACTCTCGCCCATGGCACTTGGCAAAACTAATTGTTTTACTTGTTGCGCCAAGAGAGTGCGCTTTTTTTCGTCTTTTTCTGCCAGCAAATACTGATCTATTCCAAGGGCGATTAAAAACAAAGCTTGTGTGGCATAACCACTGATTGTAAATCCACTTTGCCTAGCTTGATCAGTAACGTCAGAAAAATTAACCGAAGTGGTAATATCTTGTTCTCCGATATGAATAAATGGATCATCTGTGGCCTTGTGTTGATAATAACATCTAAGTGTGCCATCAGTACGTTGCTGATGAAAATACTCGCCTCTGTCCATGCCATAATCTATCAACAATACCAAAGCGCTTTTAATTGAATGAAACAAAGTTTCCACCCATGCTAGGGCTTGTAAATTAACTTCTGTGGTATAACCTTTATCTCTTGATTCTGGAAGCTTGGATTGTATTTTGTTATCCAATGTTGGTAACGTCTGCCAAACAAATCCATCTTCTTTGAGCCCTACTCCCAGTTCAATAAATTTATCCTTTTGGTAAGTAACACGCTTAGCAGGCATGGCATCCAATACCTCATTGGCAATAACCACTCCGGAAAAATCCGATGGCAGCTTATTAAGCCAAACAATGCGATCCATCAACTCTGGCAGAACTTTTTTTATATTTTCTTTTTGACGCTGTTTAAGCTCAGCGCTTAGCTCCAATATGTAATAGGTTTTAGGTAGTTTTGTTAATCGACCCAACTCAAATAATATTTGAGCTGCAAGCACACCACTGCCTGCACCAAACTCCAAAATATCATTATGCCCGTCTAAAACTTCCGCACATTGCCTCGCCAAGGTGTAACCAAACAAATCCGATGTTTCTGGTGCAGTTATAAAATCACCATGTGCACCAAATTTTTCTACACCACCACTGTAATAACCTAAGCCTGGATAATACAAAGCCATAGACATAAATTCATCAAACCCGATAGGCTGGGCTTTTTGTATAATGGCCTTTTTAATAATATCTTTTAAGTTCACGCTAGGCATTTTATATGAAAACAGCTTTAATCACCGGTGGCGCTCACCGTATAGGTGCGCAGATTGTTAAAACACTTCA
>CAZYIW010000047.1:0-2834 GCA_964647705.1 uncultured Piscirickettsiaceae bacterium
CACCCATTTCATAACTGACTTCTAAATCCAGAAGCTCTGTGTCCAATAGTTCGATTTTTTCAGCAATGGGGTTTTGTTGTTTATTTTCAGACTCGTCATTAGCCATTGCTAGAGTACCCAGCATCCAAAAAGCCAGCAGAAGATACCTTAGAAAAACCAACGGTAGATGCCAAGACTGTTAACGAGAACAAACACGGTATTGAGAAGCACCAAAGAGCGATCATCATTCCTAGCGCCTTGAATAATCCAACTAACCGCAGAGACCATAAAAAAAACATAGCCAAATTTAGAATATTCAAAATTAAGCGCAACAAAGACACCACCAGCGATGCCGGTGATTGTGCCTAGCCAGCCCCAAGTGTTATTTTTGCGTGTCATTAATCTCAAAGTCGTGAGTGATGGTGGCAGTTTTGCCTAACATGATAGAGGCAGAACAATATTGTTCGGCTGAAAGGCTGATAGCTTTGGCCACTTTTTTATCGTCTAAATCTTTGCCATCAATTACAAAATGAATATGAATTTTATTAAAAACTTTAGGGTGTTCGTCTGCGCGTTCAGCGCTAATTTCACAGCGACAATCCACAACATCCTGACGCATTTTTTTAAGTATGCTTAGTACATCAATGCTGGTGCATCCACCCATACCCAAAAGCAGCATTTCCATTGGACGAACGCCTAGGTTTTTACCACCCACTATTTCAGGGCCGTCCATAACCACAGCGTGACCACTTCCAGATTCACCAACCATCATCATGTTATCTACCCATTTGACTGTTGTTTTCATGTAAAAATCTCCTTGAGTGCGGCGCCAGGGTCTGGTTGACGCATAAATGCTTCACCCACCAAAAAACTATAGATGCCGTTGTCGTGCATTAGCGCGACATCTTTAGGACTCAAAATACCGCTTTCAGTAATCACCAAGGTCTCTTCGTCTAGTTCTTGCAATAAGTCAATTGTGGTTTGCAATGTCACATCAAAAGTGCGTAGATTGCGATTGTTGATTCCAATCATTGGCAATCTTAATGCTTGTGCACGTTTTAATTCTTCCTTGTCATGTACCTCGACCAAAACATCCATCCTCAGTGAGATAGCAAGCATTGCCAAGTTTTCTAAAGTTTGGTCGTCTAGGCAGGCAACGATAAGCAGGATGCAATCTGCACCCATAGCCCTTGCTTCAAAAACTTGGTAGGCACTGATGATAAATTCTTTTCTCAATACGGGTAAAGACACCGCTTCTCTGGCATCAATTAGATATTGATTATCACCTTGAAAAAAATCCTTATCGGTTAGGATAGACAAACAACTGGCACCCGCTTTTTCATAACTTTTGGCTATCTCAATTGGGCTAAAATCTTCACGCAAGACGCCTTTAGATGGCGAGGCTTTTTTAATCTCCGCAATAATGGCATTTTGCTTGTTATCAGCCTTGGCTTTTAAAGCGCCAAAAAAATCACGCGTATCACCTGTGGTGTATGCCTGATCCATCATTTTATTGTATGGAATGATTTTTTCACACTCGACGATTTCTTCTTCTTTTCGTGCGATGATCTTCTTTAAAATATCAGGTGTTTTGTTATTTGTACTCATAGTTGGCGCTATTTTAAATGAATTCACTCAGAGTCATATATAACTTATAATTAAACTTTAAATATTAAGATGAGAGAGCATGAAATTACTTAACTTTGAGGTTGGCATTGATCAGCCATTTTTTCTCATTGCAGGACCATGCGTGATTGAGTCTGAATCATTGGCGATGGAAACAGCCAGCTATCTTAAAAAAGTCACCGAAGGTTTGGGTATTAACTTCATTTATAAATCTTCTTATGACAAGGCCAACCGAACCAGCACTGGCAGTTTTAGAGGCTTAGGTATTGATGAGGGTCTTAGAATTCTACAAAAAGTAAAAGACGAAGTGGGTGTACCGGTGCTCACAGATGTGCACGAGGATACGCCACTGGATGAAGTATCTGATGTGGTTGATATGATGCAAACCCCTGCATTTTTAGTGCGTCAAACCAACTTTATTCAAAATGTTTGCAAACAAGGCATACCTGTGAATATCAAAAAAGGACAATTTCAAGCGCCTTGGGATATGCAAAATGTGGTCAATAAAGCTTTTGAAACTGGCAACAAGCAAATTACCATTTGTGATCGGGGTACTTCATTTGGCTATAACACACTGATCTCAGATATGCGCGGACTCTCATCAATGCGCTCAACAGGCCAGCCCATTGTTTTTGATGCCACACACAGTGTGCAACAACCTGGCGGGCAGGGTGGGACATCAGGTGGTCAAAGAGAGATGGTGCCAGTGGTTGCTAGAGCTGCAGCCGGCGCTGGGGTCTCAGGTTTTTTTATGGAAACTCATCCTGATCCTAACAACGCCAAAAGCGATGGCCCGAATATGGTGCCGATTGATCAAATGCCTGAGCTACTTAAAACACTCCAAGCAATTGATATTGCCACCAAAGAAAATGGATTTTTAGAGGAACAATTATCATGACAAAAATTGCAGTTGCAGGCAGCTCCGGTCGCATGGGTCAGAGTATTATCGAAGCAATTAATCAGTCCAATCAAACCAATCTTGGTGCAACACTGGATCGTGGCGATGACCTTAGCAGTATTATCGATCAGTTTGATGTGTTGATTGACTTTACCAGACCCGAGGCAACCATGGATTATCTTAATATTTGTGTTGCATCTGACAAAGCCATGGTGATTGGCACTACGGGTTTTTCTGATGAACAATTGCAAGCGATTCACAATTGTGCAAAAAAGATTCCGATTGTTTTTGCACCCAATATGAGTGTGGGCGTGAATCTTACGTTAAAACT
>CAZYIW010000047.1:2934-6467 GCA_964647705.1 uncultured Piscirickettsiaceae bacterium
TTTGCCAATGGTGCTGTTAGAGCTGCCGCTTGGTTGGGTGACAAGAATGCAGGGCTTTATTCCATGCAAGATGTTTTAGATTTATAGGATTGTTATGCTTTACGCGATCATCTCTCAAGATGTACAAAACTCATTAGAAAAACGCATGGCTGTGCGTCCGGCACACATTGAACGTTTAAATATTTTAAAAAATGAAGGACGACTGATTTTGGCGGGCCCCCATCCTGCGATTGACACCAATGAGCCTGCTCAGGCAGGATTTACAGGTTCGCTTGTGGTTGCTGAATTTGACTGTTTGGAAGACGCACAAACTTGGGCGGACGCAGATCCGTATTTGGAGTCTGGTGCGTATGAAAGTGTAGTGGTTAAACCGTTTAAAAAAGTTTTGCCATGAGCCTTATTTTTAGACCTTTGTTTGAAAAACAAAGTTCAACCTATACTTATCTTTTGGCTGATTCTAAGAGCAAAGAAGCTGTAATTATTGATCCTGTTGACGAAACCAAACAACGTGATATTGGCTTGATTGATGAGTTGGGACTGGATTTGAAATACATTGTTGAGACGCACATTCATGCCGATCACATCACCAGTTCATGCCCACTCAAGCAACGCTTTAAAAATGCAAAAATTGTTTTGGGTGATGCCAATCCTGTGACCTGTGCCGATATTCTTATTAAAGATGGCGAGTGTTTAAGTTTTGGTCAGCACGAGATTAAGGCCATTTCTACTCCTGGCCACACTGATGGTTGTATGTCATATCTGGTGGGCGACAAGGTGTTTACTGGTGACGCCCTATTGATTCGCAGTTGTGGTCGATGTGATTTTCAACAAGGATCCAGTGTAAAGTTATTTGATTCGATTCACAAGTTATTTACCTTGCCAGACGAAACACAAGTATATCCAGCACACGATTACGGTGGCAGGACCCTGAGCTCTATTTGGGAGGAAAAAAAATACAATGAAATGATTGGTGGTGGAGTCGACAAGGCGGAGTTTATGAAAAGAGTCGATAATATGCAATTGTCTTTGCCGGCAAAAATACACGTTGCCGTGCCTGCCAATCAAGTGTGTGGTTCTAAGTTGGTTGTAGAATAGACAATGGTTAATGGTTATTCCCTGGATCCTCACCCAAAGGCAAATTTTGCCAAAGAAGAATTTGCCATTGTAAAGATTCCCCGCGTTAAAAGAGATCGTGTGCCAGCAGCCAATGTCAATGTGGTTGAAGATTTGAATCAAGCGCTAGAAGGCGCTGATGCAAAAAAACACCTATATGCTGCCAAAGTTGTGGGGCCAGCGCGTTCTTCAGAAGGTGTGGTGCTTTACTATATCGTCGATATGTATTAAACCATGAAGACCCTATTATTTATTTTTCTGTCTGTTTGCAACATTGCGTATGCCAGTAATCTAATTGAAATGGATCTTGAGTCGGATAACACCATCAACATTGATCAATATTCATCAGAGGGTGAGTCTTTACTGATATATCTCCCGTCAGAACGAGGCCTAGGCAAAGCTTATGTGCCTGTTGCACAACAATTATCTTTATTCGGAACGGATGTGTGGGCTCTAGATTTGCATGCCAGTTACATGATTCCAAAACATCGAAGCAGTTTAGATAAGATTGATACAAATGATTTGGTTGAGTTAATTGAAAAAGCAAAAGACAAAGGCTTTGACAATATCTACTTTATTACCTCAGGGCGAGGCGCTCAGCTGGCGCTAAAAACAGCCTACGGCTATCAACTGAAACATCCAAAATCCAATCTGATTAAAGGGCACATCTTTCACTCTCCTCATTTAATCTATGGCACACCAGCGCTGGGTGCAAAAGCGCTTTATGTGGAAACTGCAACCATTAGCAATCTTCCCATCTATTTGCTAATTCCTCAATTTGGTACCAAATATTTTCGCTCTGAAGAAATTGCCAACACACTGCAATCTGGTGGCAGTGTGGTTTTTACCCATCGTCTAGATGGCGTTAATGGTGGGTTTCATATGCGCGATGAAAAAGACCTAAACGAAAAAGATCTAACCTTAAGAAGCAATCTAGCAGATCTGTATACCAATGCTATTACGCTCATGAAAACTGCAAAACCTGCGCCTTTGTCTGAGGACAAAAACCATTTAAAACAAAAGCCAAAACGCATCGTTTCTGATCCAGAGTTGCTTGCGTATCATGGCACGCAAGGCATGCCACTAAAATTGACGACGCTGGACGGTACATTGTTTGATTTAAAAGATTTAGATGGGAAAGTGGCACTACTTAATTTTTGGGCCAGTTGGTGTAAACCCTGCGTCAAAGAAATCCCCTCATTGGTTCGGCTAAAACAGCGCCTTGGTGACCGACCGTTTGAGATAATCACCATTAATATTGGAGAATCCTCCAAAGAAATTAAAGAATTTAAGAAAAAAGTACCTTTTGATCTTCCAATTTTATTGGACACAAAAGGAGAAGCGGTAAATACTTGGGGTGTGTATGCCTTTCCGTCTAATTTCTTATTAGATCGAAGTGGGTTTATTCGCTATGGTTATCGTGGTGCATTGGAATGGGATGCAGATTCCATTGTTAAAACCATAGAGAAATTATTCTAATGTGATTAAAAAACGATTTTTTTATTTAAGGTGTAGAATATCAATCTATGTTTGCATTTGGTGAAAAAGTCATTGGTTATGATACACTCATGTTTAATGAGCGTGAAGTACGTGCCGCTGCAGGTATCGTATTTTTCTTTGCGTTTATGGCGTTTATGCATGGTTTTTTAACTGGTAATAATGAGCCAACCAAGTTAATGGTGTCAGTATTTTTGTTTGATTTCTTTATTAGGATTTTTATCAATCCTAAATATGCACCTTCAATGGTTTTAGGTCGTTGGATGGTGAATAATCAAAAGCCAGAATATACTGACGCTGCACCAAAAAGGTGGGCATGGTCTATAGGCTTTACCCTGGCAGTTATCATGTTTTACTTGTTGGTATTAAATGAGATTAGAGGGCCAATTAATATTCTCACCTGTGCATTATGTCTAGGTTTATTATTCTTTGAGGCGGTATTTGGTATTTGTGCCGGCTGTAAGATTTATAACCTTGTGCATGATGAAAAAGTTAAACACTGTCCTGGCGAGGCTTGTGACTTAACTAGAGGCAGGGATGATATTCAAAATTTGAATTTTTTGCAAAAATCTATATTCATCATTTCGGTTTTGATAATTTTTTATTTGGCTTTTGGCGATATTCTTACTTTTTTATTTTTGACTTAAAATTATGAAAAATATAAAACTACTTTGGTCTATTATTATTCTGCTATTGGCTATTGTTATAGGTATTGGTTATCAATTTGTCGCAGGATCGGCCATTAAGGTAGAAGATGGTCGAACTGCTATTGTTCTTACTAAGTCTGAGCGCAACTTTGTGCTTTCTGAGATGCGTGGCTTGTTGGGTCATATGCAGCAACTGATCAGTGCTGCTGCTGATAAAGACATTGATAGAACCATTAAAATTGCAAAAATTTTGATCGAAGATTCTAAAGGAGAAAC
>CAZYIW010000048.1:0-5694 GCA_964647705.1 uncultured Piscirickettsiaceae bacterium
CCGGTTTTATGATCATAAGCGCCAAAAACGACTCGTGATATGCGTGCATGAATCATCGCGCCTAAGCACATGGTGCAAGGTTCTAGAGTCACGTAGAGTGTGGTGTTTGGCAGACGGTAATTACCCAATATTTTACCTGCTTGGCGTAACAATTGAATTTCTGCATGGGCGGTAGGGTCGTTGTTTGAAATCGGCTGATTATGTGCACTGGCGATAAGCTCTGCGTCTTTAACAAGAACCGCACCCACCGGTACCTCACCATTTTTTTCAGTAAGCTTTGCTTGCTCAATGGCAAGTTGCATGTAGTACTCATGTTTTTTATTCATACATCAAAAACTTACAATGCCAGTATTTTTGAAGTTTTGCTAGGCGAATATGACAAAATGCGATTGAGCATAGCTATCACTATGTGATTGAGTATTTTGCTATATTTAACACCGCAAGACACAAAAAGTCGACGCATTATTCCCATTCAATAGTAGCTGGCGGTTTACCCGATATGTCATAGACAACACGCGATATTCTTGGAATCTCGTTCATAATACGATTAGAAACAAAATCCAAAAACTCATAGGGAAGGTGTGCCCAACGCGCAGTCATAAAATCAATGGTTTCTACAGCGCGAAGTGCCACTACATAATCGTAACGACGCTCATCACCCGTGACACCCACTGATTTCACTGGTAGAAATACCGTAAAAGCTTGATTGACTTTGTCATACAAATCGTGGTTATAAAGCTCTTGCATGAAAATATGGTCGGCCAAACGTAGAATATCTGCATATTCTTCTTTGACTTGACCCAAAATGCGAACACCCAAACCAGGCCCTGGGAAAGGGTGACGATAGAGCATGTGTGCCGGGATGCCGAGTTTAACACCAATGGTACGCACCTCATCTTTAAAGAGCTCTTTGAGTGGTTCAACCAACTCAAACTTTAAGTCATCTGGCAGGCCACCCACATTGTGGTGCGATTTAATCACTTTGGCTTTGCCTGATTTTGCACCGGCCGATTCAATCACATCCGGATAGATAGTACCTTGGGCTAAAAATTTAATGTCATTGAGTTTTTTTGCTTCTTGTTCAAAAACTTCAATAAAAGCGCCTCCAATAATTTTGCGCTTTTTCTCTGGATCGTTCTCATTAGCAAGCGCGTTATAGAACTTTTGCTGTGCATTGGCACGAATCACTTTAACGCCCATATTTTCAGCAAAAGTTTGCATCACTTCGTCACCTTCATTAAGCCGGAGTAGTCCATTATCAACAAAAACACAGGTGAGTTGATCGCCAACAGCTTGGTGAAGAAGAGCTGCCACCACTGAGGAATCAACACCTCCGGATAGGCCTAAGAGTACATTGTTACTTCCAACTTGAGCTTTTAGACTTTTGATAATATCTTCAATGATGTTATCCGTTGTCCAGTTTTTTGCGCAACCACAAATACCAGTTACAAAGCGATCTAGAATGTGTGTGCCTTGCTTGGTATGGGTAACCTCCGGATGAAACTGAAGACCATAGTAATGTTTATCGGCATTGGCAAAGCCTGCTATTGCACAATTATCGGTCGAGGCAATGAGCTTGAAGCCATTGGGCAGTTCTGAGACTTCAATACCGTGACTCATCCACACATCAAGTAGTGCGTGTCCTTCGGCATGTGTTGCATCTTTTAAATCTTGAAATAGGCGACATTCATCATCTTCACATTTGATTTGTGCAAAGCCATACTCGTGTTTTTCAGCAGATTGTGCGTTGCCGCCGAGTTGAATTGCCATGGTTTGCATGCCATAACAAATACCCAAAATTGGCACGCCTAAATCAAACACAACATCTGGCGCTCTGGCTGATTGATCGGTGGTAACTGTGTCGGGGCCGCCGGAAAGAATAATGCCTTTGGGATTGAAATCTTTGATAAAAGCACTATCTACATCATAAGGATAAAGCTCACAGTAAACACCGATCTCTCGCACTCGCCGTGCAATGAGTTGTGTGTACTGAGAACCAAAATCGAGAATTAGGATCTTGTCGTTGTGAATATTTGTCATAATAGTGTTGTTTTTAAAAGACCCATATAAGGCGTTATTTTAATGAAAATTTTAGACCTCTACATCGCTAAAACACTGCTTAAGTATTCATTGGCTGTTATGGTGATTTTGGTTGGTGTTTTTGTTTTTTTTAAATTTCTAGAAGAAGTTGATGACATTGGCCGAGTTGGCTATTCAGCAATTGATGCATTCGCTTATGTTTCAATGCTTATTCCATCAATTGCGCATTCTTTGTCATCACTATTTATCCTATTAGGTGTTATTTTAGGGTTGGGATATTTGGCATCTAATAGTGAGTTAGTGGTAATGAGAAGTGCGAGTGTATCAATAGGAAAAATCACCAAAACCAGCTTACAAGTTAGCTTGATACTGATGATAGTGATGATGTTATTTGGTGAATTTATTGCACCTTTCGCAAGTGAACAGGCCAAGCGTTTTAAAGCCAAGGCAACAGGAGAGAGAATTGTTGATGCCAGTGAACAAGGTTTTTGGATTAGAGAAGGCGAGCAATTTATTCATGTGGATAAAAATGTGGGCGGTGAATTCTTTAAAAATGTCACATTGATTAATCGAAAAAACAAAAAAGAAATTGACTCTGTGGTATTTAGCCCAAATGCAGTGATTGATGAGCAAAACCTTTATTTAAAACAGTCTAGTAGTTATCAATTAGCAGGTGATGATGTCAATCGATCTATCACCAAGGAATCCTTGCCAGAATACACCACACTGGTTAATTTTGATCAGGATTTAATCCAGTCATTAAAAAAAGAGCCCAAGACTTTATCTATTTGGCAGTTGTTTAAGCATATTGATTTTCTCTCTAACAACCAACTGTCAACAGATATTTATGAGGTGGAGTTTTATGCAAGATTGATGCAGCCAATCACCTTGGTAACTATGATTGTATTGGCCATTCCATTTGTTTTTGGTTCGCTGAGAGATTCGTCATTGGGTAAAAAAGTATTTATTGGCGTTATCATTGGCTTGTTTTTTTGGCTGACATCAAAAATCGGTGCACAACTCTCTCTTAGGTTTGATTTCAACCACCTTATTAGTGCAGCATTACCAACAATAGTGGTATCGGTTTTTGCTATTTTTAACCTGTATCGAATGTCACTAAGATAAATGTCAAAAACATTAACAAAAACTTCCAAGCCCAAATTAAAGAAGCCAAAAAGGTTTCAGGTGCTGCTTTTGAACGACGACTACACCACCATGGTTTTTGTGGTTGAAGTGTTAAAGCGATTTTTTGCCAAAACAGAAGAGGCAGCAAATGCAATTATGCTAAAAGTACATATTGAAGGAGAAGGAGTTTGTGGCGTCTATCCACACGATATTGCACAAACAAAAGTATCACAGGTAATAGATTTTGCTCGCAAGAACGAACAACCTTTGATGTGCGTTATTCGAGAGCTGGGTGAATAAACACAAGTGATTTGATATAATTAACACTATGATTGAAGCTGGATTACAACAAGAAATTAATATGGTGATGACCGAGGCGCGCAACCGTCGCCTTGAATTTGTGACTGTGGAGCACCTACTTTTGGCGCTTCTCAACATGGATGAGGTCATTACTTTTTTACGTAATAAACGAGTGGACGTGGATGAGCTTCGTCTTGAGTTAAAAGAATATATCGATACACATACACCAATCATTCCACAAGAATCTGAAATAGACATCGTGCCAACCGTTGGTTTCCAGCGTGTGCTTCAGCGCAGTGTCTATCAAGCGCAATCGGCACAAAAAAACACCGTTTACGCCATGAATGTGTTGGTGAGTATTTTCTCTGAAAAAGAATCACACGCGGTTTATCTGTTAAAGCTTAATAATATTTCTCGCTTAGATGTGATGGAAGGTGTCTCAACGCAAGTGCCTGAAACTATTGAAGAAACACCAAGTGTGGATTCTGATACAAAAAAATCGAAAAAAACCGCACTTGATAGCTATACAGTAAATTTATGTGAAAAGGCCAAACAAGGCAATATTGACCCTTTGCTTGGCCGTGAACAAGAAGTGGCACGCACCATTCAAGTGCTTTCCAGAAGACGTAAAAACAACCCGCTTTTTGTGGGTCAAGCCGGTGTTGGTAAAACGGCAATTGCAGAAGGTATTGCAAAAAAGATTGTGGATAAAAAAGTACCGGAAGTGTTAAAAGACGCCAGTATCTATGCGCTGGATATTGGGGTATTGATTGCTGGCACCAAATACCGAGGCGATTTTGAAAAGCGACTAAAAGCTGTGCTGACTGATCTGGAAAAAATCCCCCATTCCATTTTATTTATTGACGAGATTCATACCTTGATTGGTGCAGGGTCGGTATCAGGCGGCTCGCTAGATGCATCGAATTTGCTAAAACCTGCATTGGCAGATGGCTCTCTCAAGTGTATGGGATCAACCACTTACGAAGAATATCGCAAAGTTTTTGAAAAAGATCATGCATTGACCAGAAGATTCCAAAAAATTGACATTGAAGAGCCCTCAGTGGATGACACTGTGAAAATTTTGCACGGGCTTAAAAAATACTATCAAGACCATCACAAGGTTAAATATTCCAAGGCTGCACTGGTGTCGGCGGCTGAGCTATCACACAGGCATATGACTGATCGAAGATTGCCAGACAAAGCCATTGATGTGATTGATGAGGTTGGCGCATTACAACAAATCCAACCCAAGTCTAAGCGTAAAACCAACATCGGTGTTTCAGATATTGAGAACATTATTGCCAAATTGGCGCGCATCCCATCTAGGCAAGTAACCACTGATGACAAATCACTGCTTAAAAACTTAGAAGAGGAATTAAAGCTCGGTGTATTTGGACAAGACAAGGCTGTTGAGAGTCTATCAACGGCAATTAAGTTGGCGCGTTCGGGTTTGGCGCACGAAGACAAACCAATGGGCTCTTTTCTTTTTGCAGGCCCAACTGGTGTCGGTAAGACTGAGATTTGTAAACAACTCTCACGTATTTTGGGTGTTAAGCTCCTACGTTTTGATATGAGCGAGTATATGGAGCGTCATTCTATCTCCAAACTCATCGGCTCACCACCAGGTTATGTTGGCTATGACGAGGGTGGCTTGCTAACCGAGGCAGTTAACTCCAACCCTTATGCAGTTTTATTACTCGATGAAGTGGAAAAAGCCCATCCAGATATTTTCAACCTATTGTTGCAAGTGATGGATAATGGCAAACTTACCGATGCCAATGGTCGAGAGGTGGATTTTAGAAATGTTGTTTTGGTCATGACATCCAATGTCGGTGCGCACAATGTCCAACGCGCCTCAATCGGCTTTAGTGAACAAGATCATTCTTTGGATTATGAAGGCGAGCTTAAAAAAACCTTCACGCCAGAGTTTAGAAATCGCCTATCTGAGATTATCTATTTCAATTCTCTAGACGAAGAGAATATTGTCTTCGTGGTGAATAAATTCTTGTTTGAACTTGAAGCAACGCTGGAAGACAAAAATGTATCACTCATTGTATCTGACGCCGTCAGAAAATGGTTTGCGCAACATGGCTATGATTCTAAAATGGGTGCAAGACCCATGGCAAGACTGGTTGAAAAACAGATTCGTAAGCCATTGGCTGACGAGCTTTTATTCGGCAAATTAGTGAATGGCGGTACAGTCAAAGTAGGCGTTAAAAAAGACAAGAT
>CAZYIW010000049.1:0-4513 GCA_964647705.1 uncultured Piscirickettsiaceae bacterium
ACCGCATATCGATCATCAATATCGGCAATCTTACCTGCTGTTGCGGCATCACAAATATTATGAATACTTAAGTGACGATAAGGCTTGCCAGTTACGTTTTTAATTTGCTCACTGAGTGGAAACATTGCCACATGCAAAATAGATTCGTTTGTTGCCATTGATTTAATCGATTCGTCAACTTCAGCACCTGTAATGCCTTCATCTACTTCAGTGACTTGCACCATTTGCATGAACATATCAGGAGTAATCTTACCCGCTTGATTAGAACTTGGAGAAGCTTGGTTGATGGTATTTTGTGCCTTGTCGGCCATTTCTTGTGCAGCTTTCATTGGATTGAAATTATTACCTTGCCAATTGTGCCCACCATTAAAAGGACCGAGATTTCTGCGTTGTGGACGATTCATACGCCCGTATTCGCCTGAGCGTGTATCAAAACCAAAAGGTGTGGATGATGTAGAAAAGCCAAAAGGTTGCCCACCACTGGAGAAAGGATTGAAATTATTACCCCCACCAAAAGGCCCAAATGAGGAGCTATTTCCGCTAAATGGGCTCCAGTTATTACCATTGCCCCAAGGGCTCCAGTTGTCTGCATTGGCAGTAGAAATTGATAATGCGCCGGCCAGAATTAAGACCGAAAATAGTTGTTTTCTCATTGACTCCTCCTTGAGTGATTTATAAAGCCAAATAGTCTAGCATAAAATGTATTTGTATGTCATAATCATCCAATTATTTTCTTGAGATATTTTTCTATGAGACGCATTCTTTTTTCTTTGATTTTTCTTTCGTTTTCAATTCAATCTTACGCTGAAATTGAGCTAGTCGATGGCGACAAAATGCTTGAGAGTGTTAACAAACAAATTGTCAATATTGGCACAGAAGAGCTAATAGAAATCTTAGATCAAGATCCAAGCGTGGTTTTGGTGGATGTGAGAACACGACCAGAGATTGTCACTTTAGGCACCATTCGTCGAGGGCAAAACAGGCATATTCCAAGAGGTTGGCTGGAGTTTAGAATCGGCGAACATGCCGTTGAAAAAGACACACCGATTATTGTTTATTGCGGTCAAAATTTACGCTCTCCTTTTGCAGCATTAACACTAGAGCGCATGGGTTACACCAATGTTAAAAATTATGCCGATGGTTTTTTGGATTGGAAAAACCGTGGCCTACCTTATGAAATTAGCGATAAGGCACCAAAAACGATCCTATATTCTCGTCCAATCAAAGTAGCAGAAGGGGTTTATTCTGCCATTGGCGCAACGCAACCACCCACTTACGAAAACGCCAACCATAACAATAACCTATCTTTTATTGTGACAACCGATGGGGTTTTGGTTTTTAATGCAGGCGGTAGTTATTTAATTGCCAAAGCCATGCATCAAGAGATTAAAAAAGTCACAGATCAACCTGTGAAGCATGTGGTGTTTGAGAATGCACAAAGTCATGCCATACTGGGTGCTAAATATTGGCAAGAACAAGGCGCAAATTTGATTGCACACGAAGAGACACTCAAAGAGATCAAAGCGCATGGAGACGAAATCTACAAGCGCGCTGACAGACGCATTCGTGATCGTATTCTTGGCTCAGAGATTATCCTACCTAATCAAACGTTTTTCAAAAAAATGACTATCCCAATGGGGGATACCATGATTGAATTATTGCACTTAGGGCCATCGCATTCGCCTGACGATATCCAATTATGGCTTCCTGAGCAGAAGGTATTGATTAGTGGAGACACGGCTTTTAATGTGCGTATGTTGCCAGTATTTCCACACACCGATACAGCAGGCTGGATTAAGACTTGGGATAAGCTTGTTGCACTCGAACCTGAGATCATTATTCCTGGTCATGGTGGGCCAACCGATATTGAAACAGCCACAAAATTTACCAAAGACTATTTGGTGTACATGCGTGAGCAAATTGCCAATGTGATTGACGATGATGGCGGTTTGTATGAAGCCTATCAGGTGGATCAAAGTGCTTATCGTGATTGGGGCACCTACAACGAATTGCACAAGCAAAACGCCGAGCGAATTTTCAAGCAAATGGAGTTTGAGTAATCACTCAATCAAGCTGAGATAACTTTGGTATCTTTTTTTGTGAATCTCGCCAGCCTCAAGAGCTTGTTTGATGGCGCAATTAGGTTCGTTAAGGTGAGCGCAATTTCTGAATCGACACTTGCCTAGGTAAGGCTTAAATTCTCTAAATCCATTTAAAATTTCGTCTTTTGTTAGGTTGTCTAGTTGAAATTCACGTACCCCAGGAGAATCAATCAAATCGCCACCCGATGGAATGTGATATAACGTGGTGTTGGTGGTGGTGTGCTTGCCCAGTTTGCTTTTATTCGAAATCTCATTAATGCGTAAATTCAAATCTGGAATCAAAACATTAATCAAAGACGATTTGCCAACGCCAGACTGCCCTAAAAAAATATTGGTATTGTCACTAAGACGTTGTTTAATTTTGTCAATGTTGATGGCTTTTTTAACACTGATATAGTCAACGTCATAACCAATGGATTCATACACGGCAAAATCACTTTTTATTTGTGCCATATCACCAAGCTCAATTTTATTAACGATAATATGAATAGGCAGATTGGCGTTTTCGGCCATAATCAAATAACGATCAATCAAATCGAACTGATAACTTGGCTCGGTTGAAACCACTAAATACAAAGCATCCACATTACTGGCAATAACTTTGTTATTGCGTTTAAGCTCACTTTCTCGCTCAAAAAGTGCAGTGACCACACCTTCATTTTCACCCACTTCTTGGAAAACCACTTGATCGCCTGCCACCGATAAGTCGATATTTTGTCTGCCAGTGCATTGGTACAGTGCCCCATCTTCACTTTCAATCAAAACACGCTGCCCATAGCGCGTAATCACTAAGCCAGTTTGTTCAGGATTGTTGTCATTAAGAAGTTGCTCGGAAGATTTTTGCGCTTTTTCAGCGCGTGCAATACGCTCCGCTTGGATTTTTTCAATACGCCATTTTTGTCGTCTTGTTAGGCTCAAGAGATGGATTTATTTGTAGTGATAATATTTCTTGTTTAGATAATCCACCACGGCTTGTTCTTCTTCTGGGAACCAACCGGTGCTAAAGTTAGAACTACAACGGCTCACTTGCGAACGCAGTGTAAACAAATCAGGAATGCGTGAATTTTCTCGAGTGTAGAATGCATCGTCATGTACCACCAAATGGCAAGCCACACAGGCTTCATCGTGCAACTCTTTGCCTTCATCACTGGCAAAGGCTGTGCTTATTGCCAAAAGGGGAGTAATAAGTAGTATTTTTTTCATTTTAAAACCTCAAATGTATTTGTATTCAAGTATACCGTTTATTTCTCTAATTGGAAAAATTCGCTATTCATGTAATGCAGTGTATCCTCAATATCTTGTTTATTCCAATCCAGATGAAAATGATCACTACAAGCGCCAATCATGTGCCTAAGTTCAATAAGATTGAGCATGTCATTCCAGCCTAAGCCTTGATAGGGTGTTCGATGGCATTTTTCACAGCTTTCTTCGTATAAAAGTTTGCCATCCGCATAATTGGGTTCTGCCAGTATGGTGAATGGCAAAAATAAGGCAATAAAAAATACAGCTCTAACTCCCACTGGCCTTTAGATGATTAATCCGAATTGATGCTGAAGGATGTGAATCGTGAAATGCAGAGTAGAGTCTATCTGGTGTTAGTGTGGAAGCATTGTCACGATAAAGCTTCACCAAGCTGGATACCAAATCTTTAGAATCGGTGTGTTTGGCAGCAAAAGCATCGGCTTCAAATTCGTGTTTTCTGGAAAAGAAATTACTAATCGGTGAGATAAAAAAGCTAAATACCGGCATGGTCAACATAAATAAAATCAACGCCGTATGGTTAGATGCCTCGGCAATGCCCAATCCATTAAAGAACCAAAGCTGATTAATCAAATAACCCAAAAGCGCCAAACCCGCCAAACTAATCATAAAAGACACAATCATGTGTTTACGAATATGTTTATGATGAAAATGCCCAAGCTCATGCGCAAGAATCGCCTCAACTTCTTGGTCTTCCATGTCTTTGAGCAAAGTGTCAAAAAACACAATGCGCTTATTTTTGCCAATGCCGGTAAAGTAGGCATTACCATGTGAAGATCGCTTAGAGCCGTCCATCACAAACACACCATCACTTTTAAAGCCTGTACGTGTTAGCAAACTTTCAATTTTTTGTTTAAGATCCACATTATCAAGTGGTTTGAATTTGTTAAAAATCGGCGCAATAAAGCTTGGATAAGCCCAAAACATAAACAAAGAAAAAGCCGTTAAAAGCAGCCAAACATAAAGCCACCAATTCTCACCCATGGCACCCATTAGCCACAAAATAGCATAAATGAGAGGCAAGCCAATAACCAAAGACAACAACAATTCTTTAAACAAATCAGCCACAAAAATGCCAACGGTGGTTTTGTTAAATCCAAACTTCTGCTCCACCACAAACGTGCGATAGATACTAAATGGCAGATCAATCA
>CAZYIW010000050.1:0-2008 GCA_964647705.1 uncultured Piscirickettsiaceae bacterium
AATGATGCGCAAATTGTCTCACACCAGTTAATGATTCGCTCAGGGTTGATTTCAAAACTGGCGTCGGGCTTGTATTCTTATTTGCCAATGGGTTTACGCATTGTTAAAAAAGTTGAGGCGATTATCCGTGAAGAGATGAATAAATCTGGTGCGCAAGAGGTACTCATGCCTGTCGTGCAGCCAGCAGAATTGTGGGAAGAATCTGGCCGTTGGGAACAATATGGCCCCGAGCTTTTGCGTTTGAAAGACAGGCACAATCGTGATTTTTGCCTTGGACCCACCCACGAAGAGGTGATTACCCATCTTGCTTCACAATATCTTAGAAGTTATAAGCAACTACCCATGAATTTTTATCAAATTCAAACCAAATTTCGTGATGAGATTCGTCCACGTTTTGGGGTGATGCGCTCTAGAGAATTCATTATGAAAGATGCTTATTCTTTTCATATTGATCAAGAATCATTGCAACAGACTTATGATTTGATGTATCAAACTTATTCAAATATTTTTGATCGTTTGGGCCTAGAGTATCGTGCTGTATTGGCAGACAGCGGCGCTATTGGTGGCGACTCTTCGCACGAATTTCATGTTTTGGCAGGCAGTGGCGAAGATGCAATTTGCTTCTCCGATACCTCTAATTATGCCGCCAATATCGAAAAAGTTAGTTTTGAGAAGCAAACACAAACATGCACACCTTCACAAAGTGAACAAAAGGTACTGACCAAAAAAATCACCAGTATTGATGATGTGGCTGAGTTTTTGGGTGTAGAAACATCCCAATGTATTAAGACTTTGATTATTAAAACCAATCAAGGTTTTAAAGCCCTTGCACTCAGGGGTGATCATGATTTGAATGAAGTGAAAGTTGGGCACTTATTTGGTGATTTTGCATTTGCAACAGATGATGAGATTAAATCACTCGGACTGAAAAAAGGTTTTATTGGCATTAAAGATTTAAATCTTGATTTGGTGGTGGATTATTCAGCCAGTGTGCTTTGTGATTTTGTTTGCGGTGCCAATGAATGGGACCACCATTTGATTGGTGCGAATTGGCAAGGTGTGGAATCAACGCAGGCCGATATTCGTAATGCAGTAGAGGGGGACTTATCCCCTGATGGCCAGGGTAAATTGGTTATTAAGCGAGGTATTGAGGTCGGCCATATTTTCCAATTGGGCGATAAATATTCTAAGGCGATGAACGCCAATGTGATAGGCGAGTCTGGCAAAGCGGTGGTTACCACCATGGGTTGTTATGGCATCGGTGTCACCCGTATTGTCGCTGCCGCCATTGAGCAAAATTATGACGACAGAGGTATTATCTTCCCGTCCGCTATTGCCCCTTTTGAAATGGTAATCGTGCCCATTAATTACAACAAATCAACCCGTGTTAAAGACTTGGCTGACAAGCTTTACAATCAGTGTCTGGACGCAGGTATTGAAGTATTGATCGATGATCGTAAAGAGCGCCCAGGCATTCTTTTTGCCGATGCGGAACTTCTAGGCATACCACACCGTTTGGTCATAAGTGACACCCATGCCGACAATGGTAATGTGGAATACAAGGGCAGACGAAGCGAGGATAAGATTGAAGTGCCATACGATCAGGCCCTTGGTTTTATTCAAGAAAAATTGGCTTAGTGAACTACCTGCAATATATCATTCCTCAGCATTGGCTTTCTAGGCTAATGTATCGTTTGACTCGTGTTCAAAACCCCGCTTTTAAAAATGCCTTTATTCGCTGGTTTGTGAAAACATATCAGGTGGATCTTTCTCAGGCGCAAAGACAAACCCCTGAACAATATCAAAGTTTTAATGATTTTTTTACCCGCGCTCTGAAAGAAAACATCAGAAGTCTTGATGATAGCGCGATGATTTGCCCAGTGGATGGACAAATATCACAATTAGGCAGTATCAAAAAACAAGAAATTTTGCAAGCCAAGGGTCGCCACTATAGTGTTAAAGCTTTGCTGGCTGATGAAAAAAAAGCAAGTGCTTTTGATTCTGGTGC
>CAZYIW010000050.1:2108-4255 GCA_964647705.1 uncultured Piscirickettsiaceae bacterium
GAGATGGGGCGTTTTAATATGGGCTCAACGGTTATTTTGTTGATGCCAAATGAAATTGATTGGAAGATGGATTCAGCACAGTTGGTCAAGATGGGCCAAACGCTAATCTAGTTTGGTTAATTTGACCAGTTTTATGGTTTGGTTAGAGATTTGCAAAATCTCTATCAAAAGATTGTCAATTTTTAAACTCACATCCCGTTTAGGAATGGTTTGCAGTTCTTCCAATATAAGGCCGTTGAGTGTTTTGGCTTTAGATACTGGCAGAGTAATATCCAGCAGGCTGTTCAGCTCTCGAATACTGATACGAGGATCTGCCAAGTAACTGCCGTCTTTTTGTTTTCGTACCTCATCGATGGTTTCATTTTGGTTGGAAGTGAACTGACCAACAATCTCTTCAAGAATGTCTTCCAAAACAACCATGCCTCGAACTTCACCATATTCATCAACCACCAAGCCTAAACGACGCTTTTCTTTTTGAAAATGCTCCATTTGATGATGTAGAGAAGTGCCCTCAGGCACAAAATAAGGTTTTCTAACCAGTTCTAATACTTTTTCAATGCTGAATTCCCCTTTGGCATAAAGATTGGCAATGTCTCGCATGTGTAGGACACCATTGATGTTATCCTTTGAACCATCATAAGTTAACAGACGGGTATGTTGAATACGTTTTAGTTGTTGAAGAATCTCTTGTTCGTTGTTGATATCAACACTGATCAGCTCATGCCTAGGGATCATGATGTCTTCAACCTTAACTTTCTCCAAATCAATGATGTTAAGCAGCATCTTTTGGTAATTAGAGGCAATAATTGGTTTGGCATCGTGCACCACCATACGCAACTCATCTGAGCTAATACTTTGTTTGTCTTGATTGTCTTTGACACCGAATGTTCTTAGAATTAATTTGGAGAGTTGTGCAATCACCCAAACAAAAGGACGAAACAATTTAATTAAAAATTCAATAACAATTGCGGCTGGAAGTGCCACCTTCTCAGGGTTTTTGGCTGCAAAGGTTTTGGGCGTGGTTTCAGCAACCACCAAAATCACAAAAGTCAGCACAATAGAGGCAAGTACCACAGAGCCTTCGCCCCAAAGCTTAATAGCCAATACAGTGGCGATTGCTGAGGCAAAGATATTGACAAAATTATTGCCTAAGAGAATGGTGCCAATCAGGTGATCCAAATCGCCCAAGAGTTTTTCAACCCTTTTGGCACGTTTGTTTTTCTCGGCAATTAGAGTTTTTAAACGATAGCGATTAATCGCCATCATCGAAGTCTCTGTCGAAGAAAAGAAAGCAGAAAAAAGTATCAATCCAAAAAGGACAACACTAAGCCAAAAGGTTGAGAGTGATTCCAATCAGTTTATTTTTGGTTAAATAAATATCAGTTTAGTTTAAATGCTTAAAAGCATCAAGTCCTGGATAGACAGCCTTATCGCCCAACTCTTCTTCAATGCGCAAAAGGCGATTGTATTTGGCCAAACGATCTGATCGTGACAAAGAACCGGTTTTAATCTGCCCACAACCAGTTGCCACTGCCAAATCAGCAATGGTGGTGTCTTCGGTTTCGCCAGAGCGATGTGACATCACTGAAGTGTAATTAGCCGCATTTGCCATCGACATGGCATTGAACGTCTCTGTGAGGGTGCCAATTTGGTTAACCTTGATCAAAATTGAGTTGGCCACACCTTTTTCAATACCTTGAGAGAGAATCTGACTGTTGGTTACGAACAAGTCATCACCCACCAGCTGTACTTTGCCTCCCAGTTTTTCAGTTAATAGCTTCCAGCCTTCCCAATCGTTCTCATCCATGCCATCTTCAATTGAGATAATGGGATAGTTGTCTACCCAATTGGACAAGTAATCAACAAATTCTTTAGAACTCAGTGATTTGCCTTCAGAGGCTAGGTTGTATGTGCCGTTGTCGTAAAATTCAGAACTGGCAGCGTCAATACCGATGTAGATGTCTTTACCTGGCGTGTATCCAGCATTTTCAATCGCCTCAATAATCACCTTCAGAGCCTGCTCATTGGAGGACAAATCAGGAGCAAAACCACCCTCATCGCCAACCGCTGTGTTCATTCCTTTACTCTCCAACACTGCTTTTAGATGATGAAAAACCTCAGCACCATAGCGCAGCGCCTCTTTAAAA
>CAZYIW010000051.1:0-3889 GCA_964647705.1 uncultured Piscirickettsiaceae bacterium
ACGATAAGATAGACCGGCTGTTAAGTCAAACACAAGAGCCCGATGGTGTGGTTTTTGAGGTGTTAGAATTTGGCTCGGATTCTTGGCAATGGCTAAGCCCAATGCTTGAGAACTACACCCAACAACTCAGAGCCAAGTTTCCAAATATTGATCTTGCCATTGTCTCACACGGGCTCGAGCAATTCGAACTCACCAAACAAGCCTCAATATCCCAGCCCAAGGCCATTAACACCTTAAAAGAACTTAGCAATCAATCGGTGGATGTTCATGTCTGCGGTGTGCATTCTAGGTGGGTAAATGTCGATGAAAGCGCCTATCTCGATTTTGTTGATGTTGCCAAAAGTGGTCCTGCCACAATCAATGATTACAAAAACATTGGCTACACGTTAATTGAGATTACACAGCCCAGACTCTAAAAAGCCAGCGTCAATCTTCATCAATTCCACACCCAATGTTCATATTGATTTTGGATAATGCCTCAAAGGCAACAAGATGATGCAGAACAACAACAAAAAATGCACCAAAAGCACACGCAGATTGTTTAATATTAGCAAAGTTAAAGAGGTCATTATGAAATTAATTTCAACGCTTATTCTACTCATATTTTTATCGCCAGTTCACGCTGGGCTTGAAGAGGCACTAGACGCGCAATCAAAGGGCGATTACAAAACCGCCATCTTTAACCTCAAGAAAGACATAGAAAAAGAACAAAACGAATATTTAAAAAACATGTTGCACGAGTATTTGGGCATTTTTTACTACCATGCGCCAGACGATATCGACAGCGACTATCAATTGGCATTCAAACATCTAAACATCGCCTCTAACAACGAATATAGCAGCAATGTAGAGTTTGTTCTGGGTTTTATGCACTATGCAGGCCGAGGTGTAGAAAAGAACTATCTCAAAGCCAAAGAGCATTTCGAGCATGCACTCAAATACGAAGAGGAAAAACGCGCACTGTGGGTTCTAGGCAAGTTGTATTTGCATGGCTTGGGTGTTGAAAAAGATTATCAAAAAGCCAACGATTATTTTCAAAGAGCCCACGAGGTTAACTACGCAAATGCCCAATTTGAACTTGGACACATGCACGAATATGGCAAAGGCTTTCCAGTGAGCATTCCAAGGGCCATCTATTATTACGAAAAAGCAGCCGAGCAGGGCGATGCCGATGCCCAATACAAAATCGACTTACACACCGGCAAAATCAACCAAGAACAACGCGACATTGACTTTGAAACCGCACTGGATTACACCTATGGGTTTACCCAAGAAATCGACTTTGACAAAGCCTTTGACTATTATCAAAAGTCTGCAGACAACGGCTCTTCAGTAGCCGTATACAACATCGGCTTTATCACTGGCCATGATGCTCAAATCAAAAATCGCAAAGAACAAACGCAGTATTACCAAAAAGCCGCCGAGATGGGCAATCATTACGCACAAAGCTCTTTGTCTGATAGTTACTACTTAGGCGTGGGTGTTGATATTGACAAAGCAAAATCCCTTTATTGGGAAATACAAGCTGCTGAGGGTGGCAATATCGAATCAATCAACTCAGTGGCCAATAAATATTACAATGGCGAGGGCACTGGTAAAAACTTTAAAAAAGCACTCGAATGGTATCAAATTGGCGCCGATCAAGGTGACGGGGAATCCATCTATCACATCGCACAAATGTATGAAAACGGCGAAGGCGTTGAAAAGGATGCTGAAAAAGCCATTGAGCTTTACCTCGAGGCGGCCAACAAAAATTATGGCGAGGCACAAAACACATTGGCCGAATACTATTTCAAAGGCATACTTGTGGATCGCGATTACCAAAAATCCTTTGATTGGGCCAAAAAAGCCTCAGATTTAGGCGTGGCTGAAGCCAAATCTAAATTGGGTGTTTTCTACATGATGGGCAAAGACGTGGTAGAAATTGACGCCGAAAAAGCCTTTAAATACCTAAACGAAGCCGCAGATTTAGGCAGTGTTAAAGCCTATGGCAATTTAGGTCGTTTCTACTATAACGGTATTGGCATCAAAAAAGATTATTCAAAAGCCTTTCATTGGTATAAAAAAGGCGCTGAGCTGGGTAATGCCGATGCACAATACAATTTGGGTCAATTCTACGATTTTGGTTATGCTGTGGAAAAAGACGTCAACGAAGCCATCAAATGGTACGAAAAAGCCGCAGAGCAAGATCTCAAAAAGGCGCAAATAGCCCTGGGCAGTGTTTATTACTTTGGAGACGAAGACGCCAACATCATAAAAAATTATAAAAAATCCGCCAACTATTACTACACCGCCGCAAATAACGACAGCGACATCAACAATAAAAATATTGAATTTAAGACCACCAGCTCTGGTTCGGGCTTTTTTGTCACACCCACGCACATCCTCACCAACGATCATGTCACCAGCGCTTGCGATGAAATTTTTATTAAAAACAAAAACTACGAATCAAAAGTCAGCTTACTCGATACCGATGCCAACACCGATCTGTCCATTCTCAAAACCGGCAAGCCCAGCAAAACTTTTTTGTATTTTAGAAACAGAAAACCAATCACCACCGGAGAGCAGTCCATTGCTTTGGGCTATCCACTCTCTTCCACCTTGGGTTCCGATCTTAAAGTCACCACTGGCAACATCTCAGCACTCACCGGCTTTGACAACAACATTGCCGAGCTACAACTCACCTCACCGGTGCAGCCTGGCAACTCAGGTGGGCCACTTTTAGACGACAATGGCAATGTCATTGGTGTGATTGTCTCAAGGCTGGAATCCAGTGGCGAAATCACAGGCGATCGCCTAGCACAAAATGTCAACTTTGCCATCAAATCCAACATGGCCAAAATCTTTTTAGATCTGAACGTGGTAGACTATCAAGTCAGAAAATCAAATGGCGCTAGAGCCGTTAGCACCATTGTTAACGAAGCCAGAGACGCCACAGTGCAAGTTATTTGTAAGGAAAAAGAATAATTAAATAAACACCCATGCAAGACCCAATAGAACCCATCGAGCCACCAGCCGAGCAGAAAAAAATGGGCTATTTCGCCAAGCATTGGCACGGTCAGCATTCCCTGGCAAAATCTTATTGGATCAATTATTGGCTACTCTCCATGGTGCTTACCTTTGCATTGGTGTTGTGGTTTGTCATCGCCGAGAGTCAAGATCCCGTCATCTATTCGCGCCTTGCCTTGGCTTTTATTGTGCTCATTTATTTTGTTATCTATCCATGGCAAATTGTTGGGCTTTGGCGCAGTGCCAATCATTCTATTGAAAAAACAGGCAAGCGCTTTTGGCCGCGTGTGGTGAAGTTCATAATCGTTATCGGCCTATTAGGCGGCATCAGTGCCGAGATGCAAGACAAAGAGCTCTATAAAGAGCTTTATTACTATGCCTTTGAGCTCTCTAAATCCAAAAATTACGAAGTATCGGTGGAGGATAACATCCTCTTAATTGATGGCGATTTCGACTACGGCTTATCCAAAAAAGTTGCCAAAGCCCTAAAGGGTAATCCATCCATCAAATTCGTCACTCTAAACAGCGACGGCGGTTTGCTCTACGAGGCCAGAGAACTCTCGAAACTCATTCTTTTAAATAGCCTGAACACTTACACCAATCAAGGCTGTGCATCGGCCTGTACCATTGCTTTTATCTCAGGCAACAAGCGCCTTATTCACAAAGATGCCCAGCTTGGGTTTCACCAATACAGCATGGCCATGCCCAATACGAGAATGGACAAAGTCACCATCAGAAGCCTCATCGTCGATCAACAATCCGATGCCGAGTTTTTTCAAAAGCGGGGCGTAGACAAAGCTTTTACCGATTATATGTATAAATACGAAGCGGATGACATGTGGTATCCAAGCACCCATGTTTTAGAAGAATATGGCGTGAT
>CAZYIW010000052.1:0-3036 GCA_964647705.1 uncultured Piscirickettsiaceae bacterium
TTGACGCCAATAGCATCTCTAGGGTTTTGATTAATTTGGTGAAAAATGCCTCAGAAGCAACCGATGAAGACAAATCGCTGTGCATTTCAATCTCTACCCATTATTTAGAAAAAGACGCAGTGGTGCAGATGATTGTGGCAGATGATGGTGATGGCTTTGACCCTGAGGTGATTGACAAAGTGTTTGATCCATATGTCACCACCAAACTCAAAGGCAGCGGTCTAGGCTTGGCCATTGTACAAAGCATTGTAGAGCAACATGATGGGCGAATATACGCCACAAATGCCAAACCACATGGCGCGATTATTACAATTGAATTTGATTATAAAAAAGAATTAGGAGAGATCAATGAATGACTCAACAGTCATCGGCACCATCTTAATTATTGATGATGAGGCGGTGAATGCCGAAACAATGCAAGATATCCTAGAAGATGTTAATTATGAAGTCAGGCTAGCTGCCAATGCGGGTGAGGCAAAAACGGCAATAAAAAATCAAACGTTTGATCTGATTATGATGGATGTTTGGATGCCAGGGCAAGACGGCATGTCGTTATTACAAGAGTGGAGTGATCAAGGACTAAGCACACCAGTGGTGATGATGTCTGGCCACGCAGAACACAAAGATGTGGTCAAGGCGATTAAGCTCGGTGCGGTGGATTTTTTGAAAAAACCACTGCACGATATTTTGCCACTGGTTAGACGCATACTCTCAGAACAATCTCAAAGTGTGCCTGATAGTGGGGCAATCACAGGCATTGATTTTGATATTCCACTCAAATCAGCCAGAAACATTTTTGAAAAACAATACTTTATGCACCATCTAGAGCAAAACAATTACAATATTGCCAAGGTGGCAGAGTTGGCTGGTTTGGAACGTACCACGTTGTATCGTAAATTAAAAGATTTGGGGATTGATAAAAAATGAGAATCTTAATCTTAGGTGCAGGTCAAGTCGGTTCAACACTGGCGAATTTTCTGGTTACTGACAAGGAAAACGACATCACTATTGTCGATAAAGACGAATCTAATCTATTGTCTCTTCAACGCCATCTAGATGTAAAAACCGTACACGGCCATGCTTCTTATCCAAACGTATTGGAAGAGGCAGGCATCAAAAAAATGGACATGGTTATTGCTGTGACCCGTTCCGATGAAGGCAATATGTTGGCTTGCCAGATGGCGCATACGCTTTATAACGTTGAGAAGAAGATTGCCCGCGTAAGAACAGCTGAGTTTCTCCTGCGTAAAGAATTATTCTCAGACGATGCCATTCCCATTGATTTTGTGATCACACCGGAGGGTTTGGTTACCAACTACATCAAACGTGTGGTTGAAGAACCCGGAGCAGAGCAAGTATTTGAGTTTGAAAATGGCTTGGTGCAGTTGGTAGAAACCAGAGCTTATGCCGGTACACCCATTGTGGGTCACCCAATCAAAGATTTACACGAGCACCTGCCAAAAACGCGTATGCGTATTGTGAGCTTGTATCGCAATGGTCGTGCCATACCTGCCTATGGGGATACAGTGATTCGTGATGGCGACCACGTTTATTTTGTCACTAAAAAAGAGAGCGTTTCCAAGGTGCTCAGAGAATTTAGACGTTTGGACAGGCCTTATAAAAATATTATGATTGCAGGTGGCGGAAGAATTGGTCTGACCTTGGCCAAATATTTAGAAAAAAATCATCGTGTACGCATCATCGAGATGAATGCCCAGCGCGTTGAAATGATTGCCAATCAGTTAAACAATACCTTGGTGCTCAGGGGTAATGCCTCTGATGAACAATTATTACTTGAAGAGGGTATTGAGAGCACTGATCTATTCTTAGCACTGACAGATTCTGATGAAATTAATGTAATCGTCTCAATTTTGGCCAAACGCTTAGGTGCGCATAAAACCGTATCGCTTGTCAAGCGCAATGTTTATGAAGATTTGGCAGAACAAAGTGAAGATGTGGACATGGTGGTTTCTCCAGACCAAATCACTGCCAGTGGTATTTTGGCACACCTTCGTAAAGGAGACACAATGATGGTGCACTCCCTACGTCAAGGCACTGCAGAAGCCATCGAGATCATTGTCCATGGCGACAAAGAACACTCTAACGTGGTTGGTCGTACAGTTGAACAGCTCGATTTGCCTGATGGTGTGGTGGTTGGCTCTGTGGTTAGAAATAATGAGGTAATTATGGGTTCTAGAACTTTGGTGATTGAAGAAGGAGATCATGTGCTTTTGGTGTTAACTGATGTTAGTAAGATTCATTCAGTTGAGGCACTTTTTGCAGAAAAATAATCAATTATGCATTTAAGTATCGTCTTTAAAACCATTGGCCTTTTACTGATGGTTTTCAGCTTAACGCAACTACCGCCATTACTGGTGGACTACATTTATGCCGAGGGTCAATACCTTGTCTTTGTTTTTGCATTTACACTTACATTTATCAGTGGTTTGATATTGTATTTTCCTTTTAAGAATTCCACACGAGATTTCAGAATTCGAGAAGGGGTGTTGGTAGTGGTGAGTTTTTGGTTTGTACTCTCAATATTTGCAACCACACCGTTTTTGTTAACTGAATCTGTCAACATGTCTTTCTCTGATGCATTTTTTGAATCGATGTCGGGGCTGACAACCACAGGCTCTACACTGCTTCAAGGCTTAGATGGACTGCCCAAAGCGATTTTGTATTATCGTCAACAACTACAGTGGTTAGGTGGTATGGGAATCATTGTTTTGGCAGTGGCAATTTTGCCAATGTTGGGTGTGGGCGGGATGGAGCTTTATCACGCAGAATCCAGTGGTATTTCAAAAGAAAGACTAACGCCCAAACTAACGCAAACAGCCAAAGCGCTTTGGAAGATCTACATCGGCTTTACTGTGGTTTGCGCCATTGCTTATTATTGGGCAGGCATGGATTGGTTTGATGCCATCGGACATAGCTTTTCAACAGTGGCCATTGGTGGTTTTTCCACACATGATCTATCGATTGGTTATTTTGACTCGTCCACCATTGAACTAGTGGCGATTATTTTTATGTTTT
>CAZYIW010000053.1:0-2209 GCA_964647705.1 uncultured Piscirickettsiaceae bacterium
GAACCAGCGACAAACGGATTAACAATCACTGGCGTAAGGCCAAGTTTCGTGGTCTCCACCTCTAACAACTCTGGCATAGTCGCTAGTTGATATATACTTGAGCTAATTTTTTAGCCGCGCCAAAATCAGTCTTACCAGAGCCAAGTTTAGGGATTTCATCAACTTTGATAATTTTTGCTGGATGCATAAGTGCGGGAATATCATCACTCAGCAGTGCTTTTTTGACTTTATCTAGCCTAATGTCTTCGGTGACTAATAATACAATTTTTTCACCTTTTTTGTCGTCGTTAACTGCTACCGCAACTAAATCTAATGTAGGCGCTTCTAGAGAATGTTGAATTTGTTCTTCAACAGAGCTAAGACTTACCATTTCACCACCAATCTTAGCAAAGCGTGAATAACGATCAACAATGGTTAAAAAGCCATCTTTATCTAGGTGACCTTTGTCACCAGAATTGTACCAACGTACACCATCCATAATTTCAATTACTTTGGCTGTTTTGTCAGCTTGATTTAAATATCCCTTCATCACCTGAGGGCCTCCAATAAGTACCAATCCATCTTCTCCAGAAGATAATTCTTTCATGGTATCTGGATCCACAATTCGATATTGCGTACCTTCAAGCGCTCTACCACAGGTAACAGGTTTATTGTTGATGACTGTATTACCATGATTATCTTTAGTATCAGGTGTATTAATACCAGCAGCAGGCGAGGTTTCAGTAGCACCATAACCTTGATAAATCACTTTGTTAAATTTGAGTTGAAAATCCCGTTCAATATCGTGTTTGAGTTTTTCAGCGCCAGATACCGTCAACCTAAGAGAAGACAGCATTTGTATATCAACTTTACGATTTACCGTGTACATACGTAGAAAAGTTGGCGTACCCACCAAAATAGTGCCTTTGTATTTTTTTATCCCTTTGGCAATAGTTTCTATATCTGTAGGGTCTGGATGACAAACAATAGGCACTCCCTCAGTGAGTGGCATCAATGTAGTCGCTAAAAAACCAAATGAGTGGAAAGTGGGCAGTGTTGACATCATTACATCGTTTGGTCTTGTATCTAGTACGATAGCTGATTGTTTGGCATTCGCTGACAAATTAGTATGACTCAGCTCAATGCCTTTTGGCGATCCCTCAGAACCTGATGAAAATAAAATGGCAGCAGTATCACCCCCTTTAACAGGTTTAAAAAATTTTCTTTCTATGCTTTTTGCACTCAGCAGCTTACTCAGCAGTAACGTTTTTATTTTTTTACCAGTTGATATATTTTCTTTAACATCCTCAAGATAAATAATATTAATATTTGGAAAGAAAGAGACCACATCTAATCCTCGCTCTAAAAGCTTATCAACAAATTTCTTCGAAGTATAAATCGTTTTTAACTTGGCTTGTTTGGCGGCATTTTGTAGTGCTTTTTTGCCAGAGGTGAAATTTAAATTAACCACAGTCTTTCCAATACAAAGTACCGACATGATGGTGATAGCACCCCCCACACTTGAAGGCACCATAAGACCAATATTTTTTTCAGGGCTATTTTTGGCTATCACTTCAGCAAACAACAGAACACCCACCAAAAAACGCTCTCGATCAACCTTAATACCAGTAGAAATGTCACAACCAGCATACTCTCCCTTTTTCTTGGCTTGTATAAGCCAACTAATGTGAACAGGGGCTAGATTTTTAGCATACAGTTGCCACTGACTAAATGTCGCTGGAGCGCCTTTTTTGTTTTTCATCGTATTGACTTTCTTATCTTTTGCACAATTGTGTACTATTCAGACTCGGCAGTAGCAACAAGCCTCTCAATGGGATTACCCTTAATTCAGCCAAGATCGCTTCAGTAGGCATTAGGATCTCTTTTGTTTTTTTGCACTCTTCTTGAGCTCACCAAGTTTTTTATGACCTTTTACAAACATAATATAGATACAGTATCAATTTAGTAAACATTGTATGATAAAAACAGAATATAAAGTCCGTCAAACAGGCTTTGAATTTAATTATTTCTGTTTATAAATTAACCACAAATAACCAAAAATCACTACCTTTTGGTCTCTCACAGGTTAGTATATATTTACTTTCAGACATAAAAAAGGCCTGTAATTAATACAGGCCTTTATTTAATTGGCTCCTCGAGCTGGGCTCGAACCAGCGACAAACGGATTAACAGTCCGTTGCTCTACCAACTGAGCTATCGAGGAATAAAC
>CAZYIW010000054.1:0-1825 GCA_964647705.1 uncultured Piscirickettsiaceae bacterium
GAGCCTTTGATGAGTGTTTCTTTGATATTGGATGGTTTTGAGTTTTATGACATTGACGATGTGCGAGAGGCAGTTGAAAAACAAGTGGATGTGATTATTGACGATGGCTATTGTCCACCCGAGCCGACCACAGTGATAGATTTATCAAAAGGCAGTGCCGATATTATCAGACATGGAGCAGGAGACACTTCGCTGTTAGAATAGGTGTTAGCGAGTATAATCGCCCCAATTGTTATTTGATTTTTGTAGAGTATGAAAACCGCTGAGATTAGAAAAAAATTCTTAGATTATTTTGAAAAGCAAGGCCATGCAATTGAGCCAAGTGCATCGTTGGTGCCAAATAATGACAAAACCCTGCTTTTTACCAATTCTGGTATGGTGCCGTTTAAGGATGTTTTCAGTGGTGTGGAGAAACGCCCCTACAAACGAGCAGCTTCTTGCCAGAGATGTGTTCGAGCAGGCGGTAAGCACAACGATCTAGAGAATGTCGGTTATACAGCCCGCCACCATACTTTTTTTGAAATGTTGGGTAATTTCTCGTTTGGGGATTACTTTAAACAAGAGGCGATTCGTTTTGCCTGGGAGTTTTTAACCGAAGAATTAAAATTACCCAAAGACAAACTTTGGGTCAGTGTGTTTGAAGAAGACGATGAAGCTGAGCAGATTTGGATTAATGAGATCGGCTTTCCGAAAAACCGTATTTCCCGTTGTGGTGCAAAGGACAACTTTTGGCAAATGGGTGATACCGGACCTTGCGGCCCTTGTAGTGAGATTTTTTATGATCATGGTGAAGATATTCCTGGCGGCCCTCCAGGCCATGCAGACGAAGATGGGGATCGCTATATTGAGATTTGGAATTTGGTATTTACCCAGTTTGATCGTCAAGAAGATGGTTACTTGAAACCATTGGATGCACCATGCGTAGACACCGGTATGGGCTTAGAACGCCTGGCTGCGGTGATGCAACATGTCAACAACAATTACGATACAGATGGTTTTAAAGAACTGACCAAAGCCATTGTTGATCTAACACCTAAGGCCAACGGCATTAAGCAAGACAATGCCTCTGTAAGGGTAATTGCAGACCATATTCGTTCAACGGCTTTTATGGTGACTGACGGCGTTCTTCCATCAAACGAAGGCAGAGGCTATGTTTTAAGACGCATTATTCGTCGCGCCATCCGACATGGGCATAAGTTGGGTATTGACAAGATTTTTTATTATCGCTTAGCGCCTGTTTTGGCATTGCAAACAAAGGATGTCTACCCTGAGCTTAAGAAGGACTTGGCAAATGTAGAAAAGGTTTTAAAGCGTGAAGAAGAAAGATTTGCGCAAACGCTGGACCAAGGCATGGGTATTTTGGAAGAGGCGATTAGCAATTTAGACGGCAAGCAAATTGATGGTAAGACGGTTTTCAAACTCTACGATACTTATGGCTTTCCAGTGGACTTAACCGCAGACGTGGCACGTGAGCGAGGCTTAAGCGTTGACATGGCAGGTTTTGAAGTAGAAATGGAAAAACAAAAAGATCGTGGCAGATCTGCAGGCGACTTTAAGGACAACCAAAAAGGAGTTGCTGTTAGTGATGTAACGCAGTTTTTAGGTTATACACAATTAGAAAATACCTCCACTGTGGCTGCCCTAGTGAAAGGTGGAGAGTTGACCGATGTGATTGAAGCCGGTGATGACGCAATCATTGTGCTCAATGAATCGAGCTTTTATGGTGAGTCAGGTGGCCAGGTTGGCGACAGTGGTTTGCTTGTTGCTAACGGTGTTGAATTTAATGTTGTCGATACGCAAAAGCAAGCCTCGGGTGCGTTTGAGC
>CAZYIW010000055.1:0-1511 GCA_964647705.1 uncultured Piscirickettsiaceae bacterium
ACATCAAATCCAAGTAACATTTCACTGGCCTTGTTTTTCAAATCATCCGGCAGTTGAAAGACTTTAACACAACCTGTGTAACCAGTTACAATTTGGTGTCTGTTTTCTCCAATCACTTCTTCACGAGTCAAACCCACATCAGAAAAATTACCAATTACCTCGCCGATAAAATCGGGTGGCGACATTGGGTAAAAACCAATCGACTCGTATTTTCTAACGGTTTTAACTGCCTGCTCAATATTTTGTTTAATATCATCTGCGCTGGTAATATTTTGTACCAAAGACAATACCTCTTCGGCATCTTTGTCTACATCGATTGAATAGATGTGTGAAAAAACAGTAATCGTTTCTGTTGCCATGTTGTTATTTGTGAACCAAGTGTGTTTATTTTAATAGATACACAGAATCACTAAGACACATAAAAAAGACCAATATTTGCAATAAAATAAATCCATGGCAGAAAAGTACTCAAAATTTGGTGAAAAATTCACAAAGTATTCAGGCATTACTCGCTTGATGGATGATCTTGGCAAAGCCAATCACAGCGATGATAAAAATATTATTATGTTGGGGGGAGGCAATCCTGCAATTGTTCCCAAAGCACATGAGGTGTTTGTCAATGAGCTCAAGGCATTAGTTAACGGCAATGAAGTTGACCAAATGCTCGGATTTTATGATGGACCAAAAGGGTCTGAAAGTTTTATCGATGTATTGGTTGAGATGTTTAATGCCAATTATGGTTGGGGTTTGAGTGATCAAAATATTGCCATTACCAACGGGTCGCAAAGCAGTTTCTTTTCGCTTTTTAATTTGTTTGCGGGCGAGATGACCAATGGCGGTTCAAAAAAAGTTTTATTGCCGTTGGCACCAGAATATATTGGCTATGCCGATCAGGGTTTGTCTGATCAGATGTTTGTATCAGTTAAGCCCGAGATTCACGAATTAGACAATCAAACGTTTAAATATCAGATTGATTTTGCCAAAGTTAAAAACACCATTGATCAAGAAAATATTGGGGTGATTTGTATCTCACGGCCAACCAACCCAACGGGCAACGTGGTAACCGATAATGAATTGGCGCAGTTGGATGAAATCGCCCAAGAAAAAAACATTCCGCTCATTGTTGATAACGCTTATGGCAACCCATTTCCAGGGGTTATTTATACCAAAGCAACCCTAAGCTGGAATGAAAACACAATTCTTTGTATGTCACTTTCTAAATTGGGCTTGCCTGGCATTCGCACTGGCATTGTGATTGCCAATGAAGACACTATTGAGGCGATGAGCAGGGTAAGTGGCATTCTAACTTTGGCGCCAAGTAGTGTTGGGCCCACATTGGCAACGCGTTTGGTTAAAAACCAAGAAATTATGCACTTGTCCAATAATGTTGTTAAACCCTATTACGAAGACAAAGCCAAGATTGCTAAAAAAGTATTTTACGAAGTGTTTGGCAATACCAGCGCCAAGCTTCATAAATTAGAAGGTGCATTTTTTATGTGGATCTGGTTTCC